>JAKBES010000229.1 GCA_021833665.1 Acidobacteriota bacterium
CTCACCGCGTCCAGCCGCCACTCCGCCAGGCTCTGGGCCACGGCCAGGGGATGGAAGAAGTAGGGCTCGCCGCTCTTGCGCACCTGGGTCCGGTGCATCTCCCGGCCCACGGAGAAGGCCCGCAGGAGCAGGGCCACATCCCCCTCCGGATGGTGGGTCAGGAAGGCTGTCCGCACGCGGATGAAGGCCCCGTCCAGGGTGAGGCAACTGTCGCCCTCGCAGGCTGAGCCTTCCCCCTCTCGGAGGGTGGGCTCCGGGGACGTCCCTAGGTCAGCCATGGAGGGAGTGTGGCGCAGCCGGGCAGCCCACGCCAGGGTGGATTTTCGGAAGTGCGGGAAACAGTATGATTCCTCCGGGATGCCTCCTTGCCGCAGACTGAAGGCATGCCTCGTCGCGCCGCCTTCGATGATCTGGACCGCTTCAAGGGCTGGACCCGCCCCGGTCCGGTGCCGCCCGGAGGGCCTTCGCCCGAGGCGGACGAAACGCTCGATGGTCTCTGTGGCCGCTGGCGGATCTTCCAGAAGGCCAAAGGCCATCGCTTCAGCGTGGACGACCTGCTGGCCGCCTGGTACGGCACCACCTGGTGCCCCCGGCCGGAGCGCATCGCCGACCTGGGCTCGGGCATCGGCAGCGTGGGCCTGCTGGCTGCCTGGCGCTGCCCCGGCGCCACCCTCCATACCGTCGAGGCCCAGGCCCAGAGCGCCGCCCTGGCCCACAAGAGCGCGGCCTACAACGGCCTGGGCGACCGCTACATCATCCATGAGGGCGATCTCCGCGATCCGGCCGTGCTGGCCGGCGAGGCCCCCTTCGATCTGGTGCTCGGCACGCCACCCTACTGGCCCGAGGGCAGCCGCGTGCCCGCCGCGCACCCCCAGGCCGTGCCCGCCCGCCTGGAAGTGCGCGGGACCATCGCCGACTATGCCCACGCCGCGGCGCGCATCCTGGCTCCTGGCGGCCTCTTCGCCTGTGTCTTCCCCAACGACCAGCGGGATCGCGCCCTCGCCGCCCTGCGGGAGGCCGACCTGCTGTGCCTCCACCGCCGCGAGGTCGTCTTCAAGGCAGGCGAGCCCTACGGCCTCGATCTCTTCGCCGCCACCCGCCGCCAAGACCTTCCCGAGGCGTTCGAAACCCGCGCCGAATGCCCCGAAGTCGAACCCCCCATCCTCATCCGCCGCGCCGACGGCAGCGTGGCCCCCAGCATCGCCCGCATCCGCCTCGCCGTGGGATTTCCGCCCGGAGTCTGAGGCGCAAAATACGCGTTATTAACAATAATTAACATTTTTTAACAATAATTAACTTCGGACTCCCAAAACGGATTGCTAGGGTATCGCCTGTCTATCCCAGGATGCCCATGCGACGGACCCTTTCTCTGTTGATCTCTCTCTGCGCCGGATTCAGTCCGGCCCCCCTGGTGGCGCAGAGCTACCAGACAGCGTTTGCGGCCGTGAAATCAAGACTGAAGCCAGCTCGAAGGCTGGCTTCAGTGGCGTGAGTAAAATGAGATAAAAAAAGTTGCGATTGACAATCAGAATGCGGCTCCAGGAATGACAATGATGTCATCGAACCCGGTGGTGTAGATGTACCCTGAGGCCAAATCCACAGCCACACAATAACCAGTCCCAGTGGAGGACGGTAGGGTTCCGAGAATTGAACCATTCGCCGAAGAGATGCGATAGAAGTATCCATTTCCGGTCACCGCAACAATATCCCCGGAGGGAGTGACGGAAACGCCAGTTACCATATAGTTAAGTATGGCCAAGGTCGAGACGGTTCCATTGGGGGTGATCTTCCTTACGGCATTATTCCAGTAATCAGCGACATAGACATTGCCGCTGGTGTCGCAGGCCACGCCGGTCGGCCCGGAGAAGGTCGCGAGTGTACCGTTACCATTGGTCATACCGCTGCTGTTCGGTATTCCGGCGAGAGTAGTCACCACGGCGGCCGGGGTAATCTTACGGATCGTGTTATTCTTGGTGTCGGCAACGTAGACGTTGCCAGACCTGTCCACGGCAATTCCGCTCGGGGACCAGAAGGTTGCTGCCGCGCCTGTTCCATCACTGCTGCCATAAAGCCCTGCCTTCCCGGCCAAGGTAGTCAGCGTCCCATTGGGGGTAATCTTGCGGATCGTGTTGTTGTTGGTGTCGGCGACGTAGACGTTGCCCATAGTATCTGAGGCTACACCCAGTGGGCCATTGAAGGTACCGCTACTATTGATGGTGCTGTCCGCGCTCCCGGAGACACCAGGGATCCCGGCTATGGTGGTTACCACCCCCGATGGAAGAATCATTCGGATCAAGTTGTTTGAGGTATCTGCTATGTAGACATTATCGGAGCCATCCACTGCGACACTAGTCGGGTAGTTGAACAAGGCAGAAGTGCCATGACCGTTGGTAGTGCCAGGGTTACCTGGTTGGCCAGCGATAATAGCGATGGTCCCGGGCCCGATGTTCACTGCCGCTGTCTGTGAGGTCGCAGAAGGATTGCCGGGACTGCTGACGGTAAGGGTGTAGGTAGTTGTGATAGAGGGAGTAACTACGACCGGCAGACCGCTGGTAACGGTTAGATTGCCCGGCGTAATGATGCCCGTGCCGTTGGTGAAGGTGGCGGTCAGAGACGAACTTCCCCCCGGCGCAACAATGGCAGGTGTGGCAGTGAACTGAGTAATGGTGGGGGCCGTGTTCGGGATTACGGTGATCGTAATGTTCTTGGAGACGGGGGTCATCCCGGCGTTCTCGACTAGAAGAGTGTATGTGGTCGTCACGGTAGGTGAGACCGGGTAATGGCTGTCCCCATTGGCACCGCCGCCGATTTGCCGCTGCCCCAAGTCCAGGAAACACGATGCGCTCTGATCTGATACTGTCCATGAAATGGTCGCGATCCCCCCCGGGGAGAGGCTTGTCGGTGTCGCTGTCAGGCTGGTGATGACTGGCAGAGGGACTACTGTCACAAGGCAGGTCTTGGTTGTGGTAGCGCCTGCGGAATTGGTGACAGTGAGAGTGTAGGTGGTCGTGGCCGCTGGAGTGGCAGTCGCCACCGCCCCACTAGTAATAGAAATATTGCCCGGTGTGATGACGCCACTCCCGTTTGAGAAAGTGCTGCGCAAATATACGGGGCTTCCAGCATTTACAAAGGTTTCCGGAATGAAATTGTTCTGGCTAGTGGCGACCGAATTGTTGGACGCGCCGAAAGCGGTAATGCTAGGAATAGCTACACTATTGCCACCACCACCGCAGGCCGTAAAAGAAGCCACTACAAATGCAGCGAGCCAGGCTAATGTCTTGTTTTTTGTCTTCATAATCGTCTTCATGCAACCTCCTTGATGTACGGCAAGGATATTGATCCTCCTTGCTTGTAAATTCTGGGTTCCAAAGTTGGTGCTGCTGGGATGGGCTGAACAGAACTTCGTTCAGCATGCATTTTCATTGAACTCCTCCTTATGGGACCGCATATCTGCGGATGTGTAGAGCCTCAGGACGCCATGTCCAGGGAATGTTGCCGCCCGGGTACAATCTTTAATGAGTTTTCAGATAATTAAAATTGCAAAAACTTAGCTTTAATCATGTTATCGTTGCATAGCAATTTAATATAAAAAATGGTAAGTGTTTAAAAAGCTAGAAGATGTGCTTGTGATATTTAGTGGCAAAAATCAGTGGAATGCGGAGTCTAGTCTGATTTTTGTGATAGAAATCTATTGCATAACCACCTTTTCGGGTCGCGTCGATCCACTTTTCAATATTTGTAATCGATTAGGCCAACACTTACGCATGATTTGGGGTCAGATCCGAGGTTGTGCATCAGGCTCTAAGGGTTCCGTGATTAGGGGGTGGGCAGCTAAGTGGCAACAGGGGTGCGTTTTGTTAACAAGCCCTCCAATGAAGAGTCCTGATCTCAGAATCGGACGCCTAGAGACGCAACTTCGTCACATCTTGTCTATGGCCCATGCCTCGCCTCGTAGGAATTGGGACTTGCTGGTTCCTCGCTGAACCGACTAGGTGAGGAGGCTTGGTCCGCCCCCCATTTCTACGCCCTGAGAGCTGACCCGCCGATACTTCTTCCGAGGTCGGATATGGATCGAGGCAGTTTCATCGGGGTGCTGTTGGGCTTTCTGCTGCTGGGGGTGGCCATCGGCTTCGGGCCGAATCCGCGGATTTTCTTCAATCCGCCCAGCACGATGGTGGTCATTGGCGGGGTGATCGCGGCCACGCTGATCCGCTTCCCGCTGGATCATGTGCGCTACGCCTTCTCCATCGCCTCGCGGGCCTTCTCCACGCGGACGCCGGATTCCCAGGAGGTGATCGCCGAGATCGTGGGGCTGTCCCAGCGGGCGCGCCGCGAGGGGCTGATCAATCTGGAGAAGTATTTGGATGTGGAAGGGTTCCTGGCGAAGGGGCTGCGGATGGTGGTGGACCGGGCGGGCCGGGATCACATTCGCGAGGTGCTGGGGCAGGAGTTGCGGGCCACCCAGGAACGCCACCACCAGGGCCAGGAGATCTTCCGCTTCATCGCGCTGGCCGCTCCCTCCTTCGGCATGGTGGGCACGCTGATCGGCATGGTGCAGCTCTTCGCCAGCATCAAGGATCCCGCCAACATCGGCGGGGCCATGGCGCTCTCGCTGCTCTCCACCCTCTACGGCGCGGTCATCGCCTACCTGCTGGCCATTCCCATCGCCGGGAAGCTGGAGGTGCGCAGCCGGGAGGAGATGCAGCTCAAGCAGATCATGATGGAAGGTGTGCTGGGCATTGAGGCGGAAGTGAATCCTTCGGTGCTGGAAATCCAGCTCAAGGCCTTCCTCGCCCCGCGGGAACGCGACCGCGGGCGGGGCTGAGATGGCCAACCAGGCCCCCATCCGGTTCGCCCGCCGGAAAGCGGATCTGGAATCGCTCTGGCTGATCACCTTCGCGGATCTGATGGTCCAGCTCATGGCCTTCTTCGCGCTGCTGTACTCCTTTTCGGCCCACGACACCGCCAAGCTCCAGCAGGCGGTCCAGTCCATCCAGAAGGCCCTCGGCGTGAAGCCGACGGCGGATGGCATCCTGCCGGGTTCCCGGGGCCTGGCTCCGGCCAAGGCGGCGGACCTGGAGAAGCTGCTCAACGACCTCCAGACCGAATCCGGGCGCCAGGTGGGCGCGGAGCTGCGCGTGGTGAGCTTCCACGGGGCGCTGATCTTCAACGAGGGCAGTTCCGCGCTGACGCCGGGCAGCGATGTGCTGCTGGTGCGGATCTCCCAGCTCATCCAGCGCTATCCGGGGTTCACGGTGGTGTGCGAGGGGCACGCGGCGCCCGGCGAGAGGGGCCCCGGTGGGGATGCCCTGGCCCTGAGCGCCGAGCGGGCCGAGACGGTCTGGCGCTACCTGCGCGATCTGGGCGTGGATCCCGCGCACCTGGCCGTGGAAGCCCGGGGCGACACGCAGATCGAGGGCGATCCCACGACACCCGAAGGCCGCGCCCTCCAGCGCAAGGTGGTCTTCCGATTCCAGCGGATGGCCACGCGCTAGCTGTAAGCGCCTCAGCCCTTGGCTTCCAGATCCAGATCGAAGAGCACCTGGGCGGCCTCGGCGCGTTCCAGGCGGCGGGCGGGATCCTTCTCCTCCTTGAGGGCTTCCGTCGGCCGGCGCAGCAGGGAGCGCACCATGGACTGGGCCATGAGGCGGATCTTCTCGCGGTCCGCGGGGCTCAAGTTGTTCAGCTTTTCCAGGGACCGGTCGAATTCGGCCTCGCGGATGGATTCGAATTTCCGCCGCAGGGCCGCGATGGTGGGCACCACGGCCAGGGAGCCGAACCAGGCCAGGAAGTCCTCCAGTTCCTCTTCGAGAATCGCCATGGCGGGCACCACTTCCCGCTGGCGCTCCTGCCGGTTCCGTTCGGCGATCTCCTGGAGGTCATCCACGGCATAGAGGAAGGCGTTGTCCAGGTCGGCCACCTGGGGATCCACGTTCCGGGGAATGCCGAGGTCCAGGAAGAAGAGGGGCTGGCCCCGGCGCTGGGAGACGGCCTTGCGCACATCCTCCCGGGTGATGACAGGCTCCGTGGCGGACGTGGCGCTCACCACCACATCGGCCTTGGGGATCCGTCCGGCCAGTTCCTCCCAGGGGTAGG
>JAKBES010000020.1:0-321 GCA_021833665.1 Acidobacteriota bacterium
TCGTACCCGTCAGGAAAACGCAGGGTGAACGTCCAGCAGAAACCCATCGATCTGTAGGTGAAGTGGTTGAACGAGATCCCCCCTAAACATGGCGAACGGGACCCGACTGCGGTCCGAGCAGCACCGAGACCGGACCTTAGGGCCGCTTCCGCCCGAAGGCCGAATCTATCCTTTGCCAAGAGCGGTGTCAAGGCGAAACGGACGGGAATTCAAAGAATTTGGGCCATTCAACCCAACCCGCTGCGTAAGCGGTACCGCGAGGCCGGGGCGAGGGGAGGGGCACGAGGACCCGGCAGCCCCGCAAGAGGGAGTCCAATCCCA
>JAKBES010000020.1:331-25108 GCA_021833665.1 Acidobacteriota bacterium
CTTCTGGAGCCATAGTGTAAAGTGTAGGCTTCCTAGGAGCGGCTCAGGATGGCGGAGGTCAACTTCGACGCGGACATCAAGCGCATGCAGGACCTTTTCGGCGTCCTGAAGCACCAGTACGACCTGTACTTCGCCGGCTCCAGAAAGGGCCCTCCCTCCAGGGAGCGGGCCGAACTTGAGGGCCTGGTTCGCCATTACAGCAACGGGACCCTGAACCGCATGTCCCAGCAGTTTCTTTTTAACACCTTCGCGAGCACCTTTAGCCTCCACTGCGAGCAGTGGAACAAATGGTTGCGAGCCAAGGAGGAGGGTCTGGCGGATGATCCGCGGTTCGCAAGCCCCCTTCGCCAGGCGAAAAGGGCCCTCTATGAGCTGGAAAGGGGCCTGCCTGTAACCCCGGCGGCGCCGGCGCCGTCGCCGTCATCGGATCCGTCATCGCCCGCCCCGCCCCCATCCGGGTCCAAGGAGAACGGGGCCAGGCCGGTGCGCCGCCTCTATGAGGAGTTCATCACGGCTAGGTTGCAGGTGGGCATGGTCCCGGAGTGGGATTACAATGCCTTCGAATCCCATCTCAGGAAGCAGCGCGAAGCCATCCTTCTGAAATACGCGGGCAAGGACGTGGTTTTTTCGGTCCAAAGTCAGGACGGGAAGGTTTCGCTGAAAGCGAAAGTAATTCGGTGATCAGGGGATCAGGTCATCGAGTGATCGGGTGATCACGTGACGGGGATCTTTTCGCATCTCCCGCCCCCCTAGTCACCTTTTGGAGCGATCAAGCAAGTGGACGATCGGTTCCATACCCAAGTTCCACCTCTTATTTAGAAGGGACACTATGGCCAAAGACTTTCTTTTCACCTCCGAATCAGTCACGGAAGGCCACCCGGACAAGATCGCGGATCAAATCAGCGATGCCGTCCTGGACAAGGTCCTCGAACAGGACCCCATGGGCCGCGTGGCTTGCGAAACGCTCGTCACGACGGGGCTCGCCTTCGTGGCCGGCGAAATCACCACCACGGCGTACGTGGATGTCCCGAATCTCGTCCGCTCCGTTCTCAAAGATATCGGCTACACCAAGAGCGAGTACGGCATTGACTACCATACCTGCTCCGTCATCTCCGCCATCGACCCCCAGTCGCCCGACATCGCCATGGGCGTGGACACGGGCGGGGCGGGTGATCAGGGGCTCATGTTCGGCTATGCGTGCGACGAGACCGAGACCCTCATGCCCTTCCCCGTCTACATGGCCCACCGCCTCACGGAGCGCCTGGCCGAGGTGCGCAAGAAGAGCCTTCTGGAGTACCTTCGGCCCGATGGCAAGAGCCAGGTGAGCGTGGCTTACGAATCCGGACGGCCCAAGAAAGTCACGGCCGTGGTCCTCTCTACCCAGCACGATCCCGATGTGAAGCGCAGGAAACTCGAGAAGGACATCGAAGAGGTGGTGATCCGCGAGGTGATCCCCGCGGACATGCTGGACAAGAATACGGCCTTTCACATCAACCCCACGGGGCGCTTCGTCACGGGCGGCCCCCAGGGCGACACGGGCCTCACGGGCCGGAAGATCATCGTGGACACCTATGGCGGGATGGGCCGCCACGGCGGCGGAGCCTTCTCGGGCAAGGATCCCACCAAGGTGGACCGGTCCGCCTGCTACATGGCGCGCCACATCGCCAAGAACATCGTCAAGGCCGGGCTTGCGGAGAAGGCTGAAGTCCAGCTCGCCTACGCCATCGGCGTTGCGGACCCCGTTTCGGTGATGGTCGAGACCTTTGGCACGGGCAAGACGGACCAAGGGACGATCGAAAAGGCCATCCGCGCCATTTTCCCTCTCACCCCCAAGGGGATCATCGACTACTTGCAGCTCCGGCGCCCCATCTACCGCAAGACCTCCAATTACGGACACTTCGGGCGCGAGCTCCCCGAGTTCATCTGGGAGAAGACCCATCAAGCCCGCAACCTCAAGGCGCTTCGCGCCCCAAACAGGAAGGGGAGTGCATCGTGATCCACGGCGACGTGAAGGACCGCGGCCTGGCTGCGAAGGGTAAGGCAAGAATTCTTTGGGCGGACAGGAGCATGCCCGTGCTGGCGGACATTCGGGCCCGCTTTGAGCTGACAAAACCCCTGGCGGGCGTCCGGGTCGGGGCGTGCCTCC
The DNA here is from genome assembly GCA_021833665.1 of Acidobacteriota bacterium. Lineage (GTDB taxonomy): Bacteria > Acidobacteriota > UBA4820 > UBA4820 > DSQY01 > JAKAJA01. The sequence continues at coordinate 2,478 of JAKBES010000020.1, forward strand.
ACGTCACCACGGAGACGGCCAACCTCATGCGCACGCTGGTGGCGGGAGGAGCCTCCGTGGCACTCTGCGCCAGCAACCCCTTGTCCACCCAGGACGAGGTGGCGGCGAGCCTCGTGGAGGATTTTGGCGTTTCCACCTTCGCCATCAAGGGGGAGGACAACGCCACCTACTACAAGCATCTGAACGCGGTCCTGGACTCCAAGCCCACCATCACCATGGACGACGGGGCCGATCTGGTCTCCCTGGCCCACAGCGATCGGAAGGACGCCCTCGCGGCGGTCGTGGCGGGCACCGAGGAGACCACCACGGGAGTCATCCGCCTGCGGAGCATGGCCAAGGCTGGGGTCCTGGACTACCCCATCATCGCCGTGAACGACGCCATGACCAAACACTTTTTCGACAACCGTTACGGTACCGGGCAGTCCACGCTGGACGGCGTCATCCGCGCCACCAACATGCTCCTGGCGGGGTCCACCGTGGTCATCGCGGGCTACGGCTGGTGCGGGAAGGGCGTGGCCATGAGGGCTCAGGGCATGGGCGCCCACGTCATCGTCACTGAAGTGGACCCCGTCAAGGCCATCGAGGCGGTCATGGACGGCTTCCGCGTTATGCCCATGGCCCAGGCCGCTCCCGTAGGTGACCTCTTCATCACCGTCACGGGAAACAAGCACGTCATCCGCATGGAGCACTTCCTTGCCATGAAGGATGGGGCCATCGTGTGCAACAGCGGCCACTTCAACGTGGAATTGGAACTGGACGGGGGCCTCTATGACCAGTGTTTATCCCGCCAGCTCGTCCGCGACTTCGTGGAGGAGTTCTCCCTGGCCAACGGCAGGAAGGTCTACGTCCTCGCGGACGGCCGCCTGGTGAACCTCTCCGCGGCCGAGGGACACCCCGCCATGGTCATGGACATGTCCTTCGCCAACCAGGCCCTTTCCGCCGAGTGGATTCTCCAGCACAAGGATGGTCTGGCCAAGGGGGTTCACGTGATCCCCGAGGAGATTGACCGGGAGATCGCCAGGATCAAGCTCAAGACCATGGGGTACGGGATGGACGTCCTCACCCCCGAGCAGGTGGCGTATCTCGGCTCGTGGCAGGAGGGGACGTAGAGAAAGGAAGCCAATAATAGCCTCAGGGGAGGTTCACATGCCTTCGGTCGTCCACGTGGTGGGTACAGGCACCATCGGCGAGCCCCTCATTGGGCTGCTGTGCCACATGAAGGACGCCTTGGGCTTCGACGAGGTGACCTTTTACAAGAGGACGCCCCTCATCGAGGACCGTTCCAAGGTCAGGGCTCTCCTGGAGAGCGGCGCGCGCTTGGCGGCCGACGGGGAGGGGTGGGACGGTTTCGTCAACCTGGGGCTCACTCCGTCCCTGAGCAGCGGCGACGCCCTGGAACGGGCCACGGTGGTCATTGACTGCACCCCCGTGGGAAACGACAACAAAGCCAAGCTCTACCTCCCCGTCCAGAACAAGGTGAAGGGGTTCATTGCCCAAGGCAGCGAATTCGGCTTCGGCAAAATGTACGCCCGCGGGGTGAATGACAAAGCCTTGGAGCCCGGCGAGGACAAGTTCATCCAGGTGGTATCCTGCAACACCCATAATCTGGCGGTCATCGTCCACACCCTGGCCATGGACAACGGCGCGAGCCTTGGCAATCTGGAAGAGGGCCGCTTCGTTTGCATGCGCAGGGCCAACGACATCAGCCAGGACTCCTCCTACGTGCCTTCGCCCCAGGCGGGGAAGCACGAGGATCCCGATTTCGGCACCCACCACGCCCGCGACGCCTGGCATCTTTTCAAGACGCTGGGGCTGGATCTGGATCTCTTCTCCTCGGCCATCAAGCTCAACACCCAGTACATGCACGCCATCTGGTTCCAGCTCCGCCTGAACAAGGCTCCCACCATGGAAGGGCTGCTCAAGGTAGTGGCAGAAAATCGCCGAATGGCGGTGACGTACAAAAAATCCTCCAATGCCGTCTTTTCTTTTGGACGGGACCACGGACACTATGGACGGATCCTCAACGAAACGGTCCTAGCCGTAAAATCCCTCCACGTCAAGGGCAAACAGGTTACGGGATTTTGCTACACGCCCCAGGATGGCAATTCCCTTCTGTCCAGCGTAGCAGCCGCCACGTGGTTCGTCCACCCCGAGGACTACGAAGCGCGGCTGGACTGCCTGAGACCTTATATGTTCCAGGAAGTGTGACCCTCGTCACGAGGGGGCATGGGGCCAGTTGCGCGCGGTGAAGAAGCATGGCATGCTAAATACATAGGGAGGTAGCCATGGGAGAAAACGAGGCAGTGGGAACGGGAAAGCCCTATAGCGATGAAGACAAGATTCACCTTTTCCTTGCGTATTTCGGCATTTTATCCTTGATTCCCTTTTTCATGTTCAAAGACAAACGGTCGGATCCCCAGAAGGAGTACGTCTACTGGCACGCCCGGCAGGGCTTGGCCTTGGCCTTGACGGTGATCATCCTCTGCGTGCCCACCGCCATCATCATGGTGATTCCCTTCGTGGGATGGATCCTGGGTTGCCTCGGATGGCTCTTCATCATCGTTTTGGCCTGGGGCGGAATGATCATGGGCTGGATCAAGGCCTTCGCCGGAGAGAAATGGCCCATCCCCGGCATCGCCAAGATCGCCGAGATGTTCAATTAACCGCTGGTGTGCCGTTCAGTAGCTAGAGAGCGGGGCCCGCGCCGCGGGCCCCGCTCTTTTTCACTGAGGGAGGAAGCGCGTGGGAAAGGGACTGATTCTTGGACTGGACACCTGCACCAAGTGGCTCAACCTGGCGGTGCTGGGGGAGGATGGCGATGTCAGAGCCCAGGTTCAGGAAGAAGTCCTCACCCATACGACACGGCTCGTGCCGGCCCTCGATGCGCTCTTGAGAAAGTCTGGGTTCAGACGGGAAGAGCTGGCCGCCGTGGGCGCCGTCTTGGGTCCTGGCTCCTTTACGGGGCTGCGGGTGGGTCTGGCCGCGGCGGAAGGGTTGTCCAAGGCTCTGGGCGTTCCCGCCTTCGGCGTGGACAGCCTCACGGCCCTCGCGGAAGCGGGGGCGGGAGAGGGCCTCGGATGGGCGCTTCTGGATGCCAGGCGCCGCCAGGTCTACGCCCGTCTCTTCCAAAAAGGCCCGCAGGGGACCAGGCCCATGGGAGGCCTCTTGGCCGTGTCTCCGGACGATGTGTTGGCGCTGAGCTCCGAGCCCGCGTGGGCCGTGGGAGACGGCGCACCCCTCGTGGGCACATGGCCCAGCGCGTGCCGCGTCCAGCCGGCTATACCCAACCTCGCCATCCCGGCGGCGCGCGCCGCCCGAATAGCTCTCGCGGCGGGACGTGTTCCCGTTTTCCTCCTTCCTCTCTACGTCCGGGCGCCCGATGCTCAGAAGCCGAAGCCGAGGGCTTTGACGAGACCGTAAGGGACGGGTACACTGCACCTTGGATCGAGGCACGATGCATTACGCCGAACCCGTCTTCAGGCCCCCCTCGGAATCCGAGAGCCTCATTCTCCAGGTGACCGTCGGGTGTTCCCATAACGCGTGCACGTTCTGCGCCATGTACCGGAACAAATCCTACGGCGTCCGGCCCGTGCCGGAGGTGCTGGAGGACATTTCGGAGGCGGCGGCTCGCTGGCCGCACACCTCGCGTGTTTTCCTGGGCGACGGCGATGCCATGGCCGCGCCCGTGGAGGTGCTCACGGCGGTTCTGAAGGCGCTCCGCACCGCGTTCCCGCGTCTTCACCGGGTGAGTCTCTACGCCACCCCCATGAACCTGCTTCAGAAGAGCGCCGGCGAACTGGCCGAGCTTCGCGCTTTGGGGCTGCGCCTGTTCTATCTGGGTTTGGAATCGGGAAGCGACGAGGTGCTGCGGGGGGTGGGCAAAGGCGCCACCTCGGCGGAGTCAGTGGAGGCGGTCCTGAAGGGCCACGCGGCGGGCATGAAATCTTCCGTCATGGTGTTGCTCGGTTTAGGCGGTGTGGAGGGCGGGGCGGAACACGCGGGGGCCACCGCCCGGGCCGCCAACCTCATGCAGCCTGGGTATCTCTCGGCGCTGACCTGGTTCGACGTGCCCGAAGCCCCGTTACACCGGCAGAGGGCGGCGGGGCGTTTCCATTTGCCCGGCGATGAAGGCATCCTGGAAGAACTTCAGGCGCTTGTGGAGGGGCTGAACCTTCGCGACACGGTATTTCACTCCAACCATGCATCGAATCCTCTCGCCCTCAGTGGTAGACTTTCCAGGGACAAGGAGAGGCTTCTTGGTGTCATCGCCGCCGCGAAGGAGGGCTTGATCCCCTTGCGGCCGCGCTTCCTCAGGGGTACGTGATGAAGATCCGCCGGGTCCTGGTCCTCCTGGTTACAATGGCCGCAACTCTGTCCGCCGCGGCATCTTCGACGGTGGGAGCCCTTTTCGACGCCGAGCTCAAGGCCCTCTGGGAGCAGCGGGCTTCTCCGGCGGGCATCGTCGTGCTCTATAGGGCCGAAGCGCTCCTGGACGTGCAGGACGGAGCCGGAGCCTTCGAGGCCGCCCTCCTCAAACTCACCGGTTCCCCTGACACGGATCCCGAACTTAAGGCCCATGCCACGTCCCTCCTGGCCTCCCTCTACCGGTCCACGGGGCGCTGGGACGAGGCGGTCCGCCTGGACGAAGAGCTCGGATACGTGCGTGCCTGGCGCGTGGTGGGCCCCTTCGACGATGAGAACAAACAGGGCTTCGACACGGCCTATCCTCCCGAAACAGGGTTTGCGTGGGAGGGAAGCTTCGACGGGAAGGGCCACACGGTGTCCTGGCGAACCATGCCCGTGCCGTCGGAGGCGGGCCTCGTGCCCATGGACCAGCTCATGACGCCCTCCGAGAAGGTGCTCGGCTACGCGCTGACCTTCATTTGGGTGGCCAAGGATACCCCGGCAGTTCTTCGCGGAGGATACAACGAGGCTTACAAGCTCTGGCTGAACGGCGATCTTCTGGCGTCGCGGAAAAATTACAACGGGCGCGCCTTCGACCAGTACGCCGATCCGTGCACCCTCAGCAAGGGCTGGAATGCCGTCCTCGTGAAGGTCTGCAACCAGGAGGCCGGTTGGAACTTCACCCTGAGGATCACGGACGGCGCGGGGAACGCCCTGACCGGATGGAAGGCCGTCGGCGACCCCGCCGAGGTCAAGGAAGACCGCAAGGTAGTTCTGGCCAAGAACGGTGCTCCTCCCAAGGACATGGCCGTGAATGATCCGGAGGCGCGCCTTCGGGCCATGGAGAAGAAGGATCCCTCGCCGCGATCTGAGGCTCTCCTGGGGCAGTACCTCGTGGTGGAGAAAACGTTTGACCGGGTTGAGGACCCGCAGATCCAGTTGCTCAGGAAGGCGGCGGAGGGGGCCGGGAAGGACGGAGAGCTCTGGATCGCCCTCGGGGACGCCGAGAGCGATTCGAACAAGCGCCGCGCGGCCTTTCAGAAGGCTCTCGACCTGAATCCCGCGGACCCCATGGCTCTGGAGCGCATGGGGCGGTATTATCTGCGGCGGGGCATGCCTTTCCCCGCCTTGGACTACATCCGCAAGGCCCGGAAATCGGACCCGTCCGGCGCCTATCTGCAGGTCATCGAAGACACGGCGCTCCTTCAGTTCGCCTCCGCCGGACAAGGCGCGGCAGATCTCAGCGCGCTCTACGAGAAGCACCCGCTCTGCACGGCGGTGCAGGAGGGGGTCATCGAGGCCCTCAAGGCCACGGGACAGTCGGACGCCGCCGCGAAGGCGCTGGACGCGTACCGGCTGAGCCACCAGACCGACACGGGCGCGTGGTACGCCGTGGCTTCGGATCTCATCTCCTCAGGCAAAACCCCCCAGGCCTTGGACCTCCTCAGCCAGATGGCCGCCCGCTTCCCGGTGGATCGAGGCGTGGCCTTCAGGAAGGCCAGCTACCTCATGGCCCTGGGCAGGGAAGGGGAGGCGCGTGACTCTTTCGCCCCGGTCCTCCAATGGGCGACGGACTGGCCCGAGGGGCAGGAGCTCATGGGGGACATCCTTGAGGCGGAGGGCAACCGCGAGGGAGCCCTCGCCGCCTATCAGAAGGCCCTCATCCTCAGGCCCCAGATGGAAGGGGTCAAGCGCAAGGTGGCGTTCCTCAAGCCACATGAGGAGACGTTCGAGGCTCGCTACCGGGTGGAAGCCAAGGACATCCCTTCAGACCTGGGCGCATTCTCGGGCCAGCAAGCCGTGGTCCTTCTGGACAACACGGCGGTGAAGGTGGAGCAGAGCGGCCTCTCCACGAGATACGTCCAGCGTGTGATTCAGGTGCTCCAACCGGGTGCGGCGCAGCAGATGCAGAGTTGGCCCGTGGCCTTCGATCCGGATCGGCAAGATGTGAGAATCATCGAGGCGAGCATCTTGAAGGCCGACGGACGGCGTGTTCACGCTCAGACCATGGTCACCGACGCCCTCTCCGACCCCCAGTACAGGCTCTACTACCGCAACCGGAATTTGATCCTGAATTTCCCCTCTCTCGCTCCGGGGGACCGCATCTGGATCGAATACAAGATCGCCGACGTGGGCGAGCAGAATGAATACGGCCGGTACTTCGGGGACCTGGTTCCCTTCGCAGGGATGCTGCCCATCCTGGAAAAGCAATATACCCTCATCATGCCCGAGGACTTCCCGCTCTACATCGAGGCCAAGGGCATCGATTCCCAGCCCATGGTCGTGACGATGAACGGCCGCAAGTCCTACAGGTGGGTCTCCAGAAACATCCCCCGCATCCAGCAGGAGCCCGACATGCCGGGCTTCACCGAGGTCGCCCCGTATCTCCATCTCTCCACGTTCAAGGACTGGGACGCCTTGGGCCGCTGGTACGCGCAGTTCATCGCGGATCAGTGGGACGTGACCCCGGAGATCAAGGCCAAAGTGGCGGAGCTCGTGGGTGGGGCCAAGACGCCTGAAGCCAAGGTGGAGGCGATCCACCGCTGGGTGGTTCAGCAGACGCACTACGTGGGCCTGGAGTTTGGCGTACACGGCTTCCGGCCCTACAAGGTCAAGCAGATCTTCGACCGCCGATTTGGTGACTGCAAGGACAAGGCCATTCTCATGGCGGCCATGCTCCGGCAGGCGGGCTTCGACGCGTGCATGGTGCTCACGCGCACCCGGGACAACGGAGCTATCGCGGACAGCCCTGCTTCCCTGGCGATCTTCAACCACGCCATCTGCTACGTGCCCGAGCTGGACCTCTTCCTCGACGGCACCGCCGAATATTCGGGCCTTCGCGAGCTTCCCTACCAGGACCAGGGGGTTTGGGTCCAACTGGTGTGGCCCGATGGGCGCACCAAGCGCGTCGAAACTCCGGTGGACAAAGCGGGCGACAACACTTATGACGCGGTCTACGAGCTGGACGTGGCGGCGTCGGGCATGAACGCGCAGGGCAAGGGCTCCGTGACCATGACGGGCCAGGAGTGCTCCTGGGTGAGGCGCCGCTACCAGGACCCGGAGAAGCAGAGGGAACAACTCGAGAAAGACCTGTCAGGATCTTTCCCGGGGACCCACCTCACGGCCGTCAAGTTCGGCCCGCTGGCCGACCTATCCACACCCGTGACCATCCAATACGAAGGCGTCTTCGGCCAAATGTTCAGGCCCGACGGCAAAGACCGGCTCACGGCGCCCATCTGGCTGGGCCGGTTGAACCTTTCGAGCCAGTACGCCTCCCTTCAGGTCCGAACCCTGCCCTTGGTGGTGGACTACCCGTGGCGGCAACACTACACGGTGGCCTATACTCTTCCGCCTGGCGCCCTGGCCGCTCCGACCTCGGACCTGGCCGTGGATGGCCCCTTCGGAGGCGCCACTCGAACCGTGAAGCAGGACGGGCAACGCGTGACCGTGGGCGTCACCGTTACGCTGGCGGTTCGGCGGGTCGAGCCTTCCGATTACGAAGCCTTCAGGACCTTCTGCCAGCAGGTGGACAAGCTGGCTGACGAGCGCATCCGAATCGCCCTCCCGGGAGGACAGCCATGAGCACACAGCGGCGGGCGGGAACGCTCCGCGCCTTGGTTTTGACGAGCATGGCCTTTGCGGCCTGCGTGGGGGCCCAGGCTTCCACGGGATGGGACGCGCTCCTTGCGGGTGCACCGCTGGCCCAGGCCGAGGCGGCGTTCAAACGCGATCTGGATGCCAACGCGTCGGACGCGGCGGCGGCCTACGGCCTCACGCTCCTCCAGCAGGCCGAGGGGCAGCGGGAGAAGGCCATGGTAACGGCCTTGGACGGGCTGCGCAGCGCACCCGCGGATCCCTTGGCGTTTCTCCTCGAAGACGTCGTGAGTGATGACGCGACGTTCAACCGCGCCACGACCAGCTTGGTGACAGCGGCCCTTCCGCTCATGACCGAGCGGCCCGACACGGATCCCCTCGTGAGGTTCAACCTCCGCTGGTTGGCGTACCAGCTCGCGGGAAGAAGTGGAGACCGGGCCGCGAGAATGGAAGCCATGCGCCGGGCTGGCTTCGTGCCGAGCGCCTTTTTCTCCAAAGCGAGCACCGAACTCAGCCGAACCTCGTTTTACGAAGTAGGGGCCGAAGAACGGGGACGATTCGTCCCGGGGGAGTGGTCCTACTCCGAACTGGAGGGGCTCCAGTGCCGCCCTCCCGCGTACACGACCCCCAAAGACAAGGAGTTCAACTACTACGCCCTCATCCCCTTCACCGTGGGGGAGTCCTCCCCGGCGCTCCTCTATTTCAACGCTTCCAAGAGCTTCCGGGTGGTGCTGGATGACAAACCCCTCTTCACGAAGGACATCTTCAAGGTTCAGGAGGACCCCACGGCGATCCGCCAGGTGATTCTCCGGCCGGGGGCCCACAGGCTCCTTCTGAAGATCCACGGCATCCGCGGGGACGAGGGCGTGCACATCGCCCTTCTGGACGCGAGGGGAAATCCGCTGAAGGTCACGTGGTCCGCCGGAGGGACGCTGAAGATCCTCCCTCCCGCGGGATTCGTGGACCAGGGTGAGTGGCGGGGAGGCCGCATGGCGGGCCTCGCGGAACAGGATCCGCGGTATAGGGGGTTCCTGGCCCTCTGGCACCGCTGGCGCGGCGACGTGGCCCGCGGACGCATGGAGATGGAGGACGCGGCCGCCGCTGAGCCCAAATGTCTGGCCTGGAACCTTTGGGTGGCCCGGATGTATCTCCTCGAGGCCGACGACCTGCCCGACAAGATCGCCCAGAGCCGGGCCGACAAGGCCGTGGAGTTGGCCCTCGCCTCGGACCCGGACGCCGCGCTGGCGCTCTATTTCAAGGCCCTGCTGCAGGCGGCGAACTCGGACAGCGACGACAACCTCACGACCCTCTCCAGCCTCGTGGACAAGGCGCCCGAGGACCCCAGGTGGTTCCTCACGCTGGCCAGCGAGTTTGAGACGAGGGGGTGGCTCCACCAGGCGCGGGTCGTCCTGGAGTCGGCGTCCTCGTACCACCCCGCGTGTGAAGCGGTGGAATCGGCCTGGATCGCCTTCTACCAGCGCATTCCCGATACGGTCTCCCAAGAGGCGGCCATCACCCGGCTGGCGGCCCTGCGAAACGCCGACGGCGAGTGGGAGGATTACTACAGGACCACGCGCCGATGGGCCGATCTCCGCAAACTCCTGGAATCAGAGATCCTCAGATACGGAGATCCGGACCGGCGATTTTACGAGGAGCTGGCCAAACTCGACATGAAAACGGGCGATTACGCTTCCGCCCGTGAGCGATTAAAGGTTCTGGTTGGCCTTGACCCGACCGATGTGGACTACTCGCTCGAGCTGGCCAATGCCTGCTTCCTCTCCGCAGACAAGGCCGCCGGCCTCAGAGCCTGGGAGAAACTCAAGGCCGCTAAACCCGACGCCTTCCAGGTAGACATGGGCCGGTGGGCCATGGGCGAACCCCTTCCCTTCCAAAACCGCCGGCTCGATCTGGCGAAGGTTTTGGCCCAGGACACGAGCAAGGCGCCCGAGGCTGCTCCCTCGTCTCTCTTGCTGGACCAGATGTTCACCCGCGTCCAGAAGGACGGCTCCTCCATCGAGCGCTACCACGGCATCATCCGCGTCAACAACAAGGAAGGAGTGGACCGGGAGAGCGAGCAGTCTCTTCCCGGCCAGGTGATCCTCATGCTCAGGACTGTTAAGCCCGACGGGAGCATCCTCGAGCCAGAGCAGATCCCCGACAAGGACACGGTGAGCATGCAGGGGGTGGAGGCGGGGGACATCATCGAATACGAATACATCACGCTCAAACGGCCTTCGGGCGTGAAGCGCAACGCCTACGTGACGGCGCAGGTCTACCTGTTCCAGGACCTGGAAAAGCCCTTTCACCGGACCCAGTGGTACCTGGAATGGCCCGACTCCATCCCCATGCAGTTCTACGAACAGAACCTCCCGGGACCGGCCAAAAAGGGTAGCGGCGGGGGGTACACCTGGAGGGATTGGGATTACAGAGACATGCCCCGCATCGCTCCCGAGCCGGACACGCCCAACAGGATGCTCTTCGTGCCGCTGGTGGAAGCGGTGGGCGGCATCGGCTGGCCCGACCTGGGGCGGTACCTCAAGGACGGGGTCACCGGGGCCTTCCAGATCACCCCCGAGATCGAGCATCGCTACGCCGAGGCCGTGGGCGACGCCAAGGCTCCCGAAGAGAAACTCGACAAGATCATCAGCTACCTGTTCAAACAGGTGGACGGCGATCGGGGAGCGGGATGGCAGGATCCGACCCAGACCCTTTTGACGCGCCAGGGGAGCCGCCTCACGCCCGCCGCGGCGTTCCTGACCCTCGCCCACATCCCCTTCGATGTCCTGGTGGCGGAGACGGTGCCTGACCGCGTGTACCGAGAAGATCTCGCGCGGATCGGCCAGTTCTCCACCCCGGTCCTGCGCGTCGACCTGCCCGGGGGAGTTAAGTACCTGACCCTGGGAAGCCCCTACCGTGATCCCTTCGTCCCGCCCTGGTACTTGCAGGGAGCGAGGGCCATGGACCTGAGCAAGGCGGAGCCCTGGCGCGAGGTGGACATCCCCGCGAACTTCAAGGCGTGGACCGATGCGCTCGAGGAGGAAACCCGGGAGCTCTCTCCCGACGGCGACCTGCGCATCGAACACCGGCAGGTCCTGGACCCGGAAGCAGGGGAGAGCTTGAGGGGTACCCTCACGAAGATGGATAAGGATCAGTGGCGGCAGGCGATCCAAATGGCCCTCTCCAAGCAGTACGGGAACCTGGATCTTTTGGATATGCACCTGGAGAACATGGAGGACGCCTTCAAGCCCCTGAAGTGGGACTACACGGTCCTCGTCCACGGGTACGCTCCCCCGGACGACGGCCACTTGACGGTGTCCGATCCTCTCCCGGCCCTTCGGCTGGGCCAGGCGTTCGCAAGCCTCAGGGAACGCAAGCTTCCCTTGACCACGGGGGCGCCCATCTTCCTGAATCAGACATTCACCCTCAAGCTTCCCCCTGGAGCCACCTTCGAGTACGCCATGCCGAACTTGGATGCCAACACCCCCTTCGGGAGCTACCGGATCCACGCCTCGGCCAAGGACGGATCCATCGCCGTGGAGCGGCAGGTCCAGATGCCTTACCAGATCGTCTGGCCACCGCAGTACCCCAAGTTCGCCTCCTTCATGCAACGGGTGGACGACGCGGAGTCGGGACAGCTGGTGGTTTCCGTGCCGAAGGCCGCGCCGTGACCTCGTTGCCCATAAGGCTGGCTTTGATCTAGACTGAGGTTGTCAGACGAGGGAGGGGAATGGCGAACCCGCTGCGCGACTTCATCGTCCCGTATCGCAAGGGTGAGATCGTCTTCAAGGAGGGCGATCCGGGAGCCGAGATGTTCGTGATCCAGTCCGGTCAGGTCGAATTGTTCCGAAACATCTGTGACGAGAAGCGCTTCCTGCGGGTGTTTGAGAAGGGCGATTTCTTCGGGGAGATGAGCCTGCTCGAGGGCCTGCCCCGAACGGCTACGGCGGCGGTCCTGGAGGACGCCGAGCTCATCGTCATCAACGGCGCCACCTTCGATCAGATGATCAAGAGCAACATCGAGATCGCCGTGCGCATGCTCCGCAAGATATCCAAGCGCCTGCGAGAGACCACGGACCAGCTCGAGCTCTCGCTCGCCAGTCAAGGACAGGCCGTGGCCATCCCGGCGGATGAGCGGGAGATTCCCGTGGCCGCCACCGAAAGTAAGGACAAGCCCCCCGTGCTTGCTGAATTTGTGACGGAGGGATCCCTCAAGGTCTTCCCCATCTACCGGGAGATCTCCCTCGTGGGGCGCAAGGACCCGGTCACGGGTGTCACCCCGGACGTGGATCTGACCGAAGAGGACGTGAAGCGAAGCGTCTCGCGCAGGCACGCCAAGCTCATATGCAGCAACGGCCAGTTCTATCTCGCCGAGGAGGTGGGCACGCTCAACGGGACCTTCATCAACGGCAAACGGATTCCCACGGGCGTGCTGACGGCCATCAAATCGGGGGCCCAGGTGGGGTTCGGCATGCTGCGTTTCAAGTTCGTCGAGTGCAGCCAGACCGAGAAACCGTGACTTCCGAGTCCCGCCTCCGCGCACGAAACGGCGGAGGGTTGATCCCCTTGAACCCATGCCATCTCAGGGAGAGCAAGCATGAACCTCACCAACGTGCTTTATGAGACGAGCGAAGCCCACGCCCTCATCACGGTCAACCGCCCGGACAAGCTCAACGCGTTGAACCGGCTCACCCTGGAGGAATTGAAGGCGGCCTTCTCGGAGGCCGCCCATGATCCCGCCGTGCGCGCCGTGATCCTCACGGGTGCGGGCGAGAAGGCCTTCGTGGCCGGAGCGGACATCGCCGAGATCGCAAGCCTGGACGCCCAGACGGGGCGGCAGTTCGCCCTCTTCGGCCAAGAGCTATTCAGGACCATCGAGACGTCGGCGAAGCCCGTCATCGCCGCCGTAAACGGGTTTGCCCTGGGAGGCGGATGCGAGCTCGCCATGGCGTGCCACCTGCGCCTCGCTTCGGAGAACGCCCAATTCGGCCAGCCCGAAGTGAGCCTGGGCGTCATTCCCGGCTATGGAGGCACCCAGCGCCTCGCCCGCCTCGTGGGGCGGGGCAGGGCGCTGGAGCTCGTGCTTACGGGAGATCGCATCGACGCCAGGCGCGCCTTCGAGATGGGCCTCGTGAATGGAGTCGTGCCCCAAGACGGCCTCCTGGCCAAGGCCACCGCCATGGCCGTAAAAATGGCATCCAAAGCCCCGGCGGCCATAGCCCACTGCCTTTCCGCCGTGAGCGCCGGCCTGGACATGCCCCTCGAAGAAGGCTGCTACCTGGAGGCGACCCTTTTCGGCTTGTGCTGCGCCACGCAGGATATGAAGGAAGGGACGCAGGCCTTTCTCCAAAAGCGCAAGCCGGCCTTCACGGGGCGGTAAGCCTCGCCATGAGCGTCACTTCATAAGGGGGGAGGGAGCTCAGGATGGAACGGTGGGTCTACAACTGGAACGGCTCCGAAGGCATCACGGGGGAATCCGCGCCCCGGCCATGGCCCATAGAACTCGACGACGAGACTCTCCGGGACGGCCTGCAAAGCCCATCGGCTAAGAACCCGCCCCTCCAGGCCAAGCGGGATTTTCTTCATCTCCTGGCGGCCTTGGGAGTCCACGCCGTAGACATCGGCCAGCCGGCCTCGGGGCCTCACGTGACAGAGGACGCTCTCTACCTGGCCAAGGAGATCGTCCGCTCCAAGCTTCCCCTTGAGGCGAACTGCGCCGCGCGCACCGTAAGCGGGGACATCAGGCCCATCATCGACATCTCTCAAAAGGCGGGCCTGCCCATCACGGTGGCAACTTTCATCGGATCGAGCCCCGTCCGCCAATACGCGGAAGGTTGGGACCTGGACTTCCTGCTTAAGGCTACACGGGATTCCGTATCGGAGGTCAGGGCCGCCGGATTGCCCGTCATGTTCGTGACGGAGGACACGACGCGGGCGAGGCCAGAGGTTCTCAGCGAGCTCTACAGCGCGGCCATCGACTGTGGCGCGAGCCGCATCTGCGTCGCCGACACGGTGGGCTTCTGCACACCCGCCGGCGCCCGCCGTCTCGTGGCCTTCCTGAAGGATGTTATCGCCAAGACGGGTGCCCAGGCAAAGCTGGACTGGCACGGGCACATGGATCGCGGACTGGGGCTCGCCACGGCGCTGGCGGCCATGGACGCGGGCGCCGATCGCCTCCACGGCTCGGCCCTGGGTTTGGGCGAGCGGGTGGGAAACACGCCCCTCGACTTGATCATGGTCAACCTGAAACTCCAAGGGCTGTGGGAAGGCGACCTGTCGCGTCTCCCCGAGTACGTCGAATGGGTGGCGCGCTGGGCGGGGGTGCCCATTCCTATCGATTACCCCGTCTTCGGCCGCGACGCGTACAGGACCGGAACGGGCATCCACGCCGCCGCCATCCTCAAGGCCCTGCGCAAGGGTGACCAGGACCTCGTGGACATCGTCTACTCCTCCGTTCCCGCCTCCTGGTTCGGGAAGCACCAGACCATCGAGGTGGGCCCCATGTCGGGGGAATCCAACATGGTCTACTGGCTCAAGCAGCACGGGTTTGAACCGACCACGAACCGGGTGGCCGTGGTGCGAAAGCTGGCCAAGGAATCAGACCACATGCTCTCCGATGACGAAATCGGCGATGCGCTGGCACGCCTGGAGAAGCCATGAACCGGCGGCTCAAGAAGCTGGAGTGGGAGGCGTTTCTAGAGGAACTGAAAGAAGCTCTTAGCAAGATGGGGGTAAGCTACCGCGAGACCTCGCGCATCCGCAGCGCCGGTGCCCTGTGCACCGTCCGCGGCAAGAAGGTCCTCATCGTGAACCGCTTTCTCGAGCCAGAAGACAAAGCCGACTTGGTGCGCCGGGAGGTTCGGGGAAGGGATCTGGAGGAGCTTTTCCTCAAACCCGACGTGAGGGACTTCCTTGGGGGATAAGCCGGTCCTCAGCGTATTCATAGGGCAACTGGCCGTGTCCGGCGGGGACCACGCGCTCGCGATTCATGGCCTGGGGTCCTGCGTGGCCCTTGTCCTTTGCGAGCCGCGGACGGGAATGGGAGGGCTGGCTCACGTGCTCCTCCCGGGTTCCAGGCCCCCGACCGACACCACCACCGATCTTCCCGCCAAGTACGCCGCTTCGGCCCTGGAAGCGCTGCGCTCCGGGCTTTCCGGCCTCGGGGCAAAACCGGCTCTGCTGCGCGCGGGGCTCGTGGGCGGAGCGAAGATGTTCGAGTCGGAGATGGACCTGGAAACGGGGGTGGGCGCCCGAAACGTGGACTCCCTGCGGAGCATCCTTCGGGACCAAGGCATCCCGCTCGCCGCTGATGACACGGGGGGCCGCCAAGGCCGAACGGTCATTTTCAGCCTCCCTGAGTGCCGCCTCAGGATCCGCACCCTGCGCGGGGGATGGACGGAGAAGGATCTGAGGTAAGAGACGTGATGAGGAGATGAGGGGATGAGGGAAATGAACCCCGAGGCCGTGCCGGGCTTTCCCTCATCCCGGCATCTCGGCATTCCGGCATCTCCTCATCCCCACATCCCGGCATCTCCGTGTTCACGCCCGTGCCGAATCCCCGGGTGGTTCAAGTCTCGAAGGGATGGCCATCCCTCGAAAAGTCGGGTAGATAGTGACCGGGGGCGGAAAGCTCCTGGACGTATCCTTCGGTGATTCCCGCTTCTTCAAGCGCCTGGAGGGCACGGGCGTACTCGCCGCTGCCGATGGGGCGTCCGAGCAGAGGATGGCTCGCCGCTTGATGGCACGGGTAAAATTGGGCCATGAGACTGACGGCGACTCCCTCACCGAAGCTCTCGGAAAGAAACGCGAGGACCTCGCGGGTTTGGGAGAGGCCGTTGGGGAGAACGAGGTGCCGAACGAGGAGGCCTCGGCGGGCGACGCCCTCCTCATCGATCTTGAGAGATCCCACCTGACGCCACATCTCCGCGAGGGCCGCTTGGGCGTTGGGAACGTAGCCCACGGCCCGGGACAGTTCGTCCGCGGAGGCTTCGTCGGCATACTTGAGGTCCGGCAGGTAGATGTCCACGACGCCGTCCAGGAGGCGGAGGGTCTCTGCCGAGTCGTACCCGTTGGAGTTGTAGACGACGGGAAGGCGGAGTCCGTTGCGGGCGGCCAGGGCAAGGGCTTCCACGGCCTGGGGCACCACGTGGCTTGGGCTCACCCAGTTCAGGTTGTGGACGCCCTGGCGCTGAAGATCCAGGTAGATGTCAGCCAGCTCTTCGGCTGTTCTGGCACCTTCTCCGGGCGGCCATTGCTGGCTGATCTGGTGATTCTGGCAATACAGGCACGAGAGATTGCAGTGCGCGAAGAACACCGTGCCCGAGCCCTCCGTGCCGCTGATGCACGGCTCCTCACCCCGATGCACGCACCACGAGGCCACCTCGGCCCAGCGCCCCGTTTCACAGACCGCCCTTTGATTGCGAAGCCGCTTGACCCTGCAATTGCGCGGGCACACCGTGCATTGTCCCAAAAGGCCGAGCAGAAGCCTCGCCCGCCTGTCCAGCTCTCCAGAATCCAGCAGATTGAGGTAGGAGGGGTACATCGTCACGAGGGAAGTCCTCTGGGAGGCGGGGTCAATCTCGGATTAGGAGATGGGGGGATGCCGAGATGAGGGGATACCTGCGCCGTCGAAGGCTCGCCCTTCCTCATCTCCGCATGTCCTCATCTCCTCATCTCGGCATCTCGGTATCTCCTCACCTCGTTTGAAAGCCCCCCGGCGGTATGCGGTATCCGCCGATTCGCTCCATGGTGGCGTTGAATTCCTCCATGATGCTTTGGATGATCTCCTCGCAGCTCGCACGGCGCTTCACGAGACCCGCCACTTGGCCCATCATGACCGAGCCCCGCGTGATGTCGCCCTCCATGACTGCCGCCCGAAGGCGCCCTATGGCCAGGCCCTCGATTTCCTCCCAGGGAGCGCCCGCCCCTTCAAGCGTGTGAAACTCCTGAGTGAGCATATTCTTGAGGGCGCGCACGGGCTTGCTGATGCTGCGCCCGGTGACGGCCGTGGCCCGGTCGTTGGATTTGACGATCACGTCCTTGTAATTGGCGTGGGCCCTGGATTCATGGGCCACGACAATGGCCGTGCCCACCTGGATCCCGCTGGCGCCCAAGGCAAAGGCCGCGGCCATGCCACGCCCGTCGGCGATGCCTCCGGCGGCGATCACGGGGACCTTGAGGGCATCCACCATCTGGGGCACGAGAGGCATGGTGGAGGTTTCCCCCACGTGTCCGCCGGACTCCTCGCCTTCGGCCACGATGGCGTCGGCTCCGGCCCGTTCAAGGCGCCGGGCCAAAGCCACCGAATTCACCACGGGGATCACCGTGACACCCGCCGCCTTCAGCTCCGGAATGAAGGGGCTCGCGTTACCCGCCCCGAGGGTGATGACGGGCACGTGTTCGTCCTTCACGACCTCCACGCACTCCTTGAAATTGGGGGAGAGCAGAATCAGGTTCACGGCGAAGGGTTTTGTGGATAGGGTGCGGTATTTTCGGATCTCCTCGCGCAGGAGTTCCCCCGGCATGTTGCCCGTGGCAATGCACCCGAGGCCCCCGGCTTCGCTCATGGCCGCGGCGAGGACGGCCTCCGAGACCCAGGTCATCCCGCCCGCCAGGATGGGGTACCGTATGTTGAGCATGGTGCAGACCGCGTTGTCGTTCATAAGACTCCCTCCGCCGTCACGGGGCTTCGGTACGGTCCCGGTCCTGGTCTCGCGCCGAGGTCCAGCCGGCCAGGCCCATGAAGTGTTGGAATTCTAGCATGGCGGGGCGCTCGGCCGGCACGGCGTAGCGTCCCTGGACGGGGAGGTACCCGAGGTGAAGGCAGAGGCGCCAGGCGAGCACTTCCACCTTCGGGTCTTCGATGCGGCCCGCGGCGCAGTCCAGGAGGATGTCCCGAAGAGGCCGGAAGCGCACGGGCGGAGCATCGGCCTCATTCACCGATCCGTCACCTTGGGGGGAGACGGCCGAGGCAGGATCGACCCGCGCGGCACAGAGGTGGATCTTCTCTGAGGACTGGCCGTGGGAAGGGAAAAATCCCCCGCCGAGGGGCTCCACGGCCGAAGGGGCGAGAGCGAATCCCGCCTCTTCCCATATTTCAGCCACCACGCGGGCCAGGAATCCCGCCAGGCCGTGGTCGCCGGGCTCCAGACTTCCGGCCACGGCCTCCGGGATCAAGTCGTAATCACGCGGATCGCGAAGGCAGAGGGTGAGGTCCCGGCGAAAATAGACGGGGACCCTGATGCCGGGGCGGTAGGACATCCAAGGTTCTCCGCCCTCCTCGTAGTAAAGGGCGATAGCCACGGCGTCATACCCGCGGCGGTGGATGTATTCATAGAGGTAGGGCCGGGAGCACGTTCCGTCCGCGTAGCGGTTCCGGTACGTTTGACGCACCAGGGTGAGGAACGTGCCCTGGCCGGGAGACGGGTCTCCCGCCACCTCCACGGCCACCACCTCTCGCTGCCGCTCCACTTAGGGCCCCACCGGAGTGACGGCGAAGGTGAAAGGCTGGAGTTCTTCGATGCGGCCGGCGGAGACCTCTGGGTCGTGTTCGAAGAACAGCGTCCAACCTTCTCGGGCGGCCTGGGGGAGGACGCGTTTCTTGGTTTCAAGCGTGGTCATGGGATAGAGGTCGTAGGCCATGATCCAGGGAAGGGGCACGTGGTGATGGGTGGGGACGCAGTCCGCCAGATAAAGGGCGCGTTGGCCCCGTGATTCCAGGAAGAGGCCCTGCATCCCCAGGGTGTGGCCAGGGAGGGGAATCGCGCGGACTCCCTCGATGATCTCAGCTTCTCCCGTAAGGAACTCCATCTGCCCCGAATCGGCGAGGGGCTTGTAGTTTTCCGGGAAATACGAGGCCCGGTTACGCTCGTTGGAGTCCATGGCATCGTCGAACTCCCTCCGCTGAACGAGGTAGCGCGCCTTTGGGAAGGCCGGAATGATTCGGCCCTCCAAGGTTCGGAGGGTGTTGCCTCCGGCGTGATCGAAATGAAGGTGCGTGTTGACCACGACGTGGATGTCCTCGGGCGTCAGGCCGAGAGCGGCCAGGTCCGGGACCAGCGAGGAGGCCTGAAGGCCGTAGATGCGGTGAAACTTGTCGTCCTCTTTATCGCCCGCCCCCGTGTCCAGCAGGAGGTTTTTCCCTCCCGCCCTGACCAGGAGGACGTTCATGCTCATGGCGATGCGGTTGCGCCCGTCGGGAGGGAGCTTCTTCTCCCACAGGGTTCGCGGGACCACCCCGAACATGGCGCCTCCGTCGAGGAGGATGGGCCCCGCCGTGATGATGTCCACTCGAAGGTCGCCGATCTGCATGCCGTTTGTCCTCAAAGGGCAGGCGCCGGAGGCTGCCTGTCGCTTCGGAAGGGAAGGCGAACCGAGAACGTGGAGCCCTCTTGGGGTTTGGACACGACCTCGATGTGGCCTCCCAGCAGCCGCGTGAAGCGGTCCGCGATGGTGAGCCCCAGCCCCGTGCCCGGATACCTCCGAGAGTCCGAGCCGTCTACCTGACGGAACTCCTCGAAGATGTGAGGTATTTCATCGGAGTGGATGCCGATGCCCGTGTCGGTCACGCCGATGTTCAGCCAGTCCTCCTCGCGGCTGACGTGGAGCACCGCTCCTCCCTCCTGCGTGAATTTGAACGCGTTGCTCAGTATGTTCATAACGATTTTGCGAAGGACGGCCGGATCGGTGCGGACCGTCTCGGGCGTCCCCGCCGCCACGTCGAGACGCAGGGAGAGCTTCTTTTGAGTGAAGAGGGGTTCCACCTCCTCCACCAGTCCTCGAAAGAAGTCCGCAAGATGGACCTCCTGGGCCGAAACTCGGAAAGCTTCGCGCTTGAGCTTGGCCAGATCCAGAAGGTCGTTGATGATGTCCAGGAGGATCTTGGCGTTTTTGTGGACCAGTTCGACCTGGCGGCGGTCCGCCGCGCCCCGCTCGGCTCCCACGTTCTTTTCAAGAAGCTCTGCGGTGATGAGAAGGGTCGTGAGGGGGGTGCGCAATTCATGGGTGACGTTGGCCACGAACTGCTCCTGGAGGCGGTAAGCCTCCTCGAGCTTGGCCACGGTCCGCCTGAGCTGGGCGTGCTGGGCCTCGAGCTGTTCGCGGGTCTCGTAAAATTCGCTGACGTCGCGCAGGATGCCCAGGATGGATCGGATGGAGCGCCCGTGACGGATGGGCGCCAGGGTGAGAAGACCCCAGAAGAGGGCCCCGTTCTTGCGGTGGATGCGGAAGAGCTTGTTGCGGACGCCCTCCCTCAGGACGGCCGAAGCTCCTATCACCCGGAGCCTGCGGATTTCCTCGGAGGGAAGAAAGAGGGGAAGCTCGATCCGACGGCCCACGATTTCGCTCGGGTCGTATCCCAAAACCGTTCGTGCGGCCGAGTTGACGGACTGCACGAGGAGGTTGGGCTTGATTTGAAAGATGACATCCGTCGACCTGTCCACGAGGGTCCGGTACTGCTCCTGGAGATCGAGCACCTCGTCCTGCATGGCGAAGAGCTCGGTGGCTTCGCACAGGTGAAGGGCGAAGGCGCTGGGCCCATTCCCGTCGGCGGAAGGGAGGGGGACGAACCGCGCGCGGCAGGTGCGCGGCAGGCTCGAGCGGTCGCGGAGGGTCACGGGGCGGACGGGCGAGCACCCCAGAGAGCTTCCGGAGAGGATCCCCGCGAGGCCCTCTTCAAGGACGCCCCTGGGCAGAAGGGGACAGGCGGTCTGAATCTTCTGCCCCAAGAGGTCCTGGCGGCGCAGCCCCGTCAGATCCTCGCCCTGGGCGTTGGCGTAGAGAACGGTGCCGTCCATGGCGCACACGAGGACGGCGTCCGTGCTGGTCGCCACGAGGGTTTCCAGGAAGCTGGCGGGGAGGGAGGCCACCATGGGTGGGTTCGCGTCCGGCGGGTCCACGTTCAGGCGCTCACGGTGTTGTCGAGGCGAACGTCGCCCAGCAGGACGGAGATGGTATCGCCTGCCGCGAGGCGCCCCACCCCATGGGGTGTACCCGTGGCGATGAGATCTCCCGGGATCAGGGTCATCACCCTCGAGATGGCCCGGACCAGGTCGGCGATAGGGAACGCCATATCATCAGAGCAACCCTCTTGAACCTGCCTTCCGTTAAGGAGCGTGCGGACGACGAGGCCCGAGAAGCTCTCCACCGGAACGATCCAGGGCCCGAAGGGGCAGAAGGTATCGAAGGATTTGGCTCTCGTGAACTGGACGTCGAGCTTCTGAAGGTCTCGGGCGGTCACGTCGTTGACGGGGGTCACGCCCGCCACGTAGGGCATGACATCGTCGCCCGGTCCCAGCCCCTTGCATGTCCTGGACACGACCACCCCGATCTCGCCCTCATATTCGACCTGCGCCGAATCGGGCGGCATGAGGATGGTCCCGCCCGGGTCCAGCAGGGCCGAGGGCGGCTTCAGAAAGAGGAGGGGCCTCTCGGGGACGGTGTTGCCCAGTTCGCGGGCGTGCTCCAGGTAATTTCGGCCCACGCAGACGATTTTGGAGGGGAGGCACGGGGTCAGGAGGTGGAGTTCTTCCCTGGGAACGGGCCGGCCTCCCGGCGTCAGAACCTGGCCCTCCGCGTCGAGGGTCACCTCTTCGATTCGTCCGCGCCACAGCGCTCTGCCTTTCATCATGGGATGACCTCCTGGAGGGCTTCCTGAGAGAGGATGCCCCGGTACACCTGGCGTGCGTCGCCCGTGAGCTGAAACTTGGGAGCGGCGCCAGAGCCTTGTTCCATGGACACGACCAGTTCCCGCCCGGAGCGTGGAAGGAGCACCACGTCCGTTCCGGCCAGTCCCAGTGAGCGAAGCGTCCAGGCCACGGCCGTGGCTCCCGTGCCGCAGGCGAGCGTCTCCGATTCGACGCCTCGCTCAAACGTCCGCATTCGGAAGGGGGGCGCGGGGGACGGGGCCACGAAGTCCACATTGGCCCCACCTGGGCCCGTTTCCGGAGCCCTCCGAAGAGCGGCGCCGAGGGCCTGCACGGGGACGGCCTCGACGTCCTTGACGAAGACCACCAGGTGCGGAACGCCTGTATCCGTAAGGTAGGCGGGGATCGTGCGCCCCTGGACGCGGAGACTGATGCGCTCGGGCGCACGGCCTCCGGCGGGGACCTCCACCCGGACGCGCCCATCGCCCAAAACTTCCGCGCCGATGACCTCCGGTCCTACTTCCATGGTCATGACCCGGCCGGCGATGACCTTGAGGAAGGCGTAGCGAGCCGCGCAGCGGGCTCCGTTGCCGCACATGGGCGACTCGCTCCCGTCGCTGTTGAAGATTCGGAGCCGGATGTGCGCCTTCTTGGAGGTTTCCACGAGGATGAGGCCGTCGGCTCCCACTCCCAGGTGTTGCCGGCAAAGGCTGCGGGCGAGATGGTCCAGGGGCAGGGCACTCCATGATCCGTGGCGGTTGTCGCCCAGGATGAAATCGTTGCCAGCCCCGCTCATTTTAAAGAATTCGAGCTGGTCAATCATGGCCTGATCGGCTGTCGTGCCCCGGCGGGCCGGCTGGAGCCGGGGGTGCGGTCGGCGAGGGAAGGGAGCGCGGGAGCCTGCGAGGGCTGGGATCCCCCTTTCGGCCGCAGGCGGCCAGCAGAACGAGGAGCGCCAGCAGAGAAGCGAGAACAATTCGAGCCCGCACGGGA
>JAKBES010000230.1 GCA_021833665.1 Acidobacteriota bacterium
GTGCCCCTGGATGGCCACCAGCTCGTCGCCCTCCAGCAGGCCCGCCTCCTCGGCCACGCCATCCGGCATGATCTCGCGGATGGCAATGCGCTTCTCGCCCTTGACGTTCTCCACGATCCAGGAGCACTGGTCGTCGGAACGGGCGTACATCCACTGGTTCAGGTAGAAGGAACCCAGCGAGAACGCCAGCGCCACGAGGCTGATCCAGAGCAGGCGCCAGCGGATGCGTTTGAGGGTGGGGCTCATGGGACCTTTGTGGAAGAATGCCCGCATGGAGCGGATGGCGGAAAATGAAAGGCCCTGCTGGGTGCTGGTGGGAGGCCGCCGGAGGCTCGGGCGGGCCCTGGCGGAGGATCTCGCCGGGGACCACGACCTGGTATTGACGAGTTCCCGCCCCTGGGAGGGCGAGGACTGGCTGGCCGGGTTGTCCAGGAAAACACAGATCCGGACCCTTCACTGGGATGCGGAGCGTCCGGAGCTGGTGTCCCGCATGATGGCAGATCTGGAGGCCCTGGACACGGCCGGGGTGGTGATTTCCGGCGCGGTGATCGTGGCCGGTACCTTCCCCGAAGCGCCCCTCGGATCCTGGACTTCCCAGGCCCTTGAGGCCACCTGGCGGGTCAATCTGGGCTTCCCGCTCCTCTGCGCCCAG
Source organism: Acidobacteriota bacterium (assembly GCA_021833665.1). Classification (GTDB taxonomy): domain Bacteria; phylum Acidobacteriota; class UBA4820; order UBA4820; family DSQY01; genus JAKAJA01. The sequence goes on from JAKBES010000230.1 coordinate 653, forward strand.
GCCCTGGCGCCCCGCCTTGCGGAAGGGGCCTGCCTCCAGTTCCTGCTGGACACCTCCATCCACCAGCCCTGGCTGAAGCGGCTGCACTACAGCGCGGCCAAGGGCGGACTGGCCTCCGTGATCCCGGGGCTGGCCCAGGTCCTGGCCCCCCGGGTGCGGGTCGTGGGCCACGCCCTGGGGGCCATCCTCCCGGCCGAGGGCAGCGACGAGGCCTTCCTGGCGGAGCGCACCCTCCTCAAGCGCCTGGGCGAGCCTGCGGACCTCTGCCGCGCCGTGCGCTATGCCGCCGCCAGCCCCTTCCTCACCGGCGAGATCCTCACCCTGGATGGCGGAAGGCGCTGGATCTGAGGCCTAGTTCAGCTCCAGCACGTCGATGCGGGAAGGCAGGCCGGCGCTGTGATAGACGCGCTGCTCGGCCTTGTGGAAGTCGCCGGGCTTGGCGTGGGGGATGTCGCAGAAGGTCTGGGGGTTGCGGTCCACCAGAGGGAACCAGGAACACTGGACCTGGACCATGAGGCGATGGCCCTTCCTGAAGGTGTGGAAGACGTCCGGAAGGGTGAAGGCCACCTCCGTGGGCTGGCCGGGTACGAAGGGTTCGGGCGTGGTGAAGCTGTTCCGGAACTTGCCCCGGATCGCGTCTCCGCGGATGAGCATCTGCTGGCCGGCCGCGTGCCAGCCTGGGGGGCAGTGGGCGGGATCCGGGGCATCGTCGGGGAAGACGTCGATGACCTTCACGATCCAGTCGCTGTCCGTGCCGGTGGTGCTGACGTGCAGCACGGGCCGGACGGGGCCCGCCAGGGTCAGATCCTCCGTCAGGGGCGCCGTCTCGTAGACCAGCACATCCGGCCGGCGGGCCGCGAAGCGCTGGTCCTCGACCATGTAGGGGGCGGAGTAGTCGAAGCTGATGTCCTGGGTGTAGGGCACGGGCTTGGCGGGATCGCTCACGAAGGCGTCAAAACCATCCGTGGCCCCGGGCCGGGCGAAGCTGATGCGGCCCTGGGACTCCAGGTAGAAGCTCCGGGGCTTCGCCTGCTTCGGGGGCCAGGCGTCGAAGGTGCGCCACCGGTTGCTCCCGGTCTCGAAGACCGTGGCCTTGGGCAGGGCGGGGCCGGGGACGTCCTTCAGGTAGTGGTTGAAGAAGGGCAGCTCCACATCCTGCTCGAACCAGGCGGCGGTCTTCGATCCGAACTCGGCGGTGCCGATGCGGCTGCCGTTCCCGCTGGCCCACTGCCCGTGGGTCCAGGGCCCCATCACCAGGTGGCTGTCCGTCGCGGGGCTCTTCTCGGTCAGGGTGTGGGCGCAGGCCAGGGCGCCGAAGAGATCCTCCGCGTCGAACCAGCCGCCCACGGTGAGCACGGCGGGCTTCACGCCCCGCAGGTGGGGGCGCAGGTTCCGGGCCTGCCAGTAGGCGTCGTACGTGGTGTGCCGGATGTATTCCTCCCAGATGCCCTCGGGGGCCTGCTTCACCTTGCCTTCCAGGCCGGCCACGGGGCCCGCGTCGAGGTACCAGCGGTAGCCGTCGGGCGTGCCCACCTCCGTGACCTCGGGGCGGTCGGGCGAGGGGGCGTCGTGGCGGCTGTGGAAGAAGAGGAAGAACCCGAAGTTGGCGGTGAGCTGGAAGGCGCCCCGGTGGTAGCTGTCGTCGCCCTCCCAGAGGTCGATCATGGGCGCCTGGGGTGACACGGCCTTCAGGGCCGGATGGCCGCAGAGCATGCCCTGGGCGACGTAGTGGCCCGGGTAGCTGATGCCCCACATGCCCACCTTCCCGTTGTTGTCCGGGAGGTGCTTCACCAGCCAGTCGATGGTGTCGTAGGTGTCCGTGGTCTCGTCGGTGTCCCTGGGGCCTTTGGCCGGGTTCACGGGCCGCGCGTCCACGAAGGCGCCCTCGCTCATGAAGCGGCCCCGCACGTCCTGGTAGGCCACGATGTAGTCCTGGTCCGCGAAGGCCGCGGAGGGGCCCACGCCCCGGCGGTAGGCCTCCTCGCCGTAGGGGCCCACGCCGTAGGGCGTGCGCTGCAGGAGGATGGGATGGGGGCGGCTCGTGTCCTTCGGCAGGTAGATGGACGTGAACAGCCTCACGCCGTCCCGCATGGGGATGAGGACTTCCCGCTTGGTGTACCGCTCCCGGACGGGGTTGGGCGGCTCCGGGGCCTGGGCGGCCAGGGGCCCCAGCACGGCGCACAGGGCTGGGAGAAGCAGGAGGCGGCGCAGGGACATGGGACTCCCGGAAAAGGGATGATGCTCCCACAGGAGGCTGCCCCTGCGGAAGCACCATGGGAGAATCCATCGGACAGGAGCAGCCTTCGCATGAAGTTCAAGGTCAATGAGGTCTTCCACAGCATCCAGGGGGAAGGACGGGGCCCCGTCCGCGAGCGCAGCGCGCGAGCGGGAGGACGCGCCGGGGGCGCGTCCGATCCGGGGGTAGTCCAGGGCGCCCCGTGATCGCCCGAAGGGCGGGAGCGGAGGACGAAGGGAAGGGTAGGACGACGATGAAATTCAAGGTCAACGAGGTCTTCCACAGCATCCAGGGGGAAGGCGCCCGGGCGGGCCGTCCCTGCTTCTTCATCCGCCTCACGGGCTGCCCCCTGCGCTGCTCGTACTGCGACACCGAGTACGCCTTCCACGACGGGACGATGCGGGAACTGGACGAGCTGGTGGCGGAGGTGCGGCAGCGGCTGGGCCCCCCGCGGAAGGGCCCCTCGGCCCCCTTCGTGGAGCTGACGGGCGGCGAGCCCCTGGCCCATCCCGGCGCCCCGGACCTGCTGCGGGCCCTCCTGGGTCTGGGCCACGAGGTGGCGTTGGAGACGGCCGGCAGCCACGACCTGGCTCCGGTGCCCCGGGAGGTCATCAAGATCGTGGACCGCAAGACCCCGGGCAGCGGCGAGGGCCACCGCTGGCTGGAATCCAACCTGGACCATCTGGTGTCCGGCCAGGACGAGCTGAAATTCGTCCTCTGCGACGCCGCCGACTACGAATGGGCCCGGGCCTGGTGCGCCGAGCGGGGGATCTGGGACCGCGTGGAGGTGCTCTTCAGCCCGGTGTGGGGCCGCCTGGATCCTGCGTGGCTGGCCGAGCGCGTCGTGGCCGACGGCCTGTCCGTGCGTATGCAGGTACAACTGCACAAGGTCATCTGGGGCGCGGGGCGGACGGGGGTGTGAGGGCCCGGCTTCTATTTCATTCGAACACCGCAAATTAGGGGACCATTTTACATTCTGGCCCGCCAGATATGCCTTAAGCTCCCCTCAAATCACTGGCGAATCTACATCTGCGACATTCTCAGGGCCGGCTACTTATGCGGAGGAACAATGGTCGACATCGTCGCGAGATACTTCGTTGCCGAAGCAAACGACGGCGGAGTATAGAGACGCGTATCTCCCGGGACGAGCTGGTCTCTCCCTGCTGCACCGCTCGCATAGAACGTGGCGACGGTATCAAGGAGAGCGATCTCCGCAGGTGACATGGGATTTTCCGAGACGCCAATGAACAGCGCCTGGAAATTCTTCTGACTAGCGGTGACGTCAGGAGTACGCGGTCCATAGACACTGATGATGTCGTTGGCCGTGACGAGGTTCGTGCTCGACGCGGGAATGATCGAATTGAAACTCACATTCACCGCAGGGTCGAGTACGAAACGCTCAGGGGTAACCACACTGGGATCAAGCAGCCCCATGAGATAGAGCTCCATGTCGGCATACTTGTTCCCCGAGAACATGCCACCATCGGGTCGATTGGTAACAAGATAATCACCACTCGGTTGTACCTTGAGGTAATTCCCATTCCCCATCTGTCCGATGAGCGTCGTCGGCGAACCGACATGCACACCCGAACTATCGGTGAGGTTGAGCGCGGGATCGCTCAGGCTGAACATGAACGTGTGCCCGAACTCATGGAGGAACGTAAGCCCGGTGATATCATTGCAAAGCGACATCACCGTATAGAGCGTCCCACCACTTCCCCAGTCCGCCGATTCGTCCCAGAGGGGACGTCCAATGCCCTGCACCACATTCTTCGGGGGTACACAAGCAGGGTTATTCGCCCCCGTCGTCGTCCCGAAGGTAAAGAACGTCGCCGTATCGAATGAATCAGGATAAAGCGTGTAGAGGTTCTTCATGATCTTCGTGAATGCCGTCGGAGAATCCTGGAAACCAGGAAGGACGACATTGACCATGTGTTGGGTCGCGACGACGCCCGCAGAAACGGGAGTGGTGGCAACCTGACTCGAACGTGCAACAATACCGAGATTCATAAATGCCTGAATCGGATTCGCGGCGGAGATGACGTTTGACGAGGCATCGCGCGCAACAACGCGCACCTGAAGACTGTCAACGAGGTTCCCGTAATAGCGCAGCGCGGGATTCATCGCGGGTACGAAAGTGGCCGTATAGATGCCATCTCCCGCAACACGATCACTTCCCGTACCATCGTCAACAAGGGGAATCTGTACGGTCCCACTCAAGGTGTTATCGAATTCATTCATGCTGTATTCCACGAAAAGGTTGAAGCCAGTACCAAGTACCGTTGCCTCGACCGTGATCGGTATATTCGTGAACTCATCGAAGAACACCGCGTTTGGGGTCATGTGAATTCCCTGCAGCGCGTACTGCGATCCATATTTTGCCTTGAAGCTGATGGACAGATTCCCATCTGCAGTGATGGGGTCGGTCGTGAAGGTGTTGCCGTTAAGCACACCACTAATTCCGCTGCACACATCAATCACATGCACATCATCAGGTTGGATATACAAATTCAGCTGTGTCCCGTAGGGCACGGATGCTGTATAGGTCTTCTCTAGTGCATCAATGTGCACTGCCGCAAGGCCGACAGATCCACCGTTCCCCGCAGTGGCGGTAATGGTGAACATCTGCACCGAGGCAGCAGCATTCAAGGAAACATCACTCGTGACGTTGGTCAGCGTGTAGCTGAGACCACTGAGCGTTCCGGTGCCACCCGTGACGACGAGGTTGGTGTACCCCGCATCGAGGGTGAACGGAATCGTGACGCTGCCGCCATCATTCACGGTGAGCGACGTGGAGGGCGTGTGCGCTCCATTACCGAGGGTGATCGAGACGGTATGGGTGGGAATCGCCGTGGCCGAGGCCGTGACGGTGGTGTTCGCCGTAATGGGCCCGGTGGTGTAGGTGGTGCCGCTGAGGGTGCCCCCGCCCCCCGTGACCACGAGGTTCGAATAGCCGGGAAGCAGGCCCACGGTGAAGCTGGCCGTCTGGCCGGAGGTGACGGTGAGGGAGGCCGGGGTGATGGTGGTGCCCGCTCCCGCTACTGCGGTGACGGTGTAGGTGGTGGGGGTTGCCGTGGCTGAGGCCGTGACCGTGGTGTTCGCCGTAATGGGCCCGGTGGTGTAGGTGGTGCCGCTGAGGGTGCCCCCGCCCCCCGTGACCACGAGGTTCGAATAGCCCG
>JAKBES010000231.1 GCA_021833665.1 Acidobacteriota bacterium
GCCGAAGCCGAGCAGGCCGACCACCTCGCCGCCCGCCTTACGGGTGCGCGCCTCGATCTTCGCCAGGGTGTCGGTGTCGAGGAACTTGGTGACCGGGATGCCGGCGATCTGGCAGGAGCTGCGCACCGGCACCATGTCGTCGCCATGGCCCCCGAGGACGACGGCGTTGACGTTTTCGACCGAAACGTTGGCCGCCTCTGCCACGAAGTAGCAGTAGCGATTGGAGTCCAGGACGCCGGCCATGCCGAAGAGCCTGTTCTTCGGGGGCGAGAGGCGCTTGTCGAGGGTGTAGACGATGGCGTCGAGCGGGTTGGCGATGGAGATGACCATGGCGTTCGGGCAGTACTTCTGGATGCCCTTGGCCACTTCCATGGTGACCTTGAGGTTGATCGCCAGCAGCTCTTCACGGCTGGGGAACGTCCCATCCGGCCGAGCCTTGCGGGGCACGCCCGCGGTGTTGATGATCAGGTCGGCGCCCTCGATGGCGGAGTAGTCCTTGGAGCCGACGACCTTGACATCCTTGCGGATGGTGGGCAGGCCTTCGGCGATGTCGAGACACTTCCCGATGGACACCGACTGCTTCTTGATGACCTCCTGGCGCTCGGGGGAATCGTTCGGGCCCGGCATGGGCGCCGGGTCTACCAATCCCACCGCGCGAGCGAGCCTCCGCTGAGCAATCTCCTGCGTAAGAACGCCGCCGATGTACCCACCGCCGATGAGACCGATCTTGTTCAGCATGTGCCAATCTCCTTTCGTCACTTCCTTGTTTCCGCCCCCACAGCGCTCCAACGGCCCGTTCACGCCGCCGGACCCGCCAAACTCTGCGCCGCTACTATACCACGTTCGGGCACAAGGGGGAGCCCGGCGTCCGCCTTGTCACGGCATGGACGGGGGCGTATCATCAACATCTCGGGGGCCTGACGGACCGGCCCCCTTCTTGTCAGGGGAGGCAGATGAGGACTGTTAAAGCCGAAGCTATCACCGAAGCCCTGGCCAAGGTGGCCATGAACGCCAACTACGACATCGGGTCGGACATGTTGAAGGCCTTTGACGAGGCCCTCGCGGCCGAGAAGTCGGAGGCGGGCAAGGAGGTCATCCGGCAGATCCAGGAGAACGCCAGCATCGCGAGGCGGGAGTGCGTTCCCTACTGTCAAGACACGGGGTTCGCCGTGGTCTTCGCCGAGGTGGGCCAGGACGTGCACGTGGAGGGCAACCTCACGGACGCCATCAACGCCGGAATCCGCAAGGCTTACGGCGAGGGATACCTCCGCAAGTCCATCCTCAACGACCCGATCCAGCGCAAGAACACGGGGGACAACACCCCCGCCGTCATCCACTACGACGTGGTCCCGGGCGACAAGATCCGCCTGACCTACGGCGCCAAGGGCGGGGGCAGCGAAAACATGTCCAAGCAGGCCATGCTCAAGCCCGCCGACGGCCTGGAAGGGGTCAAGAAGTTCGTCATCGAGGCGGTCTCCGTGGGCGGCGCCAACGCATGCCCGCCCCTCGTCATCGGCGTCGGCATCGGGGGGACTTTCGAGAAGTCCTGTATTCTTTCCAAGAAGGCCGCCATGCGCTCCCCTCATCACCGGAACCCGGACCCCTTCTACGCCGCCCTCGAGGACGAGCTGAAGGACAGCCTCAACAAGCTCGGCATCGGGCCCATGGGCCTGGGGGGGACGGTGACGGTCCTCGGCGTCAACATCGAGACCTATCCCTGCCACCTGGTGGCGCTGCCCGTGGCGGTGAACATCAACTGCCACGCGGACCGGCACGGCGAAATGGAACTTTAGAACTATGGGCTGTCAGCTGCGAGCTACTGGCCACGGAAGTGCAGCGACCGAGAGGGTCCGTCGTCCTGAGCCAATAGCCAACAGCCGCTAGCCAAGAGCCTTCTTTGGGGAGTTGACCCATGGCCGAGTACAGTCTGAAGACCCCGCTGTCGGACGGGGATGTGGAACGGCTCAAAATCGGCGACGCTGTGCGCCTCTCGGGCGTAATCTACACGGCCAGGGACGCGGCCCACAAGCGGATGGTGGAGGGGCTGGACAAGGGACAGCCCCTTCCCTTCGACATCAAGGGCACCCTGGTCTATTACGTGGGGCCGAGCCCCACCAAGCCTGGCAACGTCATCGGCTCCGCGGGGCCCACCACGGCCTACCGCATGGATCCCTACGCGCCCAGGCTCATGGAGATCGGCATGAAGGGCATGATCGCCAAGGGCAAGCGCTCCGATGCCGTCAAGGAGGCCATGAAGAAGCACAAGGTGGTCTACCTGGGCGCCACGGGCGGGGCCGCGGCCCTCATCGCCAAGTGCATCAAGAAGTGTGACATCATCGCCTACGAAGACCTGGGTCCCGAAGCCGTGCGGCGCCTTGAGGTGGAGGACCTGCCCCTCATCGTGGTCGGCGACTGCCACGGCGGCGACCTCTACATCGAAGGGCGCAAGGCCTGGGAAAACAAGGCGTAATCAAAACGTACGGGTGTTCGCACCGGAGCACAGTAGGGCGTCTTTCGGGGAGGGACCTGTTCATGAAATCGCGACGGTTTCGAATCCTTGCCGTGGCCCTGGCGTCGGTTGTCCTCCTGTCCGCAGCGGCACAGGCCCAATGGGGAGCCGTGGTTCACGTGGTGAGGCGTATGCGAACCCCGGACATGGACGTGGCCACCGTCATGCTGGAGGCCAAAGCCGACGCCGTGTATCAGGCCGTCCTCAAGAACCTGACGGCCAACGACAAGGTGAAGATCACCCACCGGAATGACAAGGACCGCGTCGTGGAATTCACGGCCGGGTCGAGGGACGCCGCCATCCAGGTGGACCAGGTCACCGAAGGGCTGGCGCAGATCACGGTAGGCTCCCCCACGCCGCGAACCTTGCAGAAGTCCACGACGGACCTTGCGGTGGACCAGATCCTCGCTGTGTGCAAGCAGATGGGTGTGACCTGCACCGTCGGGTCTCATTAAAGTCATTCTGGGCACAGCTTAGGGTTAAGCCAAAAGGCCGGGCAAGAGCCCGGCCTTTTGGCGTTGATACTTGAAGCACGAAATCAGGGGCACGCCGGATTGGCGTTGACCACCCGGTCTTGTGCCGTTCCAAGCGCCGTGTGGGAGCCGGCGGTGCCCTCTCCGGTGCCGTTAGCGCCCGTGACGATGTACCAGTAAAATCGGCCTGGAACCAAGGCGGGATCCTCAGAAAGCGTGTCCACGGTTGTGGCCGTTCCCGTGTATCGGACGCAAGAGTCCAGAGTCGCGTCCACGAGATTGGGAAGGTCCGCCTGCGTGCCGCGGTAGAGGGTGTAGCCCGAAGTGGCGGCGGGCTCAGCGGGCCAGGAGTGGGCCGAAGTGCCGGTCCACGTCTGCGCCGTGGCAGGGGTGACACCGGGTGCCACTTCGGGAGGCACCACGCAGGCGGCGAGGGTGACGGCGAAGGGGGCCGAAGTCGCGGAGCACCCCGAAACGCTCGTGCAGCTTACGGTGTAGCTTCCCGCAGCCGCGGCATCGTGGTTCGATGCCGTCGCTCCGGTGATGGGGCCGCCGTCCAGATACCACTGGTATGAAGCCATGCCGGGAGTGGCGGCCAGGGCGGCGGTGGTGGCGGGACAGGGGTTCGAGCTTTCGCCGGTAATGACGGGAGCGGGCGTGCCGTTTAAGTCGGCGCTGGCAAGGCCGGTGGTGGCGGCGTTTAGGCCGCAGCCGTTGGTGTAACGGACGGCGTAGGTGTAGGATGCGGCCGCGTTGCCGCTGGTGTCCGTGTAAGACGTGGTGCCATAGGGTATGGGCGTGGCGTTGAGCTTGGTGCCGTCGCGAAGCACGTCGTAAGTGCGGGTGCCCGTGCCCTGGTCGCCCCAGCTCGTGCCCGGATCCTGGGCCCACGTCACGCGGACGCCCGTGTAGGCGCAGGGGTCCACGTCCGCCGCCGTGTTGTTCGAAAGGCCCGAGGGAGCCGCGCAGGAAGTGCAGGCGCCCAGCGTCTCATACGTGACGCGCACATCATCGAGAAACCAGCCGTCGGCGACACTAAGAGTCCCGCTGTCCGAGTACCCTCCGAATCCTATGAAAAGAACATGCCCCGCCGCGCCTGCCGTTCCCCCAAGGGCGAAGTTGACGGCGTCATCCAGGTCCATCTGGGTGAAGACGAAGTTATTGGGATAGTTTGCGGTGGTTCCGTTCCACATGTCCCGATTGGCTCCCGTCGGGCTGTAGTCGACGGAGCCGTTGTAGCCGCCGGCGAGCCAGACCCCCGTGGCCGATGCGGGAATATAGTAATAGCCCAGAGCCTCGTCGTCGATGGCCAGGCGAATCATGAGTCCGTCACCCGAGCTCATCTGCCATTTGTGGTAGAAGCTCAATCGTACGGAAGAGGCCCCCGCTGGGACGGTGATCCCTGCCGTCCCGCCGGGCACCGCTTGGTTGTTGGCGCTCCTCCCGTAATTCCCCGTGCAGGTGGAATTGCCCCACCGGAAGATGTTGCTCCCGCTGTGGGCGGTGCAGGCCATGATGCCGTACCATTCGGTCGTGGCACTGTCGGGACTGAAATACCCCGTGGACCAGCCGTTGAGACCGGTGCCCGACTCGAAATCGTCGGAGAAGAGGACCGTGGTGACGGGCACGCCTGGTGTGCCGTTCCTCTCGACCACGTTCCAATCCTGGAGATTTACGGGCGTCTCGACGGCACGAACAATGTAGTAATAAGGGGTGCCGCTGGCGGCGGAGGCGTCCGTGTAGGTGAGGCCCGTCACGCCCGAGATAAGAAGGTTGGCCGGCCCTGGAGTAAAGCCCGTCGTGATGGACCGGTAGACGGAGTAGGTGATGCTCCCTCCGCAGGCTGGCGCGGCCGCGGCCCAGTCAAGCTGGAGCGCGCAGGTGGCGGCGGTTACCGGCGTTACGGTCGCGAGGCCGGCGAAGGCCGGCGGTGTGGTGCAGGGGGCCGCCGTCGTCGTGGCCGCCGCGCAGGGGCCATTCGCCGATTCGCAGGTTCCGCTCACGGCGGTCACCACGTAGGCGTAGGTGGTGCTTCCCGAGACCGTTCCGTCGGAGTAAGAGGTTCCCGCCAGGGGTGAGGGAGTGATCAAGGCGTAAGAGGCCTGGGGACACGTGCCCGTGGTCCGGTACACCTTGTAGCCCGTGGCTCCCGTCACGGCCGGCCAGGTGAGGTCGACGTTGTTGTACGCCGTGGGTGCGGCGGAGAGGGAAGAGGGCGCGTCGGGAGGGGCCAAGCGCAGCCCCGAGGCGCAGGCGCTGCCCGTGCTGCTTCCGCACGCGTTCACGGCCACCACCCAATACTGGTAGGTGGTGCCCGCCACCGCCGAGGTGTCCACGTAGGGGCTGGTTACGCCTGTCAAGGTGGTGAGCACGGTGCCGCAGGCGGTGCCTCGCAGGAGGTTGTAGCTCGTGGCGCCTCCGACGGCGTCCCAGGAGACCGCCACGCCCGTGCAGAGGTTGGCGGTGGCTGCCACGCCCGTGGGCGCCGCGGGCGTCACCGCGCGAGTGCCCGTGGCGCAGGCGCTGTTGGCGCTCGTCCCACAGGCGTTTGAGGCCACGACCCAATATTGGTAGGACGTTCCGGCCACGGCTGACGTGTCCGTGTAGGGGCTGGTGACATTGGTGAAGGTGGCCAGGGTGGTGCCGCAGGCACTTCCTCGCAAAACATTGTAGCTCGTGGCGCCGGTGACGGCGTTCCAGGAGATCTGCACGTCCGTGCAGCGGGTCGACGTGGCCGCCACGCCCGTGGGGGCCGCCGGTGCCGCCAGGCGGGTGCCCGCGGCGCAGGAGCTGTTGGCGCCCGTGCCGCATGTGTTCACGGCCACGACCCAGTACTGGTAGGAGGTTCCCGCCACGGCCGACGTGTCCGTGTAGGGGCTGGCCACACCCGTGAAGGTGGTCACCACGGCGCCGCAGGTCGTGCCGCGCAGGAGGTTATAGCTCGTGGCGCCGGCGACGGCGTTCCAGGAGACCTGCACGTCGGTGCATCGGGTGGTCGTGGCGACGACGCCCGTGGGCGCGGCGGGCAGGGTGCAGGACACGGGGGTCACCGTCACACAGTTACTCATGGGGC
>JAKBES010000232.1 GCA_021833665.1 Acidobacteriota bacterium
TGAAGTCCTTCCCGAGCCACCCCTTGGCCAGGATGAGCAGGACCGTGGACATCATGGCCACGACGCCGAAGATGAGCCACATGGTGCCGCTGTGGTTGGGGCCCTTGCCCGGTTCGGGGCACCAGCGGGCCAGAGCCGTTCCCGAGTAGAGGGGAACGATCATCTTGGTGAGGAACCACGGGAACTGCGCCACGCCCATGTAGGCTCCCGTGCGGCCTTCGGGGGCGATCTCCGCGGCGTACTGCAGAAATCTGGGCTGCCACATGGCCTCGCCCACGGTCATGAGGACGATGAAGGTGAACAGGCCCCAGATGGTGGGCCCGATGGCGAGGAAGAACGTGGGCGCCGCCATGACGGCGGTGCCGGCGATCATCATGTTGTAGACCTTGACTCTCGTGGTGAGGGCCGCGACCATGGGGCACAAAATGAAGATGAGGAGGGAGTTGAGGTTCGTGGCCGTCTCGAACCGGGTGCCCACCCAGGTTCCGGCAAAGGCGCGGTTCACGTACTGGGGAAGAACGAGCCAGTTGTAGGCGAAGAGCGTCTGGACGGGGATCAGGCAGAAGATGAAGTAGGCGAACTTCTTGTCCGCGATGGGGTGGTTCTTGAACCAGTGGAGGGTTCGGCCCCATAGATCTTCCGGGGCGGCTTCGGCCGCGGCGCGCTGCACGCCCGATTCGCTGCCCACCTTGGCCTGTCCCTCGTCCGTGGCGCTTGCCGCCTTAGCTGCTGCGGTGGCCCGCTCGACGGTTTTTTTGCTCAGCATGAAAAAGAGGATCACAAGCCCCACCAGGGTCGTGCCGGTATAGAACCAATAGGCGCCCTTGATCTCGTAACGCTCCCGGATGGGAGACATGAACGTGGGCAGCCATCCTCCCAGGTTCATGACGGCGTAGAGCATGGCGTAGGCCATGCCGGCCGTGGCGGGCGTCGTGAACTGGCGCGCGGCGGCGTAGGCCGCTGGCTGGTACATGCCGTAGCCGAGCACAATGAACAGGATCCCCGCGATGGCCAGAGCGTTCAGAGGAGAGAGGACCGATCCGCCGGCCAGCCCCAGCCCCGGCGCGGCGGACAAGATGGCGCGCCCCACCACCATAAGGCCCAGCGCTATGAGCAAAGCCGGACGCACGCCCCACTTGTCGGCGCGTCCTCCGAAAAAGAGCATGGAGAGGGTGATCCCCCACGTGAGGACCCCCACCATCAGCCCCGCCCACTGGTCGTCGAGCGCCACGTATTTGTTGAAGTACATGGCGAGATAGATGACCATGCCGAAGTAGGCGAACCCCTCCAGCAGATAGTTGAGGTTGATGGCCCAGAGCGCCCGGGGGGCGTGCCACAGGTCGATGAAGGGCTGGGTGATCTCTTTCAGCGGTGAGGGCTTTTCTGCGCCGCATCCGTCCGCGGTGGGTTCTTCGCTCAAGGCATCCTCCACTCTAAAATCAAGCGCCCATGATACACCGGAATAGGCCATGCGGCCCCTCGGTTTCACCGTGTGGGATGGCATAGGCACGGGAATCCCCGCGGGGGATCGAGGAGCGGCTCATGATGAGGTTCACGGGTGGCAATGCGGTTCTGGTTTTGGCTCTGGCCCTGGGTTTGGCGGCCGGGCCGTTTCAGGCGTGGGCCCAGAAGCCCGCCGCAAAAGAAGGAGTTAAGCAAGCCATGGACGACAAGGTCCTGCAGTTCACGATGAAACTCAACGACGGAAAGGAGAAACCCCTCGCCGACTACAAGGGCAAGGTTCTCCTCATCGTCAACACGGCCAGCGAATGCGGATTTACGCCGCAGTACAAGGGGCTGGAAGAGCTCTACAACGCGTACAAAGGCAAGGGCCTGGTGGTGCTGGCCTTTCCGGCCAACAATTTCGGGGCCCAGGAGCCGGGCACGGACGCCCAGATCAAACAGTTCTGCACGCTGAAATACAAGGTCACCTTCCCCCTCTTCGCCAAGACGAGCGTGAAGGGCCCGGACATCAACCCCCTGTACAAGTTCCTCACCACGCAGGCCGGATTTAACGGCGACATCACGTGGAACTTCAACAAGTTTCTCGTGGACAAAAGCGGCAAGGTGGTGGCCCGGTACGACTCCAGCGTGGAGCCCACCTCCGAGACCGTCGTCAAGGAAGTGGAAGCCCTCCTCGCGCAGTAAAAGCAAGGAAGAAAAATCTCACCGGCGACGCAGAGAGCGCGGAGGAAGACTACAAAGAGAGAATTCTTTATTTTCTCCGTGTTCTCCGTGCCTCCGTGGTGAAATCCCTTGCCCTTTAACCCGAGCCTAGGAGCTGCTGGTACCGGTGCCTGTACCAAAGCACTTGGGATGAGTAATGGCGGGTCTCGGCATAGGGAATCATGGCGATGAACTGCTCCTCGGTCATGGGGCCCCAGGCCGTGGTCCACCCGCCCACGATGTCCTCTCCGGCGTTGTAGCTGGCGGCGGCCCCCGCGGCGCTGAAGGCGCGGCGAAGCGTTCCCAGATAGTGAATTCCCAGGTCCAAATTGGTGATGGGATTGAGCAGCCCTGATGCGGTGGGGGCGGACAGGCCCATCTCCGCGGCCACCTTGGCGGCCGTGGAGGGCATGAGTTGCATGAGGCCCCGCGCGCCCACGGGAGACACGGCGGCCTCGTCGAAATCGCTCTCCTGGCGGACCACGGCGTACACGAATGCCGGATCGAGGCCCTCCCGGCTGGCGAGGGTCTTGACCCGGCCCGCATAGGGCGCGGGATAGGCCACGGTGAGCCAGGCGGGGCCTGAATCGTACTGGTCCGCCGCCGGGCCAAAGGCCTTTCGAAGGATGGCGAGCCCGCCTCCTGGATCTCCTGCTCGCGTTAAAAGGGTGGCCATGGTATAGGCCACGAGCGGCTGGGCGCGGCGAGCGGTGTAGATAGGCTGGAAGGCCGACGCGGCCTCCGGCTCCAACCCGCACCAGTCCAGCTCCCTGGCCAAGGACGCCTCGGGTGTGGCGAGGGCCGCCCGCCAGTCCCCGGGGGCAGGAGGGAGCGTATCGGGGAGAGGAGTTTCCCCCGTCGTGGCCAGGATCTCCCGCGCCCGCCATCCCCAGTAGCCCGGAGGCCGGCCATCAGCCAGCGCCGTCATCCGCGCCCGTCCCGCCGCGGCGTCTCCCAGGAGGATGTCGCATCGTCCCGACCAGTAGGTGGAAGGATCTTGCAGTTCGGGTCCAGGACTCAATCGGACAAGACCGTCGAAGAGCGTTCGGGCCCCAGCCACGTCGCCCAACATGAACAGGCACCAGGCTCGTTTGTAGCGTCCCGACGCCAGGGTGGCGGGATCGCCTTTCAACCCCTCCATCTTGGCCAGGGTTCGGGCCGCCTCCGCGAAGCGTCCGTGAACGTAGGCCGAGGTCCCCATGCAGTGGAGCGCTTCCACGCGAATCGCCTCCGCGTCGCCGGCTCCCGCTAGAATCTGGTTGCCTCTCGCCACGATGCCCGCGTGGTCCCCCGTGCGCAGGAGGGCCCAGGCGGCCTTCAAAAGGGCCAGAAGGCTCGGCTTCGTGGGGCCCGCATCCCGGAGGAGGCCGTCGGCCTCCGCCACCGCTTTGCCGTTCTCGCGCAGGGCATAGAGGACTTGCACGCGCAGGAGGCGCGCCCGGATGGCCAGGTCGCCCTTGAGGGCTCTGGCCGGGATGGCGTCCAGGAGGTCCAGGGCATCGGCCGCGCGGCCCGCCTTGAACCATCGCTGGGCAGCCTCCACGGTCTGGAGAGGGGACAGTCTGCGCAGTGCGTAGCCGTGCTCGCGGGCCAGACGTGAGGCCTCAAGTCCCGCCTCGCGCGCGAAAGGGCTCGACGAGCGCTTCCAGTAGATGTCCTGATAGGCTTGAAAGGCGGCGAAGTGCTGGCCGGCGCCATCCAGGGCCTGGGCCAGGTGGAACCGGGCCGCCTCCGCCTGAGCCCCACGGGGCCGAAGAGCCAGGAGACGGCGCAGGGTGGCCGCCTCGCCGCTCCATCGTCCCTCAGCCCGCTGGCATCGCGCCAGGAGGCCGAGGGCGCTCACCTCGCCGCGGAGCGACGGCCCTTCGGCCAGGATGTGCTGGAGGGTGGAGACAGCCTGCGCGTTCTTGCCTTGGACGTGGAGACATTCGGCCAAGAGGGGCCGCGCGTCGGGGGCGAGGGGCCCTTCGCCCTCGGCGGCCGCGCGCAGAGGCGCCTCGGCTTGCGCGGCGGCGCCGTTGAGCAGGCACATGTGCCCGTACGCAAGGGCCACGACCGGGTCCGGCGGGGACCCCTGGGATTCCCAAAGGGACTGAAGCGCCCCTTCCGCCTCCGTCCAGTCACCATTGACTCGAAGTGCGGCCGCTCGCTCCAAGGCGGCATCCCTTTCCAGGGGTGTAAGGCCCGGGGCCGAGAGTGTCGCCCCAAACAAGATCCCCGCCGCCAGCGCGAGCCAGCGTCGGGGATTCGACGTTCGGACGGACGACAGGTTCCTCTCCATCGCCGCCATTATAGGGAAAATTTCACCACGGAGGCGCGGAGGGTACGGAGGAGGACTTCGGCGGAAACCACTTTTTAGAAGCCCTTCAACAGGAAATCCCTTCTCCGTGCTCTCCGTCTCCGTGGTGGCATGGCCTAATGCTTAAAGCACCGTCTCCATGGGGGCCACTTCGCCGGCGCGCAGGGCCACGGCCTGGGCGCCCACGAGGGGAAGACCGCGATGGGCGAAGAGGACGGCCGCCTGTACTTTGTTGTTGTAGAAGGCCGCCTCGGCGCTGTCCTTCAGGGCCGCGCGCAGGGCCCTTTTGTCGGAGGCATCCACGCCCTTGTCCTTCAGGAGGGCCGCCAGCTTGTCCTTGGCCACGGCGGCCTGCTGGAGGAGCAAGTACCCCGAGACGGTGTGTCCCATCATGTCCAGGAGGGGCACGGCATTCAGAAGCGTGAGGAGTATGGCGTTGTCCTTGGCGGGGATCTCGGTGAGGACCGCGCCGAGAGCCTTGACGGCGGAGCCGAGCTGCACGGCCGATGGGCCGAGGACGGGGTCTGCCGCCAGGTCCTGCGCGGTTTTGCCCGCGAGGCCCAGGAGGTGCTTGACGGGCTTGCCCTCCTGAAGGCGGAACTTGCGTCCCACCAGGTCCAGCGCCTGGATGCCGTTGGTGCCTTCGTAGATGCACGCGATCTGGGCGTCCCGCAGGTACTGCTCGGCGGGGTACTCGCAGGTGTAGCCGTACCCGCCGTAGGTCTGGAGCGCCCACTCGGTGACGCGGAATCCCCAGCCCGAGCACCAGGCCTTGCAGATGGGCGTGAACAGCTCAACCAGGCCCTGCCATCGGTCGTGCTCTTCTCCCTCGGTGACGTGCGCCATGTCCATGCACCAGCCCGTGTAGGAGGCGAGGGCGCGCATGGCCTGGCAATAGGCCGACTGCATGAGGAGGGAGCGCCGCACGTCGGGGTGCTCGATGATGGGCACCTGGCCGGTCTGGGGCTCCCTGTTCGTCATGGAGCGCCCCTGGAGGCGTTCCTTGGCATAGGCCAGGGCCGCCTGGTGAGCGGCGGAGGCGATGCCGAGGCCTTGGACGCCCACTTCGTAGCGGGCGGCGTTCATCATCTGGAACATGAGCAGCAGGCCCGTGCGCTCCTTGCCCAGGAGGAAGCCCTGGCAGGCGCCGTTGCTTCCAAAGACGAGGCTGCACGTGGGAGAGCCGTGGATGCCCAGTTTGTGCTCGATGTTGGAGCAGACCACGTCGTTGAAGGCGCCGAGGGAGCCGTCGGCGTTCACGCGGAACTTGGGGACCACGAAGAGGCTCAGGCCCTTGGCGCCCGTAGGGGCGTCGGGAGTCCGGGCCAGCACGGCGTGCACGATGTTGGGCGTGAGGTCCTGGTCACCGCTGGTGATGAAGATCTTTTCGCCGCTCAGGAGATAGGAGCCGTCCTCCTGCTTCACGGCCTTGGTCTTGATGTCGCCGAGGTCGCTGCCGGCGCTGGGCTCCGTCAGGCACATGGAGCCGCCCCATTGCCCCGTGTACATCTTCTCGCAGTAGATGGCCTTGAGCTCGTCCGTGGCGAAGCTTTCGATGAGGTGCGCGGCTCCG
>JAKBES010000021.1 GCA_021833665.1 Acidobacteriota bacterium
TCCTCGCCGGCGGCTCCGCCAACTACCTCTGCGCCGCCTGCGAGGCGGCCACCGAACCCCTCAAAGGCAAGGGCGCCCTCAAGAGTCTCGGGGGGCTGTTTAGGAAGGGTGAAAAGTAAAAAGTCAAACGTGAAAAGTAAGAAACTAGCCGCTCCCGGCCTCGTTGCTTCACATCGCCTTCCGCCCTCCGCATTCCCACTGCTTGGCTTTCTTCACGCAAAAAGGCGGGCCGCTAGGCCCGCCTTTGGTGTCCGTTGAGCGGTCGAAGGCTACTTAAGCTCGATCCAGTAATTGGGCTGAATGACCGAATTGCCCTGCTTCAGCTTTTTGTTGGTCTTCTTCAGTTTGGCCTTTGCGTTGGCGCCTACACCGCTCATGGCCACGTAGATCTGGTTCTGTGAAACGATAAATCCGCTGGCCGCGCCAATGCCGGCCTCACTTACTCCGCCCGCAGCGGGCAAAGAACTGATGCCGGTAGTGTCACCGGGTGCTCCAAGTTTGGTGACATCGATGTCCACCTGGACGGCATACGTTTTCCCGGCGCATACGCCCGTCACATCCGGATCGTACAAAAGGAAGAGGGCGTAGGGAAGGCTCGTGGTGCTCCCGATGCTGGGGATCAGCAGCAGAGGAGACGTGACCGGCTCGGTTCGGGCCCCTAGTGTTGACGTATTCGTCCCTCCCGACAAGATGTTTTCCGGCGTAGGAATATCGCTTATGATCTTGCTCCAGGTTTTGAGGGAACCTGCTTTCAAGGTCCAGATCTTGTTGGTGGTGTCATACTGAAGCTGCTGGACCGAAACGTACAGTTTGGGGATGAAATTTCCGGTCGTTCCCACGCTCACGCCCGTCACATTTGGGCTCTTTTCGTAAAAGCACCCGGAAGAATAGGCGTACACCGCGTAGGCCGTGGTCCCCAGAGTGAACGCTCCCACGGCGGGGGAATAGTAGAGGGGCTGGCCAACGCCCTGGCTGATCGTCCGGTCGAGGGTGGAACCGTCCCACCGGGAGAGCTGCCCTGCCAGATCGGCCTGCACGAACTCATTGGCGACATTATCTTCCCTGAACGAGGCGCCGCGCTCCCAGTAGACGCAATCGGCAAAGGCTTGGTCGCCCACCAAGGGCGTTCCCGTGGGTTTGGTCAGAGTCGTCGAGGTGATTGAGGTGCCGCCCGTCCCTTCCATGGTAATGAGCTTGGGTGCCAAGCTGCTGGCTGCCGTGCTCTTGGGGTCAAAACCCGAACCCATTCCCAGCTTCCACGTGCTCGTAGAATTCGCCGCCACCGCCGGGATGCTCCAGGAAAGATAGGGGTCGACGGTGCCGCTTCCGCTTCTCAGGTAGCGCCACAGGACACCCACGGGCGCCGTGCTGGAGTAGTCATAGTCCGCCGGATAGTCCTTTGAGCCTCCCGTGGAGGGATCCACGACGGCCGTGCGCGCGGCGTAGGGATGCGTCACATCGATGGCGGTGATCGCGTTGGTCATGACGGTGCTGGCGGTGCTCGTGTCGTACCCCGGTCCGGAAGCCAAGAGGATGACCGTCCTATAGTCGGGATGAGTCACTGTGCCGAGGTTCATGTCCGCGAACCGGGGCGAATTGGCTACCCCGTAGATGTGAGCGAAGCGGGACGGCGGCTGTCCGGTCATGTTCCCACTATTGGCCTTGTAGTTGTTGAATAAGGTGACCTGGTTGGCCAGAAACTCCGGTGGAAGAAGGGCGATGACCTCTTTGCCGTCCACGATGTCGAAGGCGTGGAGCATGCCGTCGTCGCTGCCGATCCACACCAGGGGGTGCCTCTGAGCGTAGTTCAGCTCGAAGTCCCCGTGATTAGGAAGGGTACTCTGCTTCCACTGAGCGGGACTCCCTATGATGGCGGGCGAGGAGTTCATGGAGCTGCCAAAAAGCCACGCCCGCTTCGTTCCGTAGTTGCCGCTCGCGTCCACGGCCCCCGTGTCGCCCCTGATGAAATCCACCACGTCCGTCGTGATGCCGCATGTAGAGCAGATACCGTTGAGATTTGTGACGGTGGTGAGAATGGACGAATCGCTTGGATTAACACCGCCCTGAATCTCAATCAGGGCCTTCGTGGCCGGATTCCAAGTCCAAATCGAACGCCCATTGGCGGAAGACGTGCCCACGGAGGAATGGTTGGACAGAACGTCGCCTGCGTCCCACAGAAGCTTGGCGTCGCTGGCGGGCACGGGCGCGGCGGCCGTGCCCGTGCACTTATCGCAAGACGGACAATCGGTGCAATCGGAGGAAGTGAGCGTGCAGCCGGTGAGGTCGCAACTGTTCAAATCATAGGCATAAAGGTGCCCCTTCCACCCGGGGTACTCGGAGCTGGCCACGAACCCCACGGAGCCCGCCGTAGCCACGGAGGAGGCGGACATGGCGGGCGCCGAGGTGGTGTAGTCCCCCGCTCCCAGGCCCGCGATGATGGCGTCGAAGGCAGACTTGATGCTCGATGCCGTATTGGCGAAATAGGCGTAGTCTTGGGTGTCGTCATAGGTCCCAGGCGTTCCCTCCGGAAGCCTGGGGTCGTTGCTGGCGATCGTGCCCGCATCGGCCGCGTAGGCGTCGCCCCTGCCCTTGTAGGCCGTATAGTTGAGTTCGCATTTGCCCACCACGGGGCTGATGCCGATGGTCCAGACGTGGGGATGGAAGGAGAGGTTCCAAATGGCCTCCGACATCCCCGCAGGAAATAGGGCATAGCTCTGGGGACAGGTGGGGCCGCGGGTGCCGGCATCGCAATCCGCGCAATAGGTGCAGGACCCATCGACGGAGGGCCAGCATTCACCCGAACTGGTGTTGCAAGTGTTGGACATGCCGTCGGTTACCAGGATCACCCCGTAAAGCCTGCCGCAGTTTTTCTTGGGATCCGCGGGGAGAGTGAAGGACGTGTTGGCTTTATCCGTGAACGTCCCCCCGTCGTAGGTGGCGCTGATGACGGTCTTGGCGAAATTAAGGGCCCCTCGGGTCGGCGTGCCCCCTCCGACGTTAAGCCCGCCAGCACTCTGGAGCCTTAGATTGCTTTCGATGGTCGTGACATCGCCCGTGTCGTTGCTGTCGATTTTGGCAACCAGGGTGGCCTTGGTGCAGTCGGCCTTGTTGTCCGAGAAAATCTCCAGACCCCAGTTGACCGACCCCGTGGGACCACCCGTGTTACCAACAAGATCCAACGGACCCTGCAAATCTCCGCCTTGGCCGCCAAGAACGTCCGCACCCGAAGCGGGCGAAATGGAAAAAGGCGTGCCCGTGGGAACGGAGTTGTCGCTGGAGTAAACGCACGAGGTCGTCACCGTGTAGGTCCATTGCCAATAATGGGTGACGCCGTCGCCTCCGTTGCTTTCCACGGGACCGGTGACGGTCGCATATCTCCAATCGTCATTCGTGATGGCGGGAAGACTTGCTGGGGGTGCCCACTGTGTGTAGATGC
Organism: Acidobacteriota bacterium; assembly: GCA_021833665.1. Lineage (GTDB taxonomy): Bacteria > Acidobacteriota > UBA4820 > UBA4820 > DSQY01 > JAKAJA01. The sequence goes on from JAKBES010000021.1 coordinate 3,437, forward strand.
TCACCGAATTGCCCAAGGCATTCTTAACCGTGTTGATGCGCGCCGGAAGTTTCTGCGTAACAGTGAGCGTGACCCACCAGGAATCGTATTTGGGGGTGGTCCACCACCCCCCGTCGTCACATCTTGTGGTGGGGTGGCTTATGGAACTCCACGCCGCCGAGGGTACGCCTCCAATGGAGTTTACGTCCCCGTTCTGCCCATTCTTTCCATAAAGGTTCCACGCCATGGACCCGCTCACATCGAGCACGACAAGGAGGTTGGTCCTGGCGATTTGGGTGCTGATCTGGCGCATGGGGTCATACCCTTCATCCGCCCGAAGGGCCAGGGAAAGGAGGGCTGCCCCCATGAGTGAAAGTCCAATAAGGGTTTTGTGTCTCATGTTCGTCCTCTCCTATCTGGGGAGCCGCCCGCCAAACCGATGTCCGGCTGCGACGTCAGTTGGCGTTGGTCCCCCCCTGGTTCCAGTCCTTTTGGCCCGTGAGGGCGAAGAGATCGCCCAAATCGAATCCCTCGGCAAGAATCTTGACGGCCGTGACCTGTCCCGAAGGAGCCAGAATGTACCCCACGGAGATCATCGTGAATTTCCCGTCCTGATCCGTGGTAGGGGTCCCGTTGGTGTCATCCGAATTGTTTCTGATATAAACACTGTAAAAGGCCCGGTCACTCGTGCTCGCGGCCCCATCGGTGTAGGTGACGGGCTGAGCCGATAGCTCTGTCCCGTCAGCCGTGGCCAGATAGGTCCCCAGGTGGCCAAGGTCGAAGCTGCTGGCGTTCATGTTGACCGGCTGAAGAGGAACGCCGGGAGCCACGGCTGGCGTGGACCCTACAGAGACGCGGCTCATCAGATTGGAGATCGTGTTGGTGGCACCTAAGGTCGATCCCAGTGTGCCCTCGCCCACGCGAAGGCCCGCCTCCGCGGCGTAGAGAGCCTCTTTGAGGAGGCGGTCGTTGCCCGAGATGCGGTCCTCCATGGAGGTGTAGACGAGGGCCGCAAGGCCTACCATGGTAAGGACCAAGACCACCAGGATGACGGAAATGAGCGCGGAACCTCTCTCCTTCATGGGCATCAACCTCAATTGCCGAGCGAACGGCTTCTGAGCATGACGGTCGCCGACAGACTATAACGGTTGTAGCGATAGAGGACGTTGCCGGAGGCCGGCTGCGTGGGGACGTGATCTTCCGCCGTCAGCAGCGGATAGCGCTTGGTCTTGATGTCAACGGCCGACATGGGAGCGCTCGACCGGGCAACCACCGTGATTCGCAGTCCTACCACCTTGCTGATGTCCGTCGCAACGGCCGTGGGCAACGTGTTCTGCTGGGGGATATTGTGATCCGCGGTGGGAAGCCGGTCCGCGACCGCATTCGTGTTGTTTCTGATCGATCCGTCATCAAAGATATAAGCGATCTGCAAATCCTCGACGTTGTCCAGGAGAGGACGAAACGCTGTGCCGGGGTTGTCGGTGACCGGGTCGAACATGCCCGACTTTTGCTGGAGCTGGCCGTTCAACACTCGAAAAGAGTAGTAGTCAACCCCCGCCGAGATGGTGGGCGGGGGCGGGAAAGTCAAGGCTTGGGGGCCTCCGGGCGGATTGAGCCCGTCGGACAAACCGGTGTTGTTGATCACCTGAATCACATCCGCCTTCCCGAAGGAGGTGCCCGCGGCCGAACCACAATCGCAACCCTGGTAATCGGTGATTTGGTAATATACCCAGTTACCGCTTGAGTCTGTAAGGGTCAGGATGTTGCTGGCGGCCGAGGATCCGGTGGGAAAGGTTCCATCGCAGGGGGCCGTGCTCTCCGGGTTAGCGGGATCGTGACATCCCGTGAGCTGCTCGAAGAGGAGCATGTTTTTCTGATCCTCGGTACTGGATCCGTCACAGCCATCCCTGAAGTCGATGTTGACATTCCCAGCCCCATGAAGCACCCCTGGCCAGTACGTGATCGGGATCTTCCGAGCGTTCACGGCGAAGGCCAAGGTCAGAACGTCGGTTCCCGGGTCGGCGAACACTGCACCCGTGGCGGGAGGCAACCCAGCCGCATTGCCCACGGCCGGATCGCCCGCGTTGGAGCCCATGTTGTCGTAGGAAACTTGGACCAGAGTCGAACACGAACCGGTCCCAGGGGAGCCCGCCCACTGTTTGCACACCCACATGACAAGCGCGTTGGGCGAAGAGAGTGGATTGGTCGTGGACCCCGTGTTCAAATCCGAGGCACCGCGCACGTAGTAGCTCAGGTAATCAATGGCTCGGCGGGCCGTTTGCCGGGCTTCAATGAAATGCTGCTGCCTCTGGGCGAACGACTTCATTCCGAAGAGGAGGGAGAAGGACAGAATCAGGACGACCACCAAAACGGCGATCCCCACGGTCACTTCGATGAGAGTAAACCCTCCCTCCCGGCAGGCCTTTGCGCGTTCCCTCACCATCCTTGGCCACCTCTCTGGGGCTGGGAACCCTTGCGTCCCTGGGGGAACACGGGCCCCGCCCGGCTCCGCCATGGGTTCATTTAAGAATTTGCGCCGTGTACATGAGGCTCTTGTGAGAGATTCCGGATCCCAGGTACACCGGCTGGCTCGATCCCTTCGGATTGGGGGTGATGATCACGGTGACTATCCAGAAGATGGCCCCCCCGTCTACGATTTGATAGGACACCGTGTAAGGAGAGCTGGCCGTGGCCACGTTGGCTTTCCCCGGGCCCCAGTAAGTGTAGGTCACGGGGTTGATCGTTGTCGGTGAGGCCGTGACCGTCAAGGGAAAGGTGATCCCCGTGTTGGCCACCGTCTTCCCTGCCTTGTTCAGGGCGTTCAGATAGCGGAGGGTTTCGACGAACTGCTCAGCTTTGTAAGTCATTTCGGTGCGCGCCCCTGCGCCCATGTTCTGAAGATAGGCGAGGCTGAACATCTGCAGAACCCCGATCATGAGAATGAACATGATCAAGAGGGCGATCATTACCTCCAGGAGGCTCGTCCCCGCTTCGGGCCCAGAGCCACTGAATGGGCGATCGTGTTCGTTCATGGCCCGATCCTCGCTAATAGGTGAACTTGGTGGGCTGGCTCATGGTGCAATGCCACAAGCGGTCCATCGTTAGATCGTATCGAATCCGCGGCGTCAGGGAGGGCACGCTCCCCGTCATATCCCTGTGGGTCAGGGCAAGGAATTGCCCGCTCAGCGGCTGGGCTGGCGAAACGGAAGGGTCCATCGCCCGGCCCATGGTGTCACAGGCGATAGCGGTCACGTTCTTCCCTTTGAATGTCGCCGGGATCACCGGCCAGGCGTCGGTCAAGACCACGATGTCGTTCGTCAGTAAGGTGGTCTCGAGTATCTCGTCTGAATCCGAGAGTTGAAGGTCGCCGTTGGTGTCGCCCACGAGATCCACCGCTCTGGATCCATCGCTGGCTACCGGGAACAAGACCACGAACACCGAAGCGTGCGTATCCACGGTACGGATGTAGGCTTTCTCGATGAAGCTTTGCAGCTGCCTTGCCGCCACCTCCAGGCGCTGCCGCTTAAGCGCCTTGCTCACCGCCATGGTGGCGATGAGGGTCATCATGCCCAGGATGGCCACCACGATGAGCATTTCCATGAGGGTGAAGCCCCCTTCACGGCGCGGCTTTTGCTGGAGATCCGTGGGTTGACTCGGCGCAAAGATCACCGGCACCTCCTCCTGCAGATACATATAGCAATCGCCGTTCCAGCATCCCCGGCCCTGAATTCATCGCGATTCCCGCTCGGGGCCCTCGGAAGGCTCGCGCCCAAATGTTACCATGCGACACACTTCCACGTCTCCCCCCTTGGGAAGGTCTCCCCGAACGCAAGTTGACATCCTGGGGACCTCCCTTCTATCCTCAAAGGGTGGAGGGGGAATGCCCATGCTCAACCAGGAAGCCCTTGGGATGATCGAAACGCGCGGCTTGGTGGCGGCCATCGAAGCGGCCGACGCCATGGTCAAGGCCGCCAAGGTCCTGCTCGTGGGCAAAGAAACCATCGGAAGCGCCTACGTCACCGTCATGGTCCGGGGCGACGTGGGCGCCGTGAAGGCCGCCGTGGACGCGGGAGCCGCCGCGGCCCGGCGCATCGGCGACCTCGTCTCCGTCCACGTCATCCCCATGCCCTACGAACAGGTGGAGGGGATCTTGCCGCAAGCCCCCGTTTCGCGGGAGGCCAGGGGCAAAAAGTGAGGAGTGAGAGAGTGAGGAGTGAGGAGTAATAGAAAGTGGATAAGCCACACAGGCGGCTTGAGGTGTGGAAGAAATCCATGAACCTCGTCACTTTTGTTTACTCAACAACTGCCTCGTATCCGGCCGAAGAGCGATTTGGGCTGGTTGGCCAAATGAGAAGGTGTGCGGTATCCATCCCTTCGAACCTTGCTGAAGGAGCCGCCCGGCGGAACGACAAGGAACTCATTCAGTTTATCCATGTGGCCATGGGATCAGCAAGCGAGCTCGATACCCAATTCGAGATCAGTCGGCGCCTTGGCTATCTTTCCGAGCCTGACGGGGTCCAAGCGGACGAATTGTTGGCCGAGGTGGATAAAATGCTCGTGGGCCTCAGAAACCATCTTCTTCGCAAGAGTGTCAAGACCTAGCGGAGTTCTCCATGCTTTGTCTTTTGTTGTTCTCCTCACTCCTCACTCCTCACTCCTCACTGGTTTACCCTCCTCACTCCTCACTGGTTTACCCTCCTCACTCCTCACTGGTTTACCCTCCTCACTCCTCACTCCTCGCGGGGCTCCTCCCATGAGCTCCGCCGACGTGAACCGCGCGGTCAATCAGGTCCGGCAGGCGCAACAGGCCTACGCGGAATTTTCTCAGGACCAGGTGGACAAGGTCATCTCCGCCATGCACGAGGTGTGCATGCTCAACTTGGAGAGATGGGCCCGCATGGCCCACGAGGAGACGGGGTACGGCACCGTCGCCGACAAAACCATGAAGAACCGTTTCGGGGCCGACGACGTCTACCGGTACATCCGCCCCATGAAGACCGTGGGGTTCATCAGCGCCGATCCGGCCCAGGGCGTCTACGAGGTGGCCTCGCCCATGGGCGTGGTGGCCGCCGTCATTCCCAGCACCAACCCCACGTCCACGGCTATCTACAAGATTCTGATCTCACTCAAGGCCAGGGACGGGATCGTTCTGTCCCCTCACCCCTCGGCGAAAGGCTGCATCAAAGCCGTGGCGGACGTCATGCACGACGCGGCGGTGGCGGCGGGTGCTCCCCGCGGCATCATCGCGTGCCTGCCGAACCCCTCCATCCAGGACACGCAGGCCCTCATGAAGCATCCGGGGACCAACGTCATCCTGGCCACGGGGGGCATGGGTTTGGTGAACGCCGCTTACTCCTCGGGCAAACCCTCCTACGGCGTGGGACCGGGGAACGTGCCCGCCTTCATCGAGCGTACGGCGTCCCTGCGCAAAGCCGTGAAGGACGTGTTGACGGGAAAGAGCTTCGACTGGGGCACCATCTGCGCCAGCGAGCAGTCGGTCATCGTGGACGCCCCCTTGGCGGACCGGGCGAAGGACGAGTTCACGCGCTGGGGCGGCCACTTCGTCTCGGAGCGCGAGAAGGCCCTTCTCGAAGTGCTCATGGTGGACAAGAACGGCGCCCTCAACCCCAAGGTGGTGGGCCGGTCGCCCCAGGTGATTGGGCGAATGGCCGGATTCTCCGTGCCCGATGGGGTTCGGGCCCTGCTCGTGCCCGAGGAGGGCGTGGGGCGCGACTACCCCCTGTCGCTGGAAAAGCTTTCCCCCGTTCTGTCCTATTACGTGGCCGACGGATGGGAAGCGGGGTGCCTGCGGTGCATCGAGGTCCTCACGTACGGGGGGCTGGGCCACACCCTGTGCCTGCACACGCAGGACGTGGAGATCATAAGGCAGTTCGCCCTTCGCAAGCCCGTCTTCCGCATCCTCATCAACACGCCCGGAACCCACGGAGCCATCGGCTACACCACCAACCTTCCCCCCGCCATGACCCTGGGGTGCGGCGCCCTTGGCAACAACATCACGAGCGACAACATCACCCCGCTCCATCTCATGGACCGGAAGCGCGTGGCCTATGAGGTCCGTCCCGCCACCGACGAGAAGGCCGTCCCCCTGCCGCCGCTGGTGAAGCTCGGCCATGGATTAGAGGACGCGGCCGCGCGGTTCGTCGCGCAGAAGTTTGGAAGCTCTCCGCCGCCCGCCGTGCAAGGCGCGGCGAGGCGCGGGGCCAACGCCGTCGCGGCGCCCGTGAACGCCCCCCGCGAGGAAATCCTGGACTTCGTCAGCGAGGCGGACGTGCGGGCGGCCCTTCGGGCGGGCAGGAAGCTCCGCATCAACGCCAAGACCCTCCTCACCCCCAGCGCCAGGGAGCTAGGGGATGCCGAACGGATCTTCGATCGGGTGTAAAGAAACGCCCGCCACCAAGACGCCAGAACACCAAGAAATACCGAGAAGAGTTACGGACTACACCGATGGGGCCGAGGAACGTGGACCTCAGTCGCCGTGCCTCGCCGAGGGCCGGGCGAGAAACACTTCGCCAGTACCCTACTCACTGTAAGCACTTCTTGGTGTCTTCGTGCCTGGGTGGTTCGTCGTCCCTTACAGGAAAAAATCCTGCATGAGCTCGCCGCCGGGGGTGACGGCGTAGGGCCCGAAGTCCGTAACGCCGGTCTCGCGCAGGATCTCCTCGTCGATGAGGCACCGCCCCGTGAGGCCGCGGCTGGGCGCCGTGAGGACGGCGTGGGCCGCGTCGGCCATGATCTCGGGCCTGCGGCCTTTTCGCATCATTTCTTCGCCCCCAAGCAGGTTCATGACCGCCGCCGTGGCGATGACCGTCTGGGGCCAGAGGGCGTTGGAGGCGAGGCCCGCCTTGCGGAACTCCCCGGCCAGGCCCAGAGCCACCATGGTCATGCCGTACTTGGTCATGGTGTAGGGGGCCACGCCGGCAAACCATTTGGGGTCCGTGTTCAGGGGCGGGGAGATGGTCAGGACGTGGGGATTGGGTGCCTTGAGGAGATGGGGAAGACAGGCCTTGGAACACGCGAAGGTGGCCCGCGCGTTCACCTGGAACATGAGGTCGAAGCGCGCCAGGGGCAGTTCGAGGGTCCCGCGAAGATTGATGGCACTGGCGTTGTTCACGAGGATGTCGATCCCGCCGAAGGCTTCCGCCGCCTTCCGCACCGCCGCCTTGATCTGCTCCTCGTCCCGGACGTCCACCTGGAGGGGAAGGGCCTTTCCTCCGGCGGCCTCCATCTCCTGGGCGGCCGTGAAGATGGTCCCCGGGAGTTTGGGATCGGGCTCAATGGTTTTCGCGGCGATGACCACGTTGGCCCCGTCCCGCGCCGCACGCAGGCCGATGGCCTTGCCGATTCCCCGCGACGCCCCGGTAATGAACAGCGTTTTCCCTTTCAGGTCGGCCATGGGCTCTCCGATAAAAGCAGGTGCATTCTGGCTCCGGTGAGTATCTTACCTCGTATCGGGAGCGGGAAGCAGGGAGCAGGGAAGCAAAAAACAGGACGGAAATCCTGTCCGCGGCCCGTGTTTCCCCCTTCTGCTCCCAGCTCCCCTTCTCCCGGCTCACGATCCTCAATCCACCGTCAGCGTCTTGCTGAGGTTTCTCGGGAAATCGGGGTCGTGGCCCCGGGCCACGCTCAGCCGGTAAGAGAGGAGCTGCAGCGGGATGACCCCCAGGATGGGCGCCAGGAGGGGGTCCGACGGGGGCAGCACGAGCACGCCGCGGGCGTTGGCCCGCAGGCGCGGGTCCTCCTGAGCGATGACGACGGTGCGCGCTCCGCGGCAGGCCGTCTCGTTGATGCCGCTCACCATGAGGGGGACATCCTCCGGCCCCGCCACGAATAGAATGGGGAACCCCTCGTCCACGGCCGAAAGGGGGCCGTGCTTGAACTCCGTGGAGAGCATCCCCTCGCAGTGGGTGTAGGTGACCTCCTTGATTTTGAGGGCCCCCTCCAGGGCGATGGCATAGGTGAGCCCGTAGCCGAGGCAGTAGAGATCGTTCCGCCCCGTGAGGGTGGGGGCCAATTCCTTTACGGGACCGTCCACGGCGCCCAAGGTGGCCTCGATAAGGCTCGGCAGCGCGTCGAGCACCGTCAGGTCCTTGCCCGCGGCGCGAAGGGCCAAGGCAAGGAAGGCCACACACTGGTTCGTAAAGGTCTTGGTGGCGGGCACGCTGATCTCGAAACCGCAGGCCAGGGGAAGGTAGACATCGCTGGCGTGCATGAGGCTGGAGCCGAGCACGTTGGCCAGGCCGAGCACCGTAGCCCCCTTGGCCCGGGCCGCCTCCAGGGCGCCCAGGACGTCCTTGGTCTCCCCGCTTTGGCTCACGAAGACGCCCACGTCCCCGGGGCCGAGGGCTGGCACATACTGGGCCGTGAACTGCGGGGCCAGGACGGGAACGGCGGCCTTGCCCGCAAGCCGGGCCAGATAGACGGAGCCCAGCACGCAGGCGTGGTAGCTCGTGCCGCACCCCACGAAATAGAGATTGCGGGCGCCCTTGAGACGGTCCACGAATCGCTTCATGTGCTTGGAGGCTCCCAGGAGGTGGAGGAGGTCCTGGGCGACCTTGGGCTGCTCGTGAATTTCTTTGAGCATGAAGTGGGGATAGCCGCCCTTCTGGGCCGCCTCCATGGTCTCCTCCACGTCCTGAGCGGGACGATCCACGAGGGTCCCGTCCGTGATTCGGCGGACCTCGATCCCGCCGCCTCGGAGGATGACCATCTCTCCGTCCCTCAACCGGACGATCTTCCTGGTGAGGGGCAGGAGGCACGGCAGATCGGACCCGATGCACGTAAAGCCCTCGCCCAAGCCCGCCACGAGGCCCGAGCCCATCTTGACGGCGTAGAGGCAGTCCTCATTTTTGCGGCCGATGACGAAGGCGTAATCGCCCTCCAGGTCCGCGCACGCCCGCCGGACGGCCTCCTGCGTGCTCAGGCCTTTGCGAAGGTGGCGCTCCACGGCGTGGACGCACGATTCTCCGTCGTTGGTGGATCGCACGGCCATGCCCTCAGCCATGAACTGGGCCCTCAGCTCCACGTTGTTCACCACGTTGCCGTTGTGGGCTCCCACCATGTCCCCGGTGGAGTCCAAGTGCGGCTGGGCGTTCGCCTGCGAGGGGGCGCCGAAGGTGGCCCAGCGGAGCTGGGTCATGCCCCTCAGGCCCTTCATGCCGGCCACGCCGTGGCCCCCGGCCACGTCCTCCACCTTGCCCACGTCCTTGCGCAGGTCCACGGTTTGGCTCGCATCCACGGTGGCGAAGCCCACCGAGTCATAGCCCCGGTAAGAGAGGCGCTTGCCCGCCTCGATGAGGATCGGTCCCAGTTCCTGTTCGCGCTCGGTGACGATGCCGAAGATGCCGCACATGGTTCCCCCTTGGAGAGTTCTCGGGGACCTCGAAGCCCCGGGAGCGAGTGTACCCTAGGCCGGGGCCTCGTTGCATCCGCGGCGGGCCTCTGCCACTCTATGGCCGCGCCAGGGGCGCAGGAGGCGGCAGGATGGAAGACGAAACCGGGGCGGGTCCGTACGACTATATCGTGGTGGGCTCGGGATTCGGCGGCTCCGTGGCCGCCCTGCGCCTCGCCGACAAGGGCTACCGCGTCCTGGTCGTGGAGATGGGCAAGCGCTGGCGGCCCGAGGATTTTCCCAAAACCAACTGGCGGCTGCGCAAGTTCTTCTGGATGCCCGGGTTGGCGTGTTACGGCATCCAGCGCCTCACCCTGCTGCGCGACGTGCTCGTCCTTCACGGAGCGGGCGTCGGCGGAGGCAGTCTCGTCTACGCCAACACGCTCATGGAACCCGATGACAGAGCCTTCGATGACCCCAAGTGGCGGCATCTGGAGGACTGGAAACGAACCCTCGCCCCCCACTACGCCACGGCGCGGCGCATGTTGGGGGTCACCGTGAACCCGCGCCTGACCCCCGCGGATGAAGCCCTCCGCGAGATCGCCGGAGACATGGGCTGCGCGGCGGCCTTCCATCCCACGGACGTGGCCGTCTTCTTCTCAGATTCGGCCGGCAGGCCGGAGGCCGGGATGGGCAAGGAGGTCCCCGACCCCTACTTCAGCGGGGAAGGCCCAGCCAGGGCGGGGTGCACCTATTGCGGCGGCTGCATGGTGGGATGCCGGTACAACGCCAAGAACACCCTCGACAAAAACTACTTGTACCTTGCCGAGAAGCGCGGCGTTCGCATCCTGCCGGAGACGAGGGTCCGCTTCGTGGAGCCGAGAGAGGGCGGGGGCTACCGCCTTCACGTGGAGCGCAGCACCTCGCCGCTCATCAAAGACCGGCGGACGCTGGAAGCGGCGGGCGTCATCCTCGCGGGCGGCGCTCTGGGCACCGTCCCGCTCCTGCTTGAATGCAAGCGCCGCGGCACTCTGCCGGGGCTCTCGGAGCAGCTGGGCCACTACACGCGCACCAACAGCGAGGCGCTTCTGGGCGTGTCGGCTTGGAAGAAGGAACCGGAGCACAGCACGGGCATCGCGATCACCTCTCATTTTTACCTGGAGGACGGGACCCGCGTCGAACCCGTGCGCTACTCCAAAGGCTCCGACGTCATGTGCCTGCTGGCAACGCCCCTCACGGACGGGGGCACGAGGCTCACCCGGCCCCTCAAATGGATGGGCAACTGCCTGCGGCGGCCCCACCATTTTCTCAGAACGCTGTGGCCCTTGGGCCGGGCCCGCAGAACCATCGTCCTGCTCTTCATGCAGACCGACGACAACCGGACCCGCATGGTACTCAGACGGCGTTGGTGGTGGCCCTTCGCCTTCGCCGTCACATCGCGCACGCCGCAGGACCACCCGCCCGTCCCGCCCTACATCCCCGTAGCCAACGACATCGCCCGCCGCATGGCGAAGAAGCTCGGGGGCTTCCCCCAGAGCTCCATCAACGAGGTGCTCCTCAACGTGTCCACCACGGCCCACATCCTGGGGGGCTGTCCCATGGGGACGGGCCCGGAGAACGGCGTCGTGGACAAGAACGGCCGCGTCTTCGGCTACGAGAATCTGTTCGTCACGGACGGCTCCATCATAGGAGCCAACCTAGGCGTCAACCCCTCCCTTACCATCACCGCCCTCGCCGAACACGTCATGAGCGGTTTGCCGGATAAGAGGGTGAAGGGTTAAGGGTTAAGGGTTAGGGGCTGGGGTTAGGGGCTGGGGTTAGAGGTTAGGGGTTAGGGGTTAGAGGTTAGAGGTCGGGGTTCGGGGAAAGGGGTTCTTCACTCTTCACTCTTCACTCCTCACTCCTCACTCCTCACTCCTCGCTCCCGGGCTTCCGGGGAAAGTACATGGGCACGCGCCGCTGGTAATCTCTGTACGCTTCTCCGTATTGCGCCACGAGCTTGCGCTCCTCAAGCCGGGTTCCTACGGCCACGTAGGCTGTGAGGACCAGACTCGCCACGAGTCCCGCGGCATCCAGATCGTGGCCCCACAAGAGAAGCAGGGTCCCTGTATACCAGGGGTGACGCACCCATCGCAGGATGCCTCGGGTGGAGAAGGAGCCTGACTCCCGCGCGGGCTGGCTACGCAGGGCCGAGCGCAGGCTGGCCAGCCCCAGGAAATCGCTCGCTCCGTAAGCCTGGGCTCCCAGGGCGAAGAAAACCAGGGCCGCGGCGTTCAGCAAGATGGGCACGGCCAACCAGAACCCCCGCCATTCCAGCAGCCACGGCCCTCGAAGCTTCAGGTGCCAGAGAATCAGCGGAGCCAGCGCCGCCATGCTGAACAGGTTGTAGGTGAAGCGGTAGGCCCCTGCGCGCCGTCCGAGCAGCGCCGTGAGGCGCCCCACCACGGGGGGATGGATCAGCAGGCTGTGCACGGCGCAGTAAGCGGTCCAGGCCAGGGCAAGGCCGGCAAGCTCCATGGGCGGCTCCTCGCAGGCCATTTTAGCAAGGTCCATCGCTCCCGTCCGCTAAGATGCTGGAGTCCATGCTTTGGCCCCCATGATGTCTTGACGGGAAGGCGGGATGGGCGTATAGAGGTTGAGGCCGAATGGCTTCGGGGCAAGGCGCTCCAGGGCCGAAGCCCGGAAGGCCCACGAGGAACCATGCAGACTTCCCATCCGAGGGGAACCTTGGGCCGTCCCGCGGAGGCCCCTCGCCGCCGGGCGTGGCCATGAGGCCGCTCAAGCAGATTATCTTTGGCAAGCCGCGGGATCCTGACGATCCCCAGGTGTTCCATAAGATTTCTCTGGTGGCCTTTCTGGCGTGGGTCGGACTGGGTTCGGACGGACTCTCCTCGTCCTGCTACGGCCCAGACGAGGCGTTTCGCTCCATCCAGGGCCACGAGTACATGGCCTTCTATCTGGCGATCCTTACGGCCGTCACCGTGGCCATCATCTCCTTCGCTTACAGCCTCCTCATCGAACACTTCCCGAGCGGCGGCGGCGGCTACCTGGTCTCTACCAAGCTCCTTGGGCCCAAAGCGGGCGTCGTGTCCGGCTCGGCGCTGGTGGTGGACTACGTCCTCACCATCACGGTCTCCGTGGCCTCCGGGGTAGACGCGCTTTTCAGCATGCTCCCCCCGGCCTTCACCGCCTACAAGCTGCCCACCGACCTGGCCATTTTGGTGGTCCTCCTCATCATGAACCTTCGGGGGGTCAAGGAGTCGGTCAAGGCCCTCCTGCCCATCTTTCTCGTGTTCGTAGGCACCCACCTCCTCCTCATAACGTATGGCATCCTCAGCCACCTCTGGGCTATGCCCCAAGTCATAGCCACCACCCACACGGAGATGTCCAGGGACGCCGGCAGCCTTGGCTGGATCGCCATCTTCCTCATCCTGTTCAGGGCCTATTCGCTGGGCGGCGGAACCTACACGGGCATCGAGGCCGTCTCCAACGGCATGCCCATCCTGCGCGAACCCAAGGTGGCCACGGCCAAGCGGACCATGCTCTACATGGCCGTTTCCCTGGCCTTCACGGCGGGGGGTATTCTTTTCTGCTACCTCCTCTGGAACGCCGCGCCGGTGGAAGGCAAGACCATGAACGCGGTCCTCCTCGACCGGGTGTTTTCGAGCTGGTCCCTGGGCGGGTTCCCCGTGGGCTCGTGGCTCGTGATCCTCACGCTGATTTCCGAAGGCGCCCTCTTGTTCGTGGCGGCCCAGACGGGCTTCATCGACGGCCCCCGGGTCCTGTCCAACATGGCGGTGGACTCGTGGGTGCCGCACCGGTTCGCCCAGCTCAGCGACCGGCTCGTGACCAAGCACGGCATCCTCATCATGGGCGTCTCGTCCACCCTCCTTCTGATCTATACCAAGGGCAGCGTCCGGTTTCTGGTGGTTCTTTACGCCATCAACGTCTTTCTCACGTTCAGCCTGAGCCAGCTCGGCATGTCCCGCTACTGGCTGGGGGAGGGCCGGCAGAAATCGCCCCGGTGGCTGCGGTACCTCGGCGTCCACGGGGTGGCCCTCATCCTGTGCGTGTCCATCCTGATCCTCACGACCCTGGAAAAGTTCACGGAGGGAGGGTGGCTCACCCTCGTGATCACCACATCCTTCATCCTCATCTGTTTGGCCATCAAGGCGCACTACAACGGCGTCCGACTAAAGATCCACGAGCTCGATGAGATCCTCACCGACCTGCCCAAGGACGCGGGCCCTGCAGGCACCATGAAGCTGGATCCCTCGCGACCCGTGGCCGCCCTCATGGTCTCGGGTTACGGCGGGCTGGGCATCCATTCAGTCCTATCCATCCAGCGCCTTTTCCCGGGCTATTACAAAGACATCATGTTCATTTCGCTAGGCGTGGTGGATTCGGGCCGCTTCAAAGGCAGGGACGAGATCGACGAGCTCAAGGAGGAAACCGAATCGAACCTCAGGCGCTACGTGTCCTTCGCCAATAGCCTCGGGCTCAACGCGGACTTCCGGTACAGCATCGGGACCGACGTCCTCCAAGACGGCGAGGCCCTCTGCGTCGATATCTACAAGGAATACCCCCGTGCCGTCTTCTTCCTCGGCAAGCTCATTTTCGCCAAGGAGAAACTCTTCTACCGGGTCCTCCACAACGACACGGCCTACGCCCTCCAGCGCGAGCTTCAGTTCGGGGGACTCCAGACCGTCGTCCTGCCCATCCGCATCACCTTGACCTGAGGCGCGGAGATAGGGAGCCATGAGGCACACCAAGATCGTCTGCACCCTCGGCCCCACGAGCCAAACCGATGCGCAGCTCCTTGCCTTGACGGAGGCGGGCATGGACGTGGCGCGCTTGAACTTCTCGCATGGCACCCAGGCGGAACACGCGCGGCGCATCGAAGCGGTGCGAGCCGTCGGAGAGCAAACGGGCCGGTACCTGGCCGTTCTCCAGGACCTTCAGGGGCCCAAAATGCGGCTCGGATCCTTTTCGGGAGGGTCGGTCACGCTGGAGGAAGGCAAAGCCTTCACCATCACCACCGCACCTCTTGAAGGCACGGCGGAGCGGGCATCCACGACCTACGAGCGCCTGCCCAAGGACGTGAAGAAGGGTGACCGGATCTTCCTGGCCGACGGAACCCTTGAGCTCTCCGTGGAAAAGGTGACCTCCCGCGAGGTCCGCGGCGAGATCGTGCGGGGTGGTCACCTCAGGTCTCACCAGGGCATCAACCTGCCGGGCGTGGCCGTGAGCGCCCCGTCCTTGACTCGCAAAGACCGGGAGGATCTGGCCTTCGGGCTCCAGGCGGGGGTGGATCTGGTGGCCCTGTCCTTCGTGCGCAGGGCCTCGGACGTGCGCGCCCTCAAGCGGCAGTTATCGGACGCCGCCAAACCCCCCTGGATCGTGGCCAAGATTGAAAAACCCGAGGCCTTGGACAACCTGGCCTCCATCCTGGATGAGGTGCATGGGGTCATGGTGGCCCGCGGCGATCTGGGCGTGGAGATCGGACTCGAACTCGTACCCCAGGCTCAGAAACACGTCATTTCGGAAGCGAACCGAAGGGGCAAATTCGTCATTACGGCGACCCAGATGCTCGAGTCCATGATCGACCATCCCCGGCCCACCCGCGCCGAGGTCTCGGACGTAGCCAACGCCATCTACGACGGTACGGACGCGGTGATGCTCTCGGGCGAGTCCGCGGCGGGAAAGTACCCCGTGGAGGCCACGTCCATGCTGGCTCGCATCGCCGGTGAAGCGGAGTCGAGCCCCTTTTACCACCCCGTGCGCGAATCCTTCACGAGGGTCACCGATTTTCACCAGGCGGCCAGCCACGCCGCCGCCTCGGCGGCCCGGGACCTGAAGGCCTCCGCCGTCATCTCCATTACCCCCACGGGCCGCATGCCCAGGCTCTTGTCCAAGTTCCACATGGCCCAGCCCATCATCGCGTGCAGCGCTCACGACGAGGTTCTCCGCCGCCTCTCCGTGGTGTGGGGAGTGGTGCCCCTTCGGGTGGAGCCGGCCTTCGACGCCGAGCGCGCCGTCACCTCGGCCCTGGAAGCCACCACGGCCGCCGGCCTCACCCGTGCCGGGGACACGGTTCTGGTGACCCTGTCCATGCTCGCGGGCGACTCCGAAGTGACCAACGTCATCAAGCTCCACAAAGTGTAGGAGCGTGAGCGGGGAGCCGGGAGCAGCAAAGCCAGTGCGGGCAGGCATCACGCCCTTATTCCCCTCATGCCCGGCGCCACTTTGGTTCCAAGGACCCTATGGCCCCAAGGAAGCAGAAGGGCCCGCCGGGATGTTAGAATGAGCGAAAGGGCGAACGGGCTCTCAGGAGTTGGCGGATGGACCAGCAACGCGTGGCGGGATTTGCGGTGGGCGGCCTCCTCTTGATCGTGGAGGGAGTGCTCTGGACGCTCGAGGTGGGTCCCATGGCCGGTTCGGGAACCTCCCCGGCGCACTACGCCATGATCGTGGCCGGAGGTCCCGCGTGTCTGGTCGTGGGACTCCTGGCGGCCTCCAAATGGGAGCGCGCGGCGGGGGCCTTGCTCTGGCTGGGTGCATCGGTCCTGGCCCTGGGCATCGCACTGCGCAGCGGGCCCAGGGTGGGCGTGTATTTCCTGGCGCTCCTCGGGCTTGTGGTGCCCCAGGCGCTGTCGGCAAGCCTGTTTCTCCTTCACGCCAGGGAGGCGGCCCGGTCCAAGCCGGCCAAGCCCCGACGCTGAGCCCCAACCAGCGCCCTGTACAAGTCAAACCCCGTAGCGGGAGGTCTCCATGCCCCACGTCGTGATCCCCGAGGCCGAGGCCATCCTGGACAAGGAGTTCCCCGTTCTGGACAAGGGCTTCGTCCGCCTGGTGGACTATATGGGCTCGGACCAGCGCATCGTGGCCGCGGCGCGGGTCTCCTACGGGCAGGGCACGAAGACGGTCCGGGAGGATCAGGGCCTCATCAACTACCTCATGCGCCACGAGCACACGAGCCCCTTCGAGCAGGTCGTCCTCACCTTTCACTGCAAGATGCCCATCTTCGTGGCCCGGCAATGGATCCGCCACCGCACGGCGCGGCTGAACGAGATCTCGGGGCGCTATTCGGTGATGAAGGACGAGTTCTACACCCCGGCGCTAGAAGCCCTGCGTACTCAGAGCACGGCCAACAAACAGGGCCGGAGCGAGGACGCTCTCCCGCCCGCGCAGGCTGAGGAGGCAAGGTCCTCCCTTCAGGCGGGGCAGAGGGAGGCCTACGCCCGCTACGAGGCCATGCTCCAGCACGATCTGGCACGCGAAATCGCCCGCATCGCCCTTCCCCTCAGCCTCTACACCGAGTGGTACTGGCAGATCGATCTGCACAACCTCTTCCACTTTTTGAGGCTCAGGCTGGACGAGCACGCCCAGTGGGAAATCCGCGAGTACGCCAAGGTCATGGCCGCCATCACCCGGGCCGTGGCGCCTATGTCCTGGTCGGCCTTCGAATCCTACCGGCTCCGCGCCGCAAGCGTATCCGGCGAGTCCCTCGCGTGGCTTCGTGACCGCCTCCCCGCGGAGGTGGCCATGCCCAAGGACTTGAAAGAGGCTCTGGAGAAGGCGCCGCCCGCGGCTCCGACCCTTCCCGAGGAACCGAACTAGCCGTCCGTGAGGAGAAGTGGCCATGTCTTTCAGCCCCACGTGGCTGTTCCTGTCTCTCATCATCAGCGGCGTGGGTATGGCGCTGTTCATTTACGGCAAGAAGCAGGGGCGCATCCCCCAGCTCGTGGCGGGGCTCGTCCTCATGGTCTACACCTACGTCGTCACCAGCACCCTATGGATGCTGGTCATCGCCGCCCTCATCCTCGGGGGCCTATGGTGGGTCGTGCGGCTGGGTTGGTAGAGACGTGATTTGAAATTGCGAATTTCGGATTGCGAATCGAGAAGCCAGGAGAATCCCGCTCCGCCCTCCGCTTTTATCTTCTTCCGTTGCTCCTCTCTCCCCTGCCTTTGAGCTTCTCCGTTTCGTCGGGCGCCCTTTTGCCCTTCCGCTCCTCCACGGCGCGCCTGAGCACGTACTCGATCTGCCCGTTGACGCTTCGAAGCTCGTCCGCGGCCCAGCGATTGAGCTCCACCCAGAGTGCGGGTGGAATGCGCAGGAGGAGGGTTTTCTTGTCCGCCACGCCGGTCCTCCCGGTCTAAATGGGCTGAACCACGACGGCCGTGCCGTAACAGAGCACTTCCGTGGCCGACTCTCGGCTCACCACTTCGGAGGCGTCGTATCGCAGGCCGACGACCGCGTTGGCCCCCAGCTCCCGCGCGTGCTGAAGGAGCAGTTCGTAGGCCTGCTGCCGGGCCTGTTCGCACATCTGCGAGTAGGCGCCGATCTTGCCGCCGATGAGGCCCTTGAGGCCGCCCAGGATGCCCTGCGCGATGGTGGGGGAGCGGACGATGATCCCGCGCACCATACCTTTGTATTCCTTGATGCGATACCCGTCGAACGAGAACGTGGTGGTGACCAGCATGCGCCCTCCCACTCAGTAAATGGTTCCCGCGTTGACCACGGGGTGCACGTCCCTCTCCCCGCAGAGGACCACGAGGAGGTTGCTCACCATGGCCGCCTTGCGCTCCTCGTCCAGATCCACCACTTTCTCGGCGCTGAGCTTGGCCAGGGCCATCTGCACCATACCCACGGCGCCCTCCACGATCTTCTGCCGGGCGGCGATGATGGCGGACGCCTGCTGGCGCTGGAGCATGGCCCCGGCGATCTCGGGGGCATAGGCGAGGTGGCTCAGGCGGGCCTCCTCGACGTGCACGCCCGCCTTGCTCAGACGCTCTTGCAGCTCCTGTTCGAGGGCCACCGAGACCTCGTCGATGTTGCCTCTCAGGGACACGGCGTGGTCCTCTCCCTCTTCCCACGAGTCGTAGGGATAGGTGCTGGCTAAGTGGCGGATGGCCGATTCGCTTTGGGTCGTTACAAAGTGGAGGTAGTTCTCCACATCGAAGCACGCCGCGAAGGTGTCCTTCACCTTCCACACCACCACCGCGGCGATCTCGATGGGGTTCCCCGCCTTGTCGTTGACCTTCAGCTTGTCCCCGTTGAGGTTGTTCAGACGGAGCGAGATGCGCCTCTTGGCCATGAAGGGATTGACCCACCAAAATCCGTTGGCCTTCACGGTTCCCGCATAGCGGCCGAAGAGGATCAAAACCCCGGCTTCGTTGGGCTGGAGGATGAAGAATCCTTTGGTGGTGAGGATCGCTGCCACGAGGATGAAGCCCCCCAGCACCATGAAGCCGATCCCGAGGGGAGGGGCGGCTCCTGGGCCTTCCAGGCGCGTGGCGCCGACGATGAAACCTAGCGGGGCCAGGATGAAGAGGATGAAGTTGATCAGCACCATGGGCCATCCCGAGGCGGGGTTGACGACGCGTTCCTGATACATGGCAGACCTCCGTATGCTTTCACTATGATATCATATTGATGTCGCCTTGTCAAGGAGACAGGGATGTTGGAGACGGGAATGTGAGAGTTGAGAGTTGAGGGTTAAGAGTAGAAGGAGGGCTCGGCACGGCCGTGCGCACTCTGTTCCGTTCTTCACTCCCCACTCCCTGCTCCCTGCTCCCCGCTCCCCGCTTCCCAAGCCTTGAACCTCACGGCCCGGGAAGTGTAAGCTTGGGCCTCGGCGGGGGCGTCGCTCGGAGGTGGCATGCGGAAGCGTACGCGCTTGATCCTTTTTCTCTCCCTTGTTGCGGGCCTCGCCGCGGGAACCATGGCGTGGCAGATAGCCGGGGCGGGCAAACCGGCTTCGTCCAGCGGCCTGGTTCAGACGGCGGCGTGGGTCCCGCGCGCCCTCGTTCCAACCCCGCGGGACCCTTGGCCCAAACTCAACCCCACCAAGCTCACGGTGCGGTCCAACTCGGCCCTGGTGGCGGACCAGGCCACGGGGCAGATCCTCTACGACAAGGACGCGGACCGGATCACGCCCATCGCTTCCATCAGCAAGCTCATGAGCGCCATGGTCCTTTTGGATTCGGGCGTCTCCCTGGACGAACCCGAGACCGTCACCCAAGACGACGTGGACACCTTTAAGAATTCCCTCTCACGCCTTCCCGTGGGGTGGACCCTCACCCGCAGGGAGCTGCTCCAGCTCGCCCTCATGGCCTCGGAAAACCGCGCGGCGGCGGCCCTGGCCAGAACCTTCCCGGGGGGAACGAGGGCCTTCGTGGCCGCCATGAACGCCAAGGCCCAGGCCTTGGGCATGACCCACACGCACTTTCTGGACCCCCATGGCCTCCACCCCGACAACGTCTCCACCGCCCGCGACCTTTTCCTGATGGTGAAGGCGGCGTACGGGTACGACACCATTCGCACGATGACGACCACGGCCCAGTACCAGGCCCGGGCCCTGAACACGGGCCGCATCCGCTTCTTCGGCAACTCCAACTACTTGATCTACAACGATCGGTGGTCCATCGGGCTGAGCAAGACGGGGTTCATCAACGAATCGGGATTCTGCCTCGTCATGGAGGCGCAGATCATGGGGCGGCCCGTGGCCATGATTTTCCTGGACAGCGCCGGCAAACACACCCGCCAGGGCGATGCGGCGAGGGTCCGCCAGTGGCTCGAATCGGGGGTGAGCGACGTGGCCCTGGGACACCATCTCCAGCGGCCCCATCACGCGGGCTAGGGGATCAGGGCGCGGGCCATGGCGGAGATGTGTCTCCCGTCGGTCCCGCAGCATCCTCCGAATACTTTCAGGCCAAAGTCCTTGTAGAGCCCGGCCATGGCCTCCGCGAAGGGGCGGGGTTCATCCCCGTCCAGCTCCTCCGATCCGTCCAGTTCCTCGGGGGCCTTGGCGGAGGTGTTCGCCTGAAGGCCAAGTAAACGTCCGTGAAGGGCTTGGCGCCTTGAATCGGAAGATTCCAATGCCGCCCGCAGAACGGAGGGGTGGATGCAGTTCACCATATAGCCCGCGGGCGGCCGGGCCACCGACTGGTCGATCCGGTCCACGGCCTCCTCAAGAGGTGTCCCGTCCAGCAGACGTCCCGACGGGCGGATGATGAAGCTGATGAGGTAATCTGGCCCCGTCTGGGAAAAAGCTTGGGCCATCCCTACGGCCTCCGGTAGGGCCGGGAGGGTGGAGCCGAAGAGGAGATCCACGCCGCCCGCGGCGAGGGCCTCGGCCTGAACCCGGTGGAAGCGGGCCCCCTCCTCCGTGGACAGCCCTTCCTCGGGGCGGTAGGCATCGCCTCTGCACCCCATGAGGCCGCCCACGTAAATCTTCGCCGCGTAGTCCCCCGACTCTCGCCTGAGGCTGTCCATGAACCACGCCGACATGCCGTTCAGATCCTGTCCCGTCCAGGGCGACTGGGCGATGCGCCCGGGGGTGGCGCGCCACGTGGGGGTGAGGCAGATCATGGGGAGACCCGACGCGGCGCCGGTGTTCAGGTAGTCGCGGTAGATGGGGCGCAGGAGGCTCCGTCCCTCCTCACTGGCCACCAGATGGGCGTTCATGAGGAGGGGGTCCAGGTTCTCAGGGTGTCCCCGGCGGACACGCTCCACCACGGCCCCTTCCATCAAGACGAGAGGCGAGGCGTCCAGGTCTTTCCGGAGGGACGAGAGCGGCTCCCTCATTTGAGTTCGTCCCAGCGCTTTCCCGTGGACAGGCTGACGACGAGGGGCACCTTGAGGTCCATGGCGCCCTCCATGGCCGATTTGAGGATGCGGCCCGCGTCCGGCGCCCGGCCCTCTGGGGCCTCCACGATGAGTTCGTCGTGCACCTGGAGGACCAGGCGGCATCCTTCGGGCAAGGCGGGCTCTACCTCCACCATGGCCTTCTTGATGAGGTCCGCGGCGGACCCCTGAACCGTGGTGTTGACGGCCTGCCGCAAGAGGGCCTGCTGGAGGGGCTTGGGGGCATTCGCGATGCCCGGGAAGAGGCGGCGGCGGCCCAAAATCGTCCCCACCTCCTCCTTCTTGAGCACCTCCGCCATCACCCCGTCCAAATAGGCCTTGACGCTGGAAAATCTCGCGAAGTAGCGGTCGATGAAAGCCTTGGCGTCTTTTTGCGAGACCCCGAGCTCCCGGAGATCG
>JAKBES010000233.1 GCA_021833665.1 Acidobacteriota bacterium
TTTGTGCAGCTGCCAGTGCATGCCCGTGGTGGTGGCGTCGTAGACCTGCATGCGGTACATGCCGCAGTTGCGCTTGCCGGAATGGCGGTCCTTCGTGAAGACCATGGGCAGGGTGATGAAGGGGCCTCCGTCCTCAGGCCAGCACGTGCATACAGGGAGGTCCTTCGTAAGATCGAACTGGCCTTTCTTCAGGATCACGTCCTTGCACGGCCCCGATCTCACGGCCTTGGGCATGTAGGAGGCCAGCTCGGCGAGCTGGGGGAGCATCCTGATTTTATCCAGGAGACCCTGGGGCTGCTTCACGTCGAAGAAGGCGTTGACGCGCTGGTCCACCTCGTCGTAGCTGGCTATGGCGAGGGCTTTGAGCATGCGGCGGTGGGTGCCCATGACGTTCCCGAGGACAGGAACGCGGTGGCCCTTGACCTTCTCGAAGAGGACCGCCGGGCCGCCCTCTTTGACCGCGCGGTCCAGGATCTCCGTGATCTCGAGCTTGGGATCCACCTCCTCCTTCACACGGAGGAGGTCGCCGTCTTGTTCGAGGGCCTTCATGAAGCCGCGGAGGTCGGTGTACATGGAGGGATCCTAGGAATGTAGGGGCGGGGCACCGTCCCCGCCCGCGGTCGTGCCGCACCAATGCCGGGAGGGCACGGTGGCCCTCCCCTACGAGGCTACGGTCGCCCCTTCGGCTCCCGCTCTTCCTTCTCTTCTATCCGCCTGTAATCCCTTAACCCCCTGCCTCCGCGGGCGGCGAGCTCGGAAAGGGTGACACACCTCAGGCCCCTGGCCTGGATGCCGTCGATGATGTGGGGCAGGGCGGCCACGGTCTGGCTTCGGTCTCCTCCCACGTAAACATTGTCTCCGTCGTGCAAGAGGATGATATCGCCCGGCTTCAGGTGGCGCAGCGTTCTTTCCACGATGACGTCCGCACCCGGGCGGGTCCAGTCCCGGGGCATGTTGCTCCATTCCACCACCGCGAGATCGTCGTGGCGGGTTTTGGAGAAGAGGCGCACGTCCCGGAAGCCGTGGGGAGGGCGAAACCAGATGGGCTCAAATCCCACCAAGCGCTGGATGACCTCCTGTGTCTGGTTGATCTGCCAGTCGATGGTGGCGTTTCTAGCCCGGACCATGGAGCCGTGGTTGTAGCTGTGGTTGCCGATCTCCATTCCCTCGGCCGCCTCACGGCGCACCGCGTCGGGAAACTGGAGGGCGTTCTCGCCGATGACAAAGAACGTGGCCTTCACGCCGCGGGCTTTCAGGATGTTCAGAATCTGGCCCGTGTAGGGCTCGTTGGGGCCGTCGTCGAAGGTCAGGGCTACCATGTCGCCTTTGCGGTCGCCGTGGATGAACGCGGGTCCAAAGAGCTGAGAACGCGGTGACAAGGTGGAGTGGACGAAGAGATAGGCCACCAAGACGGCCACTTCCACGAAGTGAAAACGGACCGCGGGAGGCGCAGAAGAGAGGACGAGCCTCGATCGCAGGAACCGAACCACGGCCCGAATGAAGGAGGAAAAGCGGCGCCTTCCCAGTCTCCTCATCTCCTCATCTCCTCATCCCGGCATCTCGTCATCCCGTCATCCCGTCATCCCGTTTCCCCGCCATCCCGGTTCCAAGGCTCTCGGGCCAAGGACATGGATTGGAACCTTGCCCAAAGGGTTCTCACCTGGGATCGAGTGTCTACTTCCGGCCCCCCGTTGTCTACGATCCAGTCGGCCCATTCTGCCTTACGCTCTTCAGGCCACTGGGCGGCCATGCGCCGAACCACCTCGTTCACATCCCATCCGGCGGCCTCGAGCCGGGCTTTACGAAGTTCCGCGGGGGCCGTGACCAGGATCACGCCGTCGAATTCGGTCCACGTCCCTGCCTCAAAAATGAGGGCCGCCTCGGCGATCACCACCAACCCAGGGGGGCCATCTGCCTCCAAAGCACGGACGCGCTCCCGCCGGGCGGCCACCACGCGGGGATGGAGGAGGGCCTCGAGCCGCCGCCGCACATCCTCGTCTCTGAACACCAGCTCGGCCAGAGCCTTGCGATTGACGCCGCCGCCGGGATCCAAAACCTGGGACCCCAAGGCCTCTGCCACGGCCTTCGCGGCTTCTTGCCCCGGTTCCAGCATGCCGCGGACCAAGGCGTCCGCGTCCAGGATCACCGCCCCCATCTGCCCAAACATTCGGGCCACCGTGCTCTTCCCGCTGCCGATGCCGCCCGTCAAACCTAAGTGGAGCATCGTGACCTCGGTCCGCGCTCGTCGGCCGAGCCTCCAGGTGGGCTCTCGTAAGTAGGTGATGAGGTGAGTAGGGAAGTAGGGTGAAGCGGAGCAGGAGGTGGGTGCAGGCGTGCCCAGGAATCGGGGTTGGTCTTTCTCCTCCTGCTCACCTGCTCTCCTAATTCCCTCAGCACGTCCCTTATGCCCCCAGCCTCAACCGCGCACTTTTCAGCGTGTTGCTCATCAGCATGGCAATCGTAAGGGGCCCCACGCCGCCGGGCACCGGTGTGTAGAGGGAAGCCTTCTCCCACATGGCGGTGGGAAGGACGTCGCCCACGAGCGTGGAGCCCTTCTCCCTCACCTGGCGGATGCGGTTTTCGTCCCCGCCGAAGAGGCGCGCCGCTTCCTCCGCGTCCGTGACGCGGTTGATGCCCACGTCCACCACCACGGCGCCCGGTTTCATGAACTCGCCGGTGATGAAGGCGGTTTTGCCCATGGCCGCCACGAGGATGTCCGCCTCCCGGCAGACGGCGGGCAGGTCCTGGGTGCGGCTGTGGCAGATGGTGACCGTAGCGTGCTCGCGCAGGAGCATGAGGGCCATGGGCTTGCCCACGATGTGGGATCGCCCCACGACCACGGCCCGCCTGCCCTTCATCCCCACGCCGTATCGTTTGAGGAGTTCCATGATGCCCGCGGGGGTACACGGCTCGAAGCCGCCTTGATCCAGGAGGAGGTTTCCCATGCTGACGGGGTGGAAGCCGTCCACGTCCTTGGTTGGATCGATGGCGCGCAAGACGGCGCCTTCGTCTATCTGTTTCGGCAGGGGTAGCTGGACCAGGATGCCGTCTATGTCGCTCCGCCCGTTGAGATCTCGCACGATTTGGAGGACCTCTGCCGTGGAGGCGGAGGCGGGGCGCTCGGTCTTGTCCGAGAAAAGGCCCGCCTCGGCGCATGCCTTCACTTTGGAGGCCACGTAAACCCGGCTCGCGGGGTTCTCGCCCACCAGCACCGCGGCGAGCCCCGGGGGACGCAGGCCCTTGGCCCTGAGTTGGGCGGCGCCCACGGCCACCTCCGAACGGATGGCTTCGCCGATGGCCTTGCCGTCCATGACCTGGGAGGTCATTTCCGCTTCTCCTTCTTGAACGTGGTGAGGAAGGGGAACTCCAAGTCCAGCCCGTCCCGCCCCAGGAGGATATTACTGAGGATGAGGTGGACCTTCTTCTGCTGGTACGACTCGTCGTATTTGAAGAGCATGAGCCGCTCGATCCATTGTCCCGGCGGCAGGTGCAACGCCTTGAAGAAGACCGTTTTCCCCGCCGCCGCGAGCCGCTGGTCTCCGTCCGATTCCTTGTAGAACATCTGGTAGACGGTGATGTCGTCTACGAGGTTGGCGCTCCCAAACATGCTGGAGCCGGGCGTGAATTCGAGGGTCTCATCCTTCTGGAGATTCTCGAAGCGGACGAGGAAGAAGACATAGTTGTCCTCGGGTTGCAGAAAGGTTCCAAAGGGATCCTTGATGCCCTTCTGGGCGAACCACGCGGCGCGGTCCTCGGGGCGCATGTAGACCACCCGCACGTCCGCTCGCCGGTCCCTGTAGTGGAAGGCCCGGCCCTCGATGGTGTAACCCTGCTCGGGCTTTTTGGAAGGCTCTGGCAGGAGATCCTGGAGGAGGTTGATGGTCTTGGCCGAAAGGGCCACGGCCGCCAGGGCCGCCAGGGCCAACCCCCATCGCGTCGCGTGCCTCATGGTCCCTCCCGGCGGGGGCACAAACCTCCCCTACTGATATTCTACCTCATGAGGTCCCGCCGGGCGAGGCGGGAAACCTTTCGGTGCCGTCCGCGTACCATCAAACGGGTCCCTGACCTGCGAGGGACGGGAAAGGGGTGGCCGCCCGCTTGGCCGTGGGGTTCAAGGGGCCACAGGAGGATGCCATGAGACGCAACTGGACGATCGGGGTGGTGATGGCGGCCCTGGTCCTGGCCGTCGCCGGGGCCGGCTATTGGTGGTCCCATAGGAGCTCCTGGGCGTATCAGGGCTTGGCTTCCCGATTCCCCGAGCGAGCGCAGGCCTTCATGGAGATCCACGAACTCGGACAATGGATGCCACCCGCCGAAGGCCGGGCCGGCACGGCAGCCGCCGGTGTCCAGCCTTCTCGCGGAACCGATCCCATGCTTCAGGTCCTGCAAACCGTCTGGGCGGCCCCCGTGGTCTCGGCCAAGGACATCCCGGTCCTCCTTCGCACCAAACCCATGGCGGCGGGCTTCTGGCTCGATGGGTCCACCCTGAAGGGAGCCGCCCTCATGCCCCTCGCGCCCGGCGAGAAAGCCGCCCTGGAGCAGGTCCTGAAGGACAAGCTGGGCGACGGGCCCGAGGTCGGCCAAGTGGCCGGCATGACCTTGCATAAAGTGGACGTCCCCCTTGGCAAGGCAAACATCCACCTGAACATCAAGATGGACCAGCTGGTATGGGGCGTAGACGACACCTGGGCCGTTTTCGCCTCCGGTGTTGACGGCGCCAAGGCCGTCCTCGAAGGTACGGGGAAACCCCTCTCTCAGGACGTGGTTTTTCTCTCCGTCCTGAAGCGGTTCCCCGATTCCGGAGGCGCCACGCTGTTCGTGCGCGGAAACCTGCTGGAGCGGCTAGAGGCGCTGGCCCAAAAGAAAACTTCCGACGAAGCGAGCCCTGAGGCTGCCGGCCCTTCTGGAGCCGCCGCGCGGCAGGGCGGGGAACCCGCTCCTCAGGCCAAGCCTGAAGATCGTGATGGAAAGGCCGCCCCGGAAGCCCCTCCCGAAACCTCCCGCCAGGAGGGGATCTACAAGACCCTGGGAGTCCTTGCGATGCATACCCTTCCCAAGCTGGCCGCCATCGACAGCATCTCCTCACTGGCCCTCTGGACGGCTCCGCCGAAGGAAGGGGAGAAGGGGTGGCAGGTGCAGAGCTGGCTCGGGTTCAAGGACCAGCCCAGGGGCATATGGAGGCTGGCGGCTCAGGGCTCCTCCCGGGCCCCCCAGATCGCGGAACGCCTCCCGAAGCACGGCCAGGTCTATGTCTGGGGTGCGGGGCGGGACCCCGCGCGGCTCTACCAGGACATCCTGGACGAACTCGGCAGAGACCTTCCTCCGGATCAGATGGGGACCCTGCGGGCCTTGATCGGAGCCGCTGAAGGCAAGCTGGGCCTCTCTTTCTGCAACGACCTCCTGCCCACCTTGTCGGACGAATGGTGCTTCGCTTCTGAACGCTCGCCCAAAGGAGCGGACGGCTCGGGGAAGGGGACCAAGGTGGCCCTGTTCCAGACCCTGAGAGACCCTCGCCGGTTCGAGGATCTCGTGAGCCAGAAGCTGGCCCCCCAGCTCAAGCTTCAGCCCATGGAGCTCAAGGGAGCGAGAGGATGGAGCCTCGGTTTGCCAGGGGCAGGGCAAACGTTGAGCCTCGTCGTTTCCGGGGGTATGGCGATCTTTACGGACGACCCCACATGGGCCTTGGACACGGGCGGAGCCCCCAGCAAGCCCTGGAAAGCGCTCTCCGACTATCGCGGCAAGGCCTCTTGTCTGATCTTGGCCGAGTCCAAAAGCGACGTTCTGGTGAGCGTATCTTGTATGAGTGGTCCCGAGGGCATCTACATGGCGGGGCGGTTTCCAGGCCACAAACCGGACTGGTGCGCCGATGACAAGCACGGCGAACGTTCAGAGATGCCCGCCGCGCCTTCTTCCGGAGAAACCGGAGAGGCGCACGCGGCATCCGAGGCCAAGGGCACCATCTGAATGTTGCCTCAGCGGC
>JAKBES010000234.1 GCA_021833665.1 Acidobacteriota bacterium
CAATGGGCGCACTCTCGAAACTTGACTGCGTCCACCACGTCCTGTTTGAAGCAATCTTTCATCATGGTCCACCTCGTGCGAGAGGAGAAGTATAGCACAGCGGTAGCGCGGGAAAAGTAAGTGATCAGGTAATCGGGTGGCGGGGTGCTGGGTGAGGAGGAACCGTTG
Organism: Acidobacteriota bacterium; assembly: GCA_021833665.1. Lineage (GTDB taxonomy): Bacteria > Acidobacteriota > UBA4820 > UBA4820 > DSQY01 > JAKAJA01. The sequence goes on from JAKBES010000234.1 coordinate 169, forward strand.
CAGACGACGCGCTTAAGCGTGGCGGGTCAGTGCACTCCTGGATTTGGTTCCTGCACGCCTGTTCCGACATCCGCTTATTCATTTTGCCCTTACTGGCCTTTGTCCAGCAATTCTTTGTAGAACTGCTGGAACAGGGCGTGGAACTCCCCCGACTCTTCGGGGATGTTCCTTCGGATGCGCCTCACTTTATCCCGGGCCTTTTCCTCACGCGCGGCGTCGTGGGCCAGCTCCAGTTCGAGCGCTCGCAGGATGGCGTTGCGTAGGTCCTGATCCTTGACGAAGTACTCTATATCCGGATCCTTGAGGAACATGGCGTAGATCTGGGACGTGAGATTCTGCATTTTCTCGCGGCTCAATTTCATCGAAGGCGTCCTTCACGGGAACAGCGGGAAACGGCGGTGGAGAGGAGGGCAGGGCGCAGCCTATCTGGCCTGTTTTCCCTTCCTAATCTCCTTCCCTCCTCACGTCCTGACTTGCCCCTTCAGATCACGTAGCCCCGCTTGGCGGCGAGTTCTGATTTCACCTTGGAGAAAAGCCGGTGGTACTCCATATCCTGCCCTTTGAGCTCGTCTTGGTGGTCCAGGAGGATCTGGCGCGCTTCTTCGGTGATCTCGTCTTCGATCTTGAGGTCGGCGGTGATGAGATGTGCCACCTTGTCAATGGTCCGTTCAAGGTGATCGCTCGAGATGACGCCCTTGTCCACGAGTCCCATGACCACCCGCCTGGCCACGAGCTCGATGAGAGGCGGAGGCAGTCTCATGGGCCCACTCCGAGGAAGGAGGGCACCTGCAAAGCAAAAAGGGCCGACGGCGCGGCCCTTTCCGTTCTGAGGCGGCGGAAGGAGGACTCGGGTTGCGTCATGGGGTCCTGCCGGCGTCATCGAGGTACAGGATGCGCTGACAGCCCTCGCAAGACACCACGTCCTCGCCGTAGTGGAGATCCTGTACCAGTTTGGGGCGAACCCCGATGAAGCAGCCCTGGCACGTACCCCCCTTGACGGCCGCCACGGCCAGTCCGTTGCGCTGGGCCGCGATGTGCGTGTACTTTTTGAACCAAGCGGGCTTCATCTCCGCCTGGAGGAGGCCGCGCTCCTTCTGTTTCGCCAATAGCTCGGCGGAGATATGTTCCTGTTCAGACTTGAGGGCGGCCCGGTCAGCGGCCACGCCCTCTTCGCCCTTCTTGTAGGCATCTTCCAAGGGCGGCAATTCCACCTCGAGGGCCTCGAGACGTTCCATGGCCTTGAGAGACCGCTCTTCGGTCTTATCCCGCTCTCGCTTGGTGGCGTCCATCTCCCGGAGGAGGGCGCTGTACTCCTCGTTGGAGCGAATTTCGGGCATCTTCAGCTTGAGCTGGCGCTCCTTGTCCTCCAGCGACTTGATGGCCGCTTCCTGGTCGGAGCGGGCCTGTTCGAGATCCGCCTTCTCCTGGAGCGCGCGGTCCAGCGGGTCTCGGACGGCGCGGACCTTGTCATCGATGAGATTGCTTTTCTTGGGAATCTGCTGCAAATCGTGGCCCAGAGCGCGGATGTCCGTGTCCAGGCGCTGTAACCGGAGCAACTGTTCAACAATCGGATTCACCGTCGCGCCTCCGCCCAACAAAAAAGGGGTGCACTTCAGCACCCCCCGCTATGCTCTCCAGAAGAAGTTCTTAAGCCTGATCGGCACGCGCGGCTCCTTCTCGTGGTGGGCCCTCCAGGATTCGAACCTGGGACCAACCGGTTATGAGCCGGTGGCTCTCACCGCTGAGCTAAGGGCCCCGACCTAACCAAGTGAGTTTAGCATGGGCCGTGCCAACCTGTAAAGAGGGTGACGATGGCACCACTGGCTGGAGCACCGGCGCCCCCCAGATATTGCGGCGTCACTCGCTAAACCCGCACATGTAGTAGGCACCCTGGAGCGAACCTTTGCTCCATAGCACCAGGGCCTGGATCACTCCAGGCCCCTTCATTACCTCATCTCGAGTATACGCGCTCCCGCGATACCGGCTCGGCCCACCTCAAGGCAGAGCGCGACCGTACGATCTACTTCTTCTTATGTTGCTGCTGTACGGCCTGCTCCAGGCCTGCGATGGCCTGCTTCCAGGTCTCGGCGTCATCGGCGTTGGGCTTCATCTTCAGGTAGATCTTGAGTTCCTCGATGGTCTCCGGAAACTTGCCCAACTGGGCGTAGGAGCGGGCGAGCTCGCGGTGGCTGTCGGGATCCGCGGGGTTTTCCTTGATGGCCGCCTGAAAGAGCGTCACGGCCTTCTCCGCGTTTCCGTCGTTGAGGGCGTTGACCCCTTCGTTGTAGGTGGCGCCCTGGACCTGGCCGCCCTTGGCCTGGAACTCCTTCTTGTACATCTCGGCCTTGGCCTTGTCGCCCTTCTTTTCGCAAAGGTTGTAGAGCTCGCCCAGTACGTTCACGTTGCCGGGATTGTCCTTGTTGTAGTCTTCAAAGGCGGCGATGGCCTCATCGGTGCGATCCAGCTTCTTCAGGCAGGTTGCCCTGATGAGTTTGGCGGCCTTGAGGCTCTCCTTGTCCGTGTCCTTGGAGGCGATGGCCTCGTCGGTTTTGGCGAGCGCTCCCTCGTAATCGCCAAGGTCGAACATCTGCTTCGCCTCGGCGGTCTGGCTTGCGGTCTGTGATGTCCCAGTACTCCCCTCCTCAGGAGCACCGAATTTGAGGTCGGCTACCATGACGGCCACCTGATGAATTGGACCTTCCGCCTGGCTATCGGCTTGACCGACCATCTGGGGAGGCACGGCTAGTGATTTGGAAAGCGGTGCCTCGCCGGGGATCTGAACGGTCAGTTTGTAGCCCTTGTCGGAGTAGGGAAGGTCCGTTTTCTTATAGAACCCTTTTGAGTCGGTCTTCGTGGTGAAGGGGTGGGCTTCATCATCGAGATTGGTGATGGTCACCGTCACGTTTGACAGCGGCCGGCCGCCCTTGTCGTTGACTGTACCTTGGAATCCCACGCATTTTCTCGGATCGAACGTCAGATCCGTGAGGGTCATGAGTTTGGGCTTGGCGATCATTCCGAGGACCGGCATCCCCGGCAAATGTACCGACACCTCATAACCTTTTTCGGAGTATGGGATTCCGATCTGAATGTACTCACCGTGATCATCGGTCTTGACGTCGTAGTGATTTCCAGGGTTGGACTCATCCGTCAAGCTGACGGTTGCCCCGGCCACTGGCTTCCCGCCCATGTCGAGAACCTTTCCCCGGAACCCCTTGGCCAGTTGGGCTGAAGCTGCGGCGGCCACGAGAAACGTCAGGGCACCCAGGATTGCAAACCGGAACGCGACTTTCATCTATGCCTCCCTCGAAGAGGGTACCGCAGGCTCAGCACCTGCGGCATCCATAGTCCGTGCTGATCTTACGCTTCCCCCGTGCCTCTGCGTGGGGCCGCTTGGCGGCCCTGCGTTCACAAGGTACTCCCTGCCTGCACCGGGTTCAAGTCCTGGCCTCCGCCGCGGCCCGCGGCGGGCGATTTGGCTTAGCCCTCCGCCTGCCAGGCCCTGAAAGAGAAGGCGCGCCTCTCCCGCTCAGGACCTCGTCCCCTCCAGGAAGGCGCGCAGGTGGCGGCTTCGAGAGGGCAGCTTGCGCAGGGCCTTGGCTTCGATCTGGCGAATGCGCTCGCGGGTCACGGCGAAGGCCCGGCCCACCTCTTCGAGGGTGTGTTCCGTGTCGTATCCCAGGCCAAACCGCATGCGGATGACCCGGGCTTCGCGCTCGGGCAACTCGCTCAGGAGCTGGGAGACGTGATCCCTGCGGTCCTCCGAGATGACGTGATCGATGGGCGAAGGGATGTCCTGATCCTCGATGAAGTCCCCCAGGTGGCTGTCCTCCTCTTCCCCGATGGGGGTCTCGAGGGAGATGGGCTCCTGGGCGATCTTGAGGATCTTACGCACCTTGGGCACGGTGATACCCATCCGTTCGGCCACCTCCTCGGGGGTGGGCTCGCGGCCGATCTCCTGGACGAGGGTCCGCATGGTCTTGAAGAGCTTGTTGATGGTCTCGATCATGTGCACCGGGATACGGATCGTCCTGGCCTGGTCCGCGATGGCCCGGGTGATGGCCTGCCGGATCCACCACGTGGCGTACGTGGAGAATTTGTAACCTCTTCGGTACTCGAACTTTTCCACGGCCTTCATGAGGCCGATGTTGCCCTCCTGGATCAGATCCAGGAATTGGAGGCCCCGGTTCGTGTACTTCTTGGCGATGGAGACCACCAGCCGGAGGTTGGCGCGCACCAGGTTGCTCTTGGCGTTCTCCATGTCCTCTTCGCCTTTGGCGATGAGGGTGGCGATGTGCTTGACCTCCACGAGCTGGGAACCCATGTGGTTCTCGATCTCCTGGAGGCGCGCCTCCACCTCGCCGATGCGAACCGAGAGCTGTTTCTTTTGCGCCTTGTTGGTGATTTTCTGCTGGCGGGCCCGGAGGCGCTTGAGCGTCGCCTCCAGGGCGCGGATCTCCTGGTTGGAGCGCTTGAAGGAGCTCATCATCTCGTTGATGAAGCGGGTGTTCAGCTCCAGGCCCCTGATCTTCTGGGTCAGCTCGACGTAGATGCGGCTCAGGGCCCAGCGCAGTTCCCTCGCCCGTTTGGTCCTCGGGTTCGGGAGCCGCGTGATGCGTTTGGAGAGGGACTGCACTTCCTTCTGGATGGCGTCGATGCGGTCGATGATCTCGATCTGCTCCTCCAGCTTCCGGGCGAGGGCCTCGTCGTCGTCCACGTCGTCGTAAAAGGAGAAGTACTGTTTGGCCGCCTCCGAGTCCTGCTTGATCTCTTCCCCGATGTCCAGGATCATCTGGGCCGCGTAACGGGACCGGCTGAGGGCCTTGATCATGACCTTGCGCCCCCGCTCGATGGCCTTGGCGATCCGGACTTCTCCCTCGCGGTTGAGGAGAGGCGTCTGGCCCATCTCACGCAGGTACATCTTCACCGGGTCGTTGGTGCGCTCCAGGTCCGGATCGTACTCGAGGAGGGCCTCGGCGGTGTGGGGCTTGACGAGGGCGGGGATCTCCTCCACGACCCGCTTCTCGCCGATGTCGATGCCCTCGTCGTCCAGGAGCTGGAAGAGGAAATCCATGTCCTCGGTCGAGCTGAACTCAGCAGGAAGCAGCTCGTTGATCTCGTCGTAGTTCACGTAGCCCTTGCTGCGCGCGTAGGCCACAATCTCTCGAAAATCTTCCAGTCGTTCGTCCATCGGTCTGCGGTCTCCCGGAATCCCTCGTCCGCCGCGGCGCTCTACGGCCGGCCCAGGGCCCTCATCTGATCGAGTATGGCCATCTTCTCTCTGTTCAGTATTTGCACGAGCCCCAGATCGCCCTGGCGGCTCGCGTCCTTGATCTGCTGCTGGAGGCGCCGCTCATGCGCCCGAAGGCCCGCCTCCAAGATCCGCGTGATTGCGCGCTCAAGATCCTCCGCCGAGGGCACCTCGTGGCAGCTGTTGAGGATGAAGGCCAGAAGGCCGGTCTCCTCGGGGCTCCGAATCCCGTTCCCGGCCACGAGCCCGCGCAGGAGGGACGCCGTGGCCAGCTCGCCGAGGATTTCCTCGGGAAGCGCACGGACGAGAGCCACGGCCCTGTCCCGGTATTCGGGCATCATCATCCCCTTCACCAGGAGCTGCTCATCCACGGGCACCTCGCCGCGCACCGGAGCCCCTTCCACGGGGACCGGTCCCTTGTCGCCCGCCGCCGCCTTGGCCAGACGGCCCAGGACCAGACCCACGTCCAGGCCAGCCCGTCCCGCCACGTCCTTGGCGTACTCCTGCCTCTCAATGGGATCTCCCACGGCGGCCAGGTAAGGCAACACATCATCCAAAA
>JAKBES010000235.1 GCA_021833665.1 Acidobacteriota bacterium
GGGATCGCTCTGGAAACTGTGTAGTTGTCTCGTACTCTCTCTGCCTGGGGTGATGAGTTTTGCAGGCACGCCGTACGCGTGGCCTCCCCTTCCCGACAAGCAGACGATGGAGACGGTCCTTGCGGTCAAGAGTCGCAGCGGGCTCGTCGTGGTGGACAAGAGCTGCACGCTCACTATCAAGAGCTACTTGGCCAGCCCGCAAGGCGTCACGCGCGATGAGTTCGTCCGCCTTGTGGTGGTGAACGGAGACGGCGTTCGAAGCGCGGCGGTGGCCCTGCGAGACAACGCGGACGCCAAGATCGAGAGCGTCGCAGGACGCACCGTGACTCCCGACGGCAGGGTGGTCCCGGTTGATCCCGGCAAGGACATGCAGAAGGTCGATATCTCTGACATCAAACAGAAAAAGATCGTGGGGAGCCTGGCGACCGTGCATTTCCCCGCCCCGGCGATCGGGGCCATCCTGGACCTCCATTTCGTGACCTTCATCGAGGGGCCCCGCATCTTCCAGCTGGAGGCCGTGACCTACGACGAGACTCCACAGCTTCATACCTCCTACACCATCAACATCAGAGGGGGGATCTCAGGCTACCGCTGGGGCGTCCTGCTGCTGAGCAACCACGCTGTCGACAAGCAGCTGGGGCCAGGGCCGCACGACTCGATTCTCCTGACAATCGGGCCCATCATCCCGTACCAGAGCGAGCCTCTCTCGCCTCCCCCCTACCTGAACGAGGTGACGCTGCTGTGCTACGTGAATTTCGCCAGCGAGATACGAGACAAGGACGCCGGTGCCTACAAGATGCATGAAGCCGTCGACCCGACCGGCCGGATCACGATTTCCGAGTGGCCGAAGGCCTTTCAGAAGTTCTGGCGGGATGAGCTGGAGGAGGAATCCAGGGCCGCCAAAGTCTTCATGGAGTGGGGCGGAAGGGCTGGCCACGCGGACCTCGCCGCGATAGCCCCCCCCTCGCTGCCGCTGGAGGAGAGGGTTCAGCGCCTGTACGACTACGTGCAGCAGACAATTCCATACGATCCTGACGCAGAGGACGTCTCCTCCCTATCCTTCATGATGAAGCACGGGCAAAATGCCGTATGGCAGGGAACGCTCTACCTCGAGTACCTCCTGAACCGGGCTCACATTCCGGCCCGACACTGCGTGATCGCCAACCGTTATTACCTGCCCTTCAGCCCGATGATCGCTAACGATTCCCTCTACAACCTGATGGACGCCGTCTGCGTCACGCTGCCCAACGGTCAACCCATCTTTCTCACGCCGGGCGTCCTTCCGCTCCCCTTCGGCTGCCTCACCATCGCCCGTCAGAACTCCTTGGCGCTGTGGCTCGATTCGGGTAAGAACCTCGTGGCCGCACCGGTGGGATGCAACCCCCCCGGCGTCGATCGGGTTTGCTTCCAATACGACGCCAAGCTCACGCCCTCCGGGACGATCGAGGGAGAGATGACCGTCGAACGGTCGGGGGAGCCGGCCTTGGACCTCCGCTGGTGGCAGCTCATGCGCGAGTTTCGGAGGACTCACCCCCTGAAGACGGACACCACCTCTCCCCAAGAGCGTCGCAATGAGTTTCAGAAGATGATGCGGGAGGCGTGCGATGTGCCCGGGGACAGGATCACGACGCAGAATTTCGTCCTCGCCCCCCTTTCCAAAGACCCTTCCGACCCGGTGAAGATCCAATGCACCTTCCAGGGCGCCAACATGGTGCAGCCGCTTCAGCAAAACTCGCTCGTGAGCGTAGTCCCGCTCCTGGCCGGTTTCGTGAGCCCCTTCCCCGATCGCCAGCGGGCGACTCCCATATGGTACGAGACCGACGGCGAGATCGAGATGACCGGAACGCTGACCCTTCCGCCGGGCAGCCAGGTAGTCGACCTTCCCAAGCCGGAGACCGTCCAGGGTCCCAACAACACGACGATCCACTTCTCGGTCGCGACCTCGACGAAGGGGGGTTCGCCGATGCTCGTCACGAAGGTCTCATTCGATCAGCCCCCCGTGATGGGTTGGGACCTTTACAGGGCCTGGCAGGACTATCAGACGGCGCTCGCCCGGCTGGGGAACTCGCGGTGCGTGGTTCGCATGCCCGCGGCGACGGCAGGGGAGCTCCAATGAGGCCCCATCCGCGGCCCCTGCGCCCCCTCGCGATGTGGCTCGCCGCGTGGGCATTGGCGGCTCTCCCCATCGCGACGGCAGCCTTGGGGCGGCCCGAGTGGGCCATCCCCTTTCTCGGCCAGCCGACGCCCACTGGCGGTTACATCGCCAAGAACGACCGCTGGGTCATCGTGTACGAGGCGGTGACCTACAGTCTTGCGGCGCCAGACAGGATCCAGACCCGCTATCAGACGATTCTCGAGAACCTATCGGACCGGGACCAGGTCTTCAAGCAGGTCCTGGACTATGATCCGTCGCAGTACACGCTGTCCGACACGTCTCTGACCGTTCAAAGGAAGTACCTATGGCACGACATCAACCTGAGCAGGAACGCCGCCGAAGCGACCTCCAAGGACAGTGCAAAGGTCGTCGTGGTGGGCCAGGAGCCGATTCCCTCCCATCACCGGGTGGTCTGGGAATATACGCTGACGGACAAGCTCGGCTTTGCGCCGTGGACGGGCGACGCCCTTCCAGAAGAGTGGCCCGTGGCGATCAAGCACTTCACCGTCGAATCCGCTGTCGCCCAGGGGGGGCTCCGGCTCGTGGTTATCGCCCCAGGGCCGGATGGCACCCTCAAGCAAGATAAGGTTGACAGCGGCACGTGGGAGGCACGCGACATACCTGCCGCCTCGCGGCTGCTGTCGGACCTTGTGTACCAGCCGGTGGTGTCCAACCTCTACCCCTACGTCGTGGCACACCTTCAGGGCCAGGACGAAGACTGGCCGACCTGGGCGAAGAAGATGGCAAAGGCGTGGGCGAAGAACGCCGACGGCACCCCCGCGGGTCCCCTTCAGGAGAAGGGACGCCTTCTGACAGAGGGGATTCCCACTCCGCTCGGCAAGGCCCGAGCGCTTGCCCGCTTCGTCCAGAACAAGGTGCTCTACGACGACCGAAACGAGACGGGGGTGAACGCCTTCCTGCCTCTGACCCCCCCCGACACGCTCCGCTCGATGAAGGCGGACTGCAAGGGGAAGGTCCTGCTCCTCCAGTCGCTCCTGCGCGCCGTCGGCATAGAGAGCGTCCCCTTGCAGCTGCGTGTCAGCGAACGATACTACGCGTGGGGAAGCCATCCCTGGGAGGTGGGTCTCAATCACGTGATTCTCGCGGTGAAGCTCCCGCCGCGCCTTCCCCCCCTGCCAGCCACGCTCCTAAAAGGTCCGGCGAAGGGGTGGCTCCTCTTCGACCCGACCTCCCGAGAGACAGACCTTGGCCAGAGCCCGGGCGGTCTCGAGGACCTTCACGCCCTGGCGATCGGTCAGGGCTGCCTTGGGCCGTTCGACATCCACACGCAGGTGCCGGCCGCGGCCCGGTGCGACATCCGCATCGAAGCCACGCTTCTTCCCGGCGGCGACATGGCCGCCGCCGTCGAGCTCTCCGTCAACAGCTACAGCGCCCTCGCGGGCCAGCTCCTGAGACTGTCGTCGGAGGAGAAGATCAGGACCGCCGTCCTCGACCAGGTGAACCCCGTCTGCCCCGGCGCCCAAGTCCGGAGTGTCGTGGTGACGCCGCCATCGGAAAGTCTCGATGGCCTTACGAAGGTGAAGCTGTCGTTTCTTGTCCCCAAGGCCGTCCAGAGCCTCTCCGCCTCACAGCTCCTGACGAGTCCCACGGCGCTGGCCCTCTCGCTCGCGGGGTACCCCGACGGACTGCCTCGAGTCAGCGCTCCTGACAGCGACGATCGGGTCGCTCTCGTCGCCCCCTGGAACGCACGCCTCAACGCCAGCGGCGAGAGCACTCTCTTGACGATTCACTACGGCCTGACACTACCGGCGGGCCTGACCTTGGATCCGCCGCCATCCGCGGCGATCCGGAAGCCGTGGCTGACCTATGAGGCCGCGTGGACCCACGAAGGCCAGCAGACGTGGCGGGAGAGCCTCAGCGTTGCTGTCCCCAGAGGGTCCTGGCCGGCCCAGGACCGGATGGAGCGACTTCAGACGGTGGACCGGCTTCTGGCGGGCCTTTACAGCCCTCTCCTCCTCAGCGGCGCGGGCGGGGGAAACGGCGGATGAGGTGATCGGCCTTCGACCAGGCTCCGGCAACAAGAGGGGGTCATACCTTGCTATCTAGCATTCCTTCACTGGCTTTCGCTGCAGGTGCTGACGAGGACGGTGCAGCCCGGTTGGGTCCCCTCGCGGCGCCGACAGCCACGATCGTGGAGGAGTTGCCCGCGACGCCGTAGAGAACCGCCTGCGTGCCTGAATCCTGCGTTGTCCACGAAAGCCCGTCGAGGCTGGTGAAGATCAGGCCGCCGGCGCCGGCGATGCGGCGCGCCGGGCGAAGAGGGGCGACGCTCAACCCGCCTGCGCGCTTCCGGCGCCGGCGCCCGTCCCGTCCTGCACCCCGAACTGGGCTTTGACGCTCTCCTTGAGCAGCATCACGATGGTGAAAACGCCGAGCACCGTCCCGAAGGGCATGAACATGCAGGCCACCCCGGCCATGACGAGACAGAAGAGGTACCGCCTCCTCTGGCTGAGGAACCGCCCGGCGAGAAAGAGGCAGACGGCGAAGGTGAGACCGCACGCGATGAAGATCGAGCCGAAGGCGATGAGGAACCACCCCACCAAGGCGAAAGGGAAGGGCTCCCGCGGATCGGTGAAGGCGCCCGATGCCAGGCCGATGCCCACCGCGACGTGGATCGTGGGCACCAGCGAGAGCAGCGCGGCGATCCCCGCCACGACGTAATGGAAGATGCTCAACAGCCGAAGGTATTGATCGTCCTGCGTCATCGTCCCCTCCAGACCGCCCGTGCTGACCCCACGCCCGCCGATCACCTCGCACTTCGGGAGATGGTCCGCCTGCACCCCTCATAACCGCTTTTCGGGCAGATCATCCCCAACCCCTCTTCCCTGTGGTACGTCTCCCGCCCCCACCCGTGACACCGCCCTGCCTTCGCTGCCTTCCCCCTTTCATCGCGGGTGCTCACAAGCCGGCCGGGGGATCGAAGGCGAGGGCGGACTCGGGGACCGTGGGATTCAGCGCCGACTCGTAGGTGGTCATCTCGACGGCGTCGCTGCGGCCAGCGGGAAGGGTCCTCTCGATCTTCCGCACCAGGTAGGTCGTCTGGTCAATCCAGACCGTCTCCGGCACGGCGGGGTACGGACGGGGGAGGTTCAGCCTCTTGACGACCTCAGGAGGGGGTGGAGGGATCTTGCCCTCGACCACGAAGCAGGCGTGCCCCTCGACCGGCTCGTCGGCCTTGCGCACGGCCTCGGTCAGGTCGCTCAGCCGCCGGCCACGAACCTCCGTCGGCATGAGCAAGGAGGGGACGGCGTGGGCGGACCCGGCCGACACGCCCGTGGCCGCCGCGAGCGCCATGCTCAGGGACTTCTCCACTTTCACGCCCGGCCGAAGGACCCACCAGCTCTTCACCTCGTCCCCCCGGCGCCAGATGACATACGCCGGCGCCTCCGCCCTGGAGCCCACGGTCCGGTACTCGAAGCGGAACCGGTCCGGCCGCACGAAGGCCGTCGAAAACGACAGCCCCTTCGTCACCGTCCCGTCAATGGTGTGGAAGGTCGTCACCACCCTCCCCGTGTCCCGGTACGAGGCGCACTCGGCGTACACCCGCGCGGTTCGCTCCAGGATCTCCCGCGCCGTGAGCTCCTGTCCCCCCTTCGACCCCGCCGCGGCCGCCGCCACGCCCACCGCCACCGCCAGACAGGCCCCCGACAGCTTCAGCCACCTCGTCATGGAGCCGACCTCCTTACTCCCCCGGTCTGGTTCCCTCCCGCTGATGGACCATTCACTTCTTCGTTCCCGTGACAACCCTCCGTTCCTGCTTTCCG
>JAKBES010000236.1 GCA_021833665.1 Acidobacteriota bacterium
GGGTAGCCCAGAACAGGCGGTGGGGATGGCGGTGGAGGCAAAAGCGATGGCAGCACCCTGGGCGCCCGAGGACGGGACAGTCGCCGTGCAGTTGATAGTGCACCCGGAAACAATCGTGATGGTCCCCGTCTTCGTGCAGGTAGACCCGCCAAGGGCGACAGTGAGGATCCACGCAAATGTCCCTGCGCTGGAATAAGTGTGCGTGGGGCTTTGGAGGGTGGAATGAGCGGTGCCGTCACCGAAGTCCCAATCATAGGTAGGTAGCCCAGCGCACCCGCTGAGGGTTGCGGTAGAGGCGAAAGAGATGGCGGCGCTCATGGGACCCGAGGACGGGACACTCGCCGTGCAGTCGATAGCGCACCCGGCTGTGAGGGTGATCGAACCGGTCTTGGTACACGTGGCCCCATCGAGGGAGGCCGTGAGGGTCCAGGTGAAGGACCCGCTGGTGGCATAGGTGTGGGTCGGGTTCTGGACTGAAGAGTGGGAGGTCCCGTCACCGAAGTCCCAATCGTAGGCGGGAAGACCGGAGCAGCTACTGGGCGTCAGCGAGCCGGCAAACGAGATGCCACTCCCGACAGTTCCCGATGTTGGCGCGGTTGCGGCGCAGGACACAGTGCACGGATCGGAGGCCATGGACCTGGTGTATACGCCGCCGCCTTCTGTGGCGGCAAGAATCATGGGTGGGGTTCCTGGTACGACAAGGAAATCATTGATTGTGAAAAAGGGAAGCCCGTCGCTCCAGTGCGTCCAGCTTGCCCCAGCGTCGCTGGTGGTGCACACGCCACCATACGTCCCCCCTGCGAAAAGTACGCTGGTGTGGAGGGGATCGATGGCCAGGGCGGTTTCCTGATCGCACGCGTACCCCCCCGACCAACTGGTCCCTCCATCGGGGGATCTATAGACCCCGCGCTCCATGGAGACCCAAAACACATTCGGGGTAACGGGGTCGCAGGCAACCGCGTAGGTCTTGCCGGAGGTGCACAAGTTCCACGTGGCTCCGCCGTCGGTGCTCTTTAACAGTGCACTGCAGCCAGCGGCGTACAACGTTTCGTGGTTGAGAGGATCCATGACCATGTGGTAGAGACAGCCTGAGCTGAATAAAGACTGCCACGTTGCTCCGCCGTCGTAACTCTTGAACACCCCCGTCGTGGTAGTGCACGCATAGACGACGCCCGGAGTCACGGGATCCACGGCGATGGACTTGATCCATCCGTCACCGAAAATGGCACCCGCTGGCGTCCAGGTGCGGCCCCCGTCGATGCTCTTGAAGACTCCCTTCGCATTGGTGCCCGCGAATACGGTCGCCGGATCGTTGGGATCGACTGCCAGGGACAGCATATGGTACTCGGAGAGTCCCGCGTTGGATGGGCTCCAGTTGGCTCCTCCGTTGGTGCTCTTGAAGACACCCGCCCCCCATGTGCCTGCGTAGATGGTGGAGGGATTCGTCGGATCGATAGCGAGGGCATACACGTTGGAGTTAAGCATTCCCGTCGCGCAGATGCTGCCCGTCGCGCCTCCGTCCAGGCTCCGGAGCACACCGGCGCCCGCAGTACCGGCAAGGATGAGACCGGGGGCCGTCTCGGACCACGCGAGGGCATAGATGTAGTGGTTTGCCAAATCGGCTGGAGACATCGGCGACCACGAGGAACCCGCATCGGTGCTAAGGAAGAGCCCTCCGTCGGTGCCGGCGCAGAGTTGGGCTGGGTTGTGAGGGGACATGGCCAAGGTGTGAACCGCCAGGTTGCCCAAGCCAGTATTCATGGGGATCCAGGTGCCACCGCCATTCGTGCTTTTGAATACGCCCTCCTGCATGGTGCCCAAGTAAAGGGTCGTGGGGACGCCCGGGTCGGCGATCAAGACTTTACCCCAATTGGGGGCTTCGATGCTGCTCCAAGTGCCCCCGCCATCTGGGCTTTTTAGCAAGGTGCGGTCTGAGAGCAGGAGGTATACCATTGCCGGCGTTCCCGAATCGAGGGCCACCCATACAGCGCTCGCCGAGGAGTTAGAATATAAAGACGACCAGGTATTCCCTCCATCGGTGCTCTTTGAAAGGACCGTCGATCCAAGCTGGCCCCCTGCATAGAGGGTAGAAGGATGGTTAGGATCGAGGGCAAGGCAGTTGATTGGACCGCCAGGGCCCGCCTTGCTTACCCAGGTTGCCCCGCCGTCAGTACTTTTGTAGATGGACCCATAGTACTGCGCCGCATAGACGGTGGAGGGGGAGGAGGGGTCAATGGCAAGAGCCGAAATTGCATCGTATTTCGTCCATGCCCGGGATGTCGTCCACGTAACCCCTCCGTCGGAGGACTTATAGGCACCCCATGCCGTACCCGCATAGGCAATGGAGGCATTGGTCGGATCGATGGCGAGCGCGCTGACGTAAGCGCCGAAGGGGCCGTGGGTAACCCACTGGCATGGGGCCGCCAGAGCATGGCTGACGAGGAAAGCTGCCACAAGAAAGAGGCGTGCCAGGGTCAGGCCGCTGTGTCTTGCGGATCGCCCAGCGCTACAACGGGCAAGGGCAGCAACAAAGCAGCGAAGAAAGCACCTGTCCCCATCCATGGCTCTTATCCCCCTCATCACCTTAGGGTGAATTTAATGAGCCGCCTCTTCCCCCTGTCATAGCAAGCGACTCTATAATCTTGTCGGGTGATTGTATCATTGATTCGCCCGAGCGAAAAATCGCTGCTCCTGCAGGCGTCCCTCGCTCACCTGAAGAATTTCTCCAGCGTATGATGCGGCCATCCAGTTGGCTGTTGGCCAGCGGCGCTGGCGTAGCCGCGCGAGATCTCCCGCCGCTGGTCTCCTTCCAGCACGACGACGCCAACTCCGCCGGGGCCACCGGGGTTGTCCAGGCAGGATCCGTCCGAGTAGATGGTCACCATGAGGGCAATGCTTTCAGGGGGGGAGAAGCGGTCACGGTCTTGCCCGGTTTTCAGCGCTACCCCCTAGGAGCTCCGCCTGCATGCTTCGCGTGGAAATATCGCTCGAGGTGAATCTCTTCACGAGCGCGACCAGCAAACGATCCGGAGGGTCCAGGGCCGCCAGGACCCTGATCTTGGTGGGACCGAGAGCACTCCACTGGCTCAAATGGATCAGTCCCCCCTTGGCCTTGATGTAGGCCGCGATTTGGAGGTAGTACCGCCCGGTGGACGGCCCAAGATGCAATTCCGACCGGCAATAGGCCGCCATCGTCTTGAACCCGAAGGTCTCGTACCCACGGACCTGAGCGAATTCGTAGAGCTGCAGGGCCAACTTCAGGGTCAGCTCCGATTCCAAGAGCCGCTTCTTCTTTAGGAGGCTCTCGTGCATTTTCCAGTGCTCGGCGGACCCTGCCCGGCTACGATTCGTCACGGCACCCCTTCCTTAAGTGTAGTCTATTCCGAAAATCGGTGGAGGTCACCGTACTTCCTGGGCGCTTTGATTAGCCTGTGGGCGACCTGATAAAATATGGATATGGAGTCATGCTAAATGGACAAGCAGAGATCAAACGAAGGGACTACTCCGTTTCGTCGGGTGTCCTCAGCCCTGGGCACCGGACCCGCCGAGATTGCGAGAGCGTCTAATGGCGCCCTGTCCGTCAACACCATTCGGAGCATCTACTACCGTGGGGGCACCCCCAGGGCCGACCTTGCGAACACCCTCGTCCAGGCCCTCCGGAGGATTGCTATGAGACGGTCCCTGGCCTCGCTGGAGGGGGCGGAGCCCATGCAAATCCGCATCGAACAGCTCTGGCCCCCCATCTGCGCCTCTGGGGGCGAGCTTTTGTAGATTTGTAGCGCTATGCGCATAGCGTCATAGACGCATGAGAGGTGAAACGTATGTGGAATGGACAGGCGCTACCTGAGAACCATGACAAGAGCCTCCCGCGCACCGGAGAGGACGACGGTCACCCCTACGGCCAGCTTCAGCCCTTGGTCGACAAAGGGGTCCTTCGTCCTTCTGGGCCTGGGCGGCTGTCCCTCCTAGCCACGCTCTCGCATGGAATTCAAGGTAAGCTGGCGCGTCAGGTGGAAGCGAAATTGCGGCCCATCATCAATCCGAAAAATCGTGCAAAGGTGCGCTTTTCGATGGAAACCATTTTGTTCAACTGCAGACTGTGCGCCTGTTTTCAGGAGATGGCCCCGCTGGGCTTAAGAATTGTCGCGGTCCAATCTCGCGCGCACGAAGACTACCGATCATCGGGCCGGTATGGCACGGGGAAGTTATCGATTTACGTGTTCGTGAGAGTACTGGACCAGATGAGGGAGATGGGCCTTTTAGATCTCCGTGTGGAATCGCCTAGGGGACATCTGAGATCGAGTTATTGGCCGACGGAGGCACTCTGCACCCTTTTTCGGGAAAGCGACTCCGACATTGAGGTCAAAGAGTTTTGCAAGGAAGTGATCATTCTGAAGGATGAAACGAAGCATCTTATGGACTACAAAGATACGCGGCAGACCAGATCCATGCGCCGCGAAGTGAAGGCGTTGAACGCATCTAATGCGCTTCACAGTGTAGAGCTTCAGCTGCCCGAAGACCTAGTCGAAGTTAGCGATGTTTTTTTCACTTTTCTTAGAAGAGACAGGACCACCTTAGACTACACTTGGCAGGAATCGACGAGCGATGCCCAGGGTGCTGGATATCTTCAGATGACTAGCAGTGGTAGAGGAGCCCCCTCTACCACAGCCACACCCGCTCCCCCACCCCCATATCTAAGCACCACCCTCATCAATAATAGGGGAGTTGGGGACCCCCTTATCCCTATTCAATTATCTATACTGCCTGGGGTTACGGGCCTGTATGCCGTCAATCAAAAGTTGGTCAGGTTTCCCCTAAACGGGATTCTTCCTTACCATCGGTCTTTCTGCCGAGCCAATTGGACCAAGGGCGGGAGGTGGTACGCCAACGTGCAGAACATCCCCAGCCAGTTGCGGAGGTACATCACAATCGATGATGAACGTACGGTCGAACTGGACTATAATGCGTATCACGCTCGTCTCCTTTATGCCCAGGCTGGTGCGGTTCCCGATGGGGATCCCTACACGATCCCCTTGGATGGCTGGGAGGACAAAGCTTCCCTTCGAGTTGCTTTTAAGCTCGCGTTTCAAGTCTTCCTCAACGTGAAGAGTAGGAAGGCGGCCATTGCGACCCTGAATGAGGGCGCTCACCGTGGAAAACCAAGGCTGGAGAAGGGCTTCAAACCAGCGGACCTCCTGGACGCGTTCCTGTTGGCCCACCCGTGCCTGGAGCCCTTTATGTGCAGCGACAAGGGGGTCGATCTTCAAAACCTCGATGCGGAGGTCGCCGCGAAGATCTTCAGCCGGTTCTTCGATACAGGGCGAGCGATCATTGGCATCCACGACAGCTTCGTGGTCAAGGCGTCGGTCGAGGGATTCCTCCGAGAGGCCATGGTAGAGGAATTCAGGGATCGTGTTGGCCAAGATCCGGTGATTAAGAGGATCGAAGGCGTATCCGGGAGCTGGAGGCAAGCACCCATAGAAACATCATGTGCTCATTAAGGGCTTATCCCTAAATAACATTCGCTTTTCTCCAGCAGATGATAGCGGCTGCGAGATGGACAAGTGCCTCATAGTTCTGGACGAACTTCTCATAGCGAACCAGCAGTTTTCGGAATCGGTTGAACCAAGAGTGCGCCGCTTCAACGACCCACCGTCGGTTCTTTGGAGGACGGCCCCGCCTCCGTTTCTTGCGGCTGATCCTGGGAGTGTACCCCTTGTCTCGAACGACCTGATGGGGAGGATCTCCATCGTAACCTTTGTCAGCATAGAGAAACGGGTTCGCGCCGGAAGGGAGCGCCAGAACGATTGCATCGAGGACCGGTTCAAGCTGAGTGACATCATGCCTGTTGGCTCCGGTTACGACTAGGGATAGAGGGACGCCACGCCCGTCGACCA
>JAKBES010000237.1 GCA_021833665.1 Acidobacteriota bacterium
AAAAACACACCAACACGGGGGCCCCCCCCCCCCCCCGCCCCCCTCCCCTTCTCCGTTTTGGGGGGGGCCGGGTCCCGTGCCCCCTTCCACTTACCAAGGGGCGCGCACCCGGCCCCCCCCGCATCCATCGCCTGGAGCGATTGATGAATCCCATCAAGCTGCCGCGCCAGATCCGAAGTCGCCGGATGGGAGCGAAGGCGCTCCACGACGCCATGGATGGGTTCGGCTCCGGTCACGGCGGGATAAAGGTCGGAGACCAGCACCTGGTTATCAATGAGCTCATGGATGAAGGCCACTGCATCCTCCATCGAAATCGGCTCATCCACCAGCGCGCTCGCCAGTGTCTCGATCAAGGCGCCGTTGGCCGCGCGTTCGAGGGTGGACCGAAGGTAATCAGAGCCTTCCAGGGCCACCAGATGGTAGTTGCGCCCCTTCTCCGCGCCGAGGCGGGCCTCGGCATACCGCAGGCGTCCCGCCACCTCGTAGAGGCTGTTGTTGGGCCGGTACAGAAGGGTTTCCCGCACCGCGGGATCTTTCTCCAAAGCTTCGACAAGGGCGCAGAGGTAGTCCATGTCCAGCCGCGTGTGGCGCCCGGCCGATGCCAGCACTTCCACCGGAAGGCGCGTGCCCTCCCCCCACGTCCCCAGGGCACAGGCCGCGAAAAGCCCGAAGGGTGTCGGCCGGGAAGCCATCCGGGCAAGATAGCGCACGAGGCTCCGATCCACGCGGTCCTGCCGCTCTGGGCTCAATTCATTCCGAAGCCAGAGGTCCAGAGTCTCGTCGAGATCGGGGGAGGCCAGGAAGAGTGCATCCCGAATGGCAGGCACGTGAATCGCCTCCGCCAGCTTGGCCCGCAGGTTTGCACGGTCAGCCTCCATGGCTCCGTCCAATTCAGCCCCAACCGCTCCAGGGGAGCGAAGGTTCTCAGACCAGCGGGTCAGGACATCGAAGGGCAGCGTGGGCGTCCTGAACGCGAAGAAACTCGAAGCGGGTGATGGATCGGGCATGGTCAGCTCAAGCTTTTGGAAGGACGGGCAACGGCGTGCTGAGCAAGAGGAAGCGATCCCATGAGGGATCCGCAGGGTCCAGTGTGGCCAGCAGGGCCAGCCCCACCCCGGCAGCGCCCTCCAGCAATCCTGGGGCGGGCACATGTGGCTGGCCGCACTCCAGGGTGGCTCCATCCTCGTCAAAGGGGGGACGGTAGGCCGTGAATCCGGCGAAGCCGCTTCCTGGGACCCGGGACGCCAGCACATGCTGGAGATACCTGCCCGCGGCATCCTGAAATATGGGCTCGCCTGTCATCCGGTACAGGCGATGGAAGACATGCAGATTCCCAGCACTGCCATGACACAGGCCCACATCCATCACACCCGCTTCGGCCACGGGCCGAACGGCTGCGCGCCGGGCGATGTCCAGGGCCACCTCCTCCCACGCGGCCTCTCCCGCAAGCCGCGCGGTCTGGAGCATGGCCACGGATGCCCCGAGATCGCCGTAGCACCATGCGATCCGGCCAGGGCCCTGGGATACCCGTGCTTCTTCCATGGGGCACCAACCTGCCAAATAGCCGGGACCGTCGGGAGTCTGGATCTGATCCATGAACCAGGCCATCCCGCCCGCCAGGAGGGGCGAGGTCCGTCCCGGATCGAGACCCACGCGCTGCATGGCCGCCAGCAGCAGCAGCACCGCAGGCGCGCCATGGGCGAGGCCCATGTTCAGGTAGCCCTGAGGGCTGAGGCGGCGTTGCCAGGGCGGAAGACGTTCTGGAGGTGTCGGCCACGCAAGGCCTGGCCCCCTGGGAATGGCCAGGCGCTCCAGATGGTGGAGAATCCGGTCCAGGATGGCCATCCCCGTGGGTCGAGGGCACCGCTCGAGCGCGTAAACCCCAATGCCGACTAGGCCACTGATCAAGTCGTACTCGGCATCCCAGCCATCCACCTGCAGGATGTCGAGGAGGATTTCATCCACATCCGCGTTCGGATCCTCGGCCTGGGCGTCGAGCACGCGCCCATTGAGATGTTCAATGCACCAGGCAAGCCCGACGAAGCCCGCGTACAGGCTCGGACGCGGTGCCCGGGCGATCCCCTCGATCGCGAGCTCCAACAGTGCCTCGGCCTGGGGCTTCGCGCCCTCGAACCCGGGCCGCCTCGAAAGGTAGCCCAGGAAAAGGGCTGCCCCGGCAAGCCCCGATGCCAAGTCGGGGGAAAGCATGGTCCGCTGCGCCCATAAGGTTTCAGCAATAGCCTTGAGGGCGCCTTGGATCTGGGGCACCTGATCCCGGTGGCTGGAGACCCAGCGCTCCCCTTGTTCAGCAGATATCATGAATCACCAAAACTATTACTGCGGATCGAGAGCCCGTGGCATCAAGCAGACTCAGCAGCGGTGCCGCATTACTTTTGTGATTTCGGCCAGCAAATTTGTTATGGAAGGAAGAAGCCGGATGCGCCGGGAAACTTGGATCGGACAGAATGTAAATCTGGAGCCTCAAGTGTAGTAGAGGGCTGCCCCTCTGCCGCCAGGATGCCACGGATGCTCGCCCTGCCGTTCAGCGATGCCGCCATGCGGTTTGGCGATGACCCAGGACAATCGGCCTCCGAGTACGAGAAGATACAGGGCAATCATTCTCATTCTCAGAGGGCGCCATGAGCCATAAGCTGAAACTGAACAAAGAAACCCTTTGCCGCCTTGATTGGGCACCCCTCCACCACGCCATCGGCGGCATGCCCGTTAATTTTAGCGATGCGATGGTTGCCTGCCAACTCACCGCCGATCTGTGCGGTGGGGAAAGCGTGCTGAATCCGTGCCTACCTGGGATGACCACCACCAAACCGCAGTGCGGCCACCCCGCCACCACGATCTAAGGACACAGCCTAAGTATAGCCATCCCCAGACCGGCATGCCTGTGGTGGCATCCCAAGCGAGGCCACCGCGATGACACGTTTATCTCCTTCCACACGCCAGACCTGGGCGGTGGGCGGCGTGGTTTTCGGCCTTAGTGCCCTGATCCTGTTCTGGGAGGACCGGGGCGCTGGCCTCCCCTGGACCGGGTGGCGCATGGCCGCCGATCTCCTTCCGCCTTTGGCGTATGCCCTGGGCTTCCTTTGGCTGGCGCCAGCACCCTGGCGATGGCGCCAGCACCGGAACGATCATCTGGCGTTCGCACAACGCGTCCTGCTGGCGATCGGGGTGTGCGGGGCGTGGATCATGGGGCTGGTTTGGGTGGATGCCTGGCTTAGGGTCCGTGCGGGCTGGGTCATCAATCTGCCCTACGTGATGGTGGATCAGCTAGGTTCCTATGGACTTGGCATGGTGGCCGTCGGCGCGGTCATCGCGGCGCGGAAACGTGCGGTTCGGGAACGGGAAGAAGTCCGTGAGGAAGCGGTCATCGCCCAGACCCGTCTGCTCCAGGGGCAGCTGCATCCCCATGTGCTGTTCAACGCATTGAATGGCCTGCTCGAGTTGATCCACACGGATCCCCTCCGCGCGGAACGGGGCGTCCGCAACTTGTCTGATCTGTTACGCCGCACACTGCGCGCCTCCGAGCAGGCCCGTTTCACCCTGGGTGAGGAACGCGCCCTCGTCGAAGACTATCTGGCTCTGGAATCCCTCCGCCTGGGGCCTCGCTTGGGGGTGGAATGGGAATGGGAGCCGCGCCTGCAAAACCATAAAGTGCCCCCGCTCCTCTTGCAGCCTCTGGTTGAGAATGCGATCAAGCATGGGATTTCTCCTGCGGCTGCAGGCGGGATGCTTAGGATTCAGACCGAATTATCCGGGAACCAGATCGCGCTTCGCGTGCTGAACTCAGGCATGCCCTACAATCCCCAGGAAGGTGCCGGTCTTGGCCTCAAGAATCTGGCGTCGCGCCTCTCGCTGGCCTTTGGACCCCACGCCACCCTGCGCGTCGAGCCTCAGGCGCCTTGGACCGTGGCAATGATCCTAATCCCATTTCAGGGCTGATCCGCAATGGCGATGCCCATTCCCACTCCCATGCCCGTGAAGTGTCAATATGCTGGAATGAAGCCTCTCAAATTTGTGGTGGTTGATGATGAACCGCTGGCGCGGAACCGCCTGAGCCGCATGCTCCGCGAAGCCGGATGCGAGGTTCTGGCGGAGATCGAGAATGGAGCGAGCCTCAAGGAGTGGCTTGCCTCTGGCGTGGCACTGGATGCCATCTTCCTGGACATCCAGATGCCCGGAGGGAGCGGGTTCGAGATCCTCGCGGAACTGCCTGAGCCTCCTCCTGTGGTATTCGTGACCGCCTATGCCGAACATGCGACGCGCGCCTTCGATATCGCAGCGGTGGATTACCTCCTCAAACCGGTTTTCGAGGATCGCCTCCAGATCGCGCTCGACCGGATCCGGAACCACCAGATCCGTCTCCTTAATGCGGTCGAATTGCGCTCCCTGGCGACCGCATCAGCCCTCCGATTCACGGTAAAAGCGGGCGTGGGCCGTCTCTTCCTCGAACTGAAAAAGGTCACGCATTTCGAAGTGGAAGATGAGGTCGTGTGGGCTTGGGCGGGCGGGAAGCGGTTCCGGACCCAGTGGACGGCCCTTTCTGAGGTGGAGGGCGCCTTTCCATATGCCGGCCTGCTCCGTATACAACGGCATGTCCTGTTGCGCCCCGAAGCCGTGCTTGGATTCCGGCCGCTCCCAGCCGGACGGATTGCGGTACGCGTCGCGGAGGGCATCGAGCTGACGGTGAGCCGAGGAACGACACACACCCTCAAAAAGCAGCTTGGGCTCCAGTGAAGTAGGGCGGCAAAGATTTTGCACAGCCCTTCGAGCATATTGCAGAACCATCCAAATCAGTGCTGGGACTGTGTTTGTGATGATCATTGCGGGGACGTTTCTTTGCAAATCCGCATCAGATCTACATGAGCAGACGATTTATGGTCATCGATTTATGGTCGGGATGAGGTCTGAAGATCGAGAACGCCCTTGCGAAGAAGCATCTCCCGACTGGCTGCACGGTGCTCTACGACCTCAGCTCCAGCTACTTCGAGGGCACGACCTGTCCGTTGGCGAAGTTCGGGTATTCCAGGGACCACCGCCCGGACCGGCTTCAGGTGAGTTACGGCCTGCTGTGCAACGGCGATGGCATCCCCGTCGCCATTGAAGTGGTGGAGGGCAACACGGGAGATCCCGAAACCATTCCCGCGCAGGTGGCAAAGCTGAAGGAGCGATTCGGCTTGGCCCGTGTGGTAGTCGTGGGTGACCGCGACATGGTGACCACCACGCAGATCGAAGGCGTGATCGAGCCTAGCGGCTTCGGCTGGATCAGCGCCCTGAAGCACGGAACCGCAGAGAAGCTGGCGCTGGAGAAGATGACGCTTCGCACCCTGATGCGTACAAAGCCACGCCAGGACTCCTGGAAGGTGCTGCGGGCGTCGGACTGGCCCTCATGGACCTTCTCGATACCCGGGAACCCACCTGGGATCGTCTCCTCCTAGCCAGCCCGGCCGGAGGCCTGCCGTCTGCCATCCTCACCGCCCCAGGATGAGCAGGGTGAGGTCGTCGGCCAGGGGGCGGCCTGCCGTGAAGGCCACGGCATCGGCGAGGATCGCCGCCTGGAAGTCCTCCGCGGGCTGGGCCAGCAGGGCCGCCAGGCGCGCCTCGCCGTAGAGCGTGTCCGAGGGATCCAGGGCCTCGGTGAGACCATCCGTGTAGAACACCAGCCGGTCCCCGGGCTCCAGCGTGCCTTCGGCCAGCTCCAGGGCCCCGGTGAACTGCGCCGCGGTGAGGCCGATGCCCAGACCCCGGGGGTTCAGGCGTTCGACGGTGCCATCGGCCCGGCGCAGGAAGGCGGGCGGATGGCCCGCCCGCACGAACGCGAACCGGCCTGTGTGGGGATGGAAGGTGCCGTAGGCCAGGGTGAGGAAGAGGCTC
>JAKBES010000238.1 GCA_021833665.1 Acidobacteriota bacterium
AGAGACCTTGTGCCTGTCCCTGGAAAGGGAAGGCTACGAACCCGCGGGGTTTGAAGACGGGGCGGCGGCCCTCCTGGCCTTCCGTGACCGGGTTCCCGAGCTCGTCATCCTGGATTGGATGCTCCCGGGCATGTCGGGGCTGGACCTGTGCCGGATCTTGAGGGGTGACCAGCGATTTTCCCGGACCGCGATCCTCATGCTCACAGCCCGTGGCACGGAGATGGATGCCGTGGCAGGCCTGAACGCGGGGGCCGACGATTACGTGGTAAAGCCCTTTAGAACGAGGGAGTTGATGGCCCGCGTGAAGGCCCTCCTACGCCGCTCTACCCAGGCAGGAGACCAGCAGAGCCTCAAGCGGCTGGGCACCCTGTGGCTGGACACGGCCACCTACCGGGCCGGCACGGGGGACACGGTGTTCGACCTCACCCCCACGGAGTTTCGTCTACTAGAGCTCCTGATCCGCCATCCCGGCCGTGTCTACACCCGCGGGCAAATCCTCACCGGCCTGTGGCCCGACGACCGGGCCGTGGAGGACCGGGCCGTGGACGTCCACATCGCCCGCCTGCGTGAGAAGATGGGCCGCGACGATCAGTGGGTCGAGACCGTGCGGGGCGTGGGCTACCGGATGAAATCCGAATGACGCGCCGGGTCTCCTCTCCTCGAAAGGCGTCCGTTCATCCCCTCCTGGCCTGGGACGATTCTTCTCCATGAGCCTGCTCCCCAAGTTCACCCTCCTCTCCGCCGCCACCGCCCTCCTCTTTTGGTGGGGAGGCGGCCTGGACGGAGCCGGCGCCTGGGCGATACGTTGCCTGATCGTGGTGGCTTCGGCCCTCCTCGCCGTGCAATGGTGTCTCGGCCCCTGGCGTGACATGGAGCGGGCCGTCCGGCGAGTACTGGGCGGGGACTTCACGGCGCGCATGGACGACGTTTCGGGAGGATACCTCGCGGGCCCCGCCCGCGCGTTCAACGACATGGCCGAGCACCTGTCGCTCTCCCAGAACCTCAGCCGCGAGCGCGAGGAGAGAGTCAATGCGGTCCTCGCCGCCTCCGACCGCGCCATCCTCCTCATCGGCCGGGACGGAACCGTTTCCCTCTCCAGCCCCGTCACCAGCCTGCTCTTCCCCAGGTTCCGTCCGGAGGCCGGCGTGGCCAGCCTGGCCCTTCCAGGTCTGGCCCCCTTCATGGACGAGGTGTTCTCCGACGGAGCATCGAGGACCCGAATGCTTGAAGAGGGCGAGCGGGGCATGGGGAGGGTCTTCTCGGCCCGCGCCACACCCGTGGAGGAGGGCGGCCTGGTTCTCTACCTGAGCGAGATCACGGAGGAGCACAAGCTGGAGCGCGTCAAGGCCGATCTGGTGGCCAACGTCTCCCACGAGCTGCGGACACCGCTCACCGCCATGCTCGGCCTGGCCGAAACCCTCAACGATCCGGCTCTGGCTCCCGAGAGGCGGGCCCATTTCCAGGACCGGCTGGAGTTCCAGATCCACCGCATGCAGGCCCTGGTGGACGACCTCCTCTCCCTCTCGCGCCTGGAATCGGGCCAGGCTGCTGTCCGCACCGAGAAAGTGATGCTGGCGGGGCTGATCGGGGATCTCATCAGAGAGCTCCAATCCGCGGCCGCCGCGGCTTCCGTTACCGTGGAGCCGGACTGCTCCGAGGATCTGGCCCTCACGACGGACCGCCTGCTCTTGGAGATGGCCCTGCGCAACCTCGCCGAGAACGGCATCCGGTACAACAAACCCAGCGGCCGGGTGATCCTCAGGGCGCGCGAAGAAGGCGGCACGCTGGTGATCCAAGTGCAGGACACGGGCGAGGGCATTCCCAGTGCCCACCTGCCCCGAATCTTCGAGCGCTTTTACCGGGTGGACCCGCACCGCTCCCGGGAAAAGGGCGGCACGGGGCTGGGCCTGGCCATCGCCAAGCACGCCGTGAACAACATCGGAGGCAGCCTCTCGGTGGAAAGCACCGTGGGGGTTGGCAGTGTTTTTACCGTGAGGGTGCGCTCGGGAAAGGGCGAGCCGGCGGCCGGGGGATCAGGAGGCGCGAAAGCCACGTGAGCGTGCTGCCGAAGGGGTTCTGGGGCGAACACGGGGCGTGGGCCATGGTCCTCACCAGTCTGGGCGCTGGGCTGGCCGCCGCGTGGCCCGCCGCCTTCGTACCGTGGCTCCTCCTGCCCTGCGTCGTGCTCCTGACGGGGGCCAAAGGCATGGCCCAGCGGGCCCGCAGAAGCGGCTCGGGGTATGGCCCGCCGGCCTTCCTGGCCTTAGCAGGCGGTAGTTGTGCGCTCCCCGCGGTTCTGGCCGCGCCGGTCCCCTTCCTCATCGCAGCCCTTCTGGTGGCCCCGTTCGCATGGCTCTATGTCCTCCATGCAGCTTCGCCCGCGTGGACCCGCTCCCTACCCGTAGAAGTCCTCGGAGCCCTGTACGCGGCCCTCGCCGGCCCCATGGCCCTTGTGGCGGGCCGCCCCGGCGCCCCTATGGACGCGGCGTGCCTCTGGGCCGCCCTCGCGGTCCTCTTCCTGCCCGGCGTCCTCAGGGCCAGGATGCGCAAAGACTCCTCCTCCGCCCTGAGATGGGCCACCGCCGGGTCCGCGCTCCTGGGGGCGGCCGTGTGGGGCGGCCTTCCCCTCTCGGGCCTCGTAGCACGCTGGGGATTCCTCGGCGCCGTCGTCTTCCTGGGCGACCTGTGGGCCGCCTGGGCCCTGCCCGAGTGGAGGGTGCGCACCATGGGCATCGTCTTCACCTTGCGCTACGCCGCCGCCGCACTGATCCTGGCGCTGGCCTGGCGGCCGATGGGCTAAGAAAGTGAGGAGTGAGGAGCTATAAGTGAAAAGTAAGAAGTGAAACGTGAAGGGATCGGCAAGCGGCGCGGTGAAGGAAGTCACCCGATCACTTCTCACCTTTCCCCTCCCAGCTGTTGGCATGAACACGACCTATGCAGAAGAAGAAAGGAGGTCCCTCGTGGACCAGCCTCAAACCCACCCGGCAGAGACCACCGACAAGCCCTCGTGCATGTTCTGCTCCAGCACGGAGTATCAGATCCCGCTCATCCAGTTGCGCCACGAAGGCGGCCAGGCCTTCGTCTGTCCCCGGTGCCTCCCGCGCCTGGTCCATCCGGACCGCCGATGATCACCCCGGGCGGGCCGCGGGACCCCTTCCCCTGACCCCTTTCTCTGGATTAGAATACAAGGAGGAGGTCCACATGAGTCCGCAGATGCTCAGTCTCCTTCGGGAGGCTAAGGTGATTGCCGTGGTGGGCATCTCCAACAAGCCCGAACGGCCCAGCCACGACGTGGCGGCGTACCTTCAGGCCCAGGGATACACCATCGTGCCCGTGAATCCCGCCCTCACCAGCGTCCTGGGAGAACCCTGCTACCCGAGCCTCTCAACCTACGGCAAGGCCGTGGACATCGTGGATATCTTCCGTGCGCCGGATGCCGTGCCACCCATCGTGGAGGAGGCCATCGCCACCGGCGCCAAGGCCGTCTGGATGCAGGAGGGCGTCAGCCACCCCGAGGCCGCCGCCCGCGCCGAGGCCGCGGGCCTCCTCGTGGTTGAAGACCTGTGCATCAAGAAGGTGCTCATGACCTATGGAGGAAGACCATGAGGCGCCTGGCCGCCGTCGCCTTCTGCCTGCTCCTGGCGGGTGCCTTCGCATCCTTCGCCGCCGCGGGACCTCATAGCCTCCGGGCGAAGGGCGCCCACGGGTGGATCAAGTTCTGGGCCAGCGGAAGCGGGACCGTGCGCGTCTCGGGCAAGGGATCGCTCACGGTCCAGAACGTCTCCAACCTGCAGGTCAAGATGGACGGCACGTGGGGCGAAATGCAGAAGCACCCCGACGGTGCCACCTACACCCATTTTGAAGGATCCATGGAGTGCATCGGCATCGGGGCTCACATCGAGATCCGCGGCTGGAATCTGGAACTCTCCGCGAAGGGCAGCGGCAAGGCGCGATTTCAGGGCGAGGGGACGGTCCAGGTCGATGACGGCCCCGAACAGGCATGGCCCAATGGTATGACCCACCAGGGGTGGCTGAAAGTGCACTTCGGGAATTCATGAGATGACCGCTGACAACCGGCCCGTAATGGGCGAGCTGCTTCTCAGGGAGGGTATCCTCACGGAGACCCAGCTCACACGGGCCCTGGATGAACAAAAGAGAGCGGGGGGACGGCTGGGATACCACCTCATCCGTCTCGGCTACGTGAACGTGCAGCGCCTGAGCCAGTTCATGCGCGATTCCATGGGGCTCATCCCCTACGATCTGCCCCAGTGGATCAAGGACCCGTCGGTGATCGATCTGATCCCGGGAAACCTGGCCCAGTTCTACCAAGTGATTCCCGTGGAGAAAGACGGCCCCATGCTCACGGTGGCCATCGCGGATCTGGACAATCCTTCCATCATCCCCGCCCTCGAAGAGCTCACGGGCCTCACCATCGATCCCGTCGTGTGCCCGCGGGAGACGGTCATCCGGGCCCTGGAGCAGTTCTACGGCGTGGCCAAGGACCCTGGCGTCGTGAGGAACCTGGCGGGCGACCACCTCTTCGTCCTGGCCCTGCACGGCAAACGAATCCGGCCCATCCATTGGTCGGCCCTCAAGCCCGATTCCTCCGCCGCCGAGTGGCTCCGGACGGTCCTGGCGGAGGCCATCCGTACGGGCTCGCGCACGATCTACGTGAAACCCGACGAGCAGGCCCTGCGCATCGCCTTCAAGGGCGCCGACAACATCGAGGACCGGTTCGCGCTGGCCCCCCAGAAGCGGCAGGAAATGGACGCCCTCCTCATCGAGCTGGCGCGGCTCCGCGATCACCAGTCGAGCCCGAGGCAGGAAGGGCGCGTGCGCCTCCAGGTGGAGGCGCGATTCCTCACGCTGCACGTGAAGCAGATGTCCACCCTTCAGGGCAATCGGTACACCCTGACCCTCTATGACGAGAAGGTGCTGGCCCGAGACTGGCAGCGCCTCATGTCCCAGCTTGCCCCGGCGGAGCGGGAGGGGATCCAGGACTGCCTGGCGGGTGGCAACGGCCTCCTCCTCCTTACGGGAGCGCCTGGTGCCGGCATCAGCGAGGTGTATTACACGCTGCTGGGCCCTCTGGCGAGGGCCTTTAAGCCTACCGTGGCCCTGGAGGAATACTCCCTCCTGGCCGTGGAGGGGGCGGCCCAGATGGAGGTGTCTAGGGAGCGGGAGGCCACGTGGCCCGAGCTCATCACCATGGCGCTCAAGCAGGAGCCGGCGCTCTTCGCCCTTTTCCCCATCAAGGAGCGGCGGTCCATGGAGCTGGCGCTCCTGGCGGCCGCTCACACCCGCGTGCTGGGCGTTCTCCACCAGCCCGACGCCGCCTCGGCCCTCCGCTGGCTCTTGCGCAACCAGTTTCGGTCGCCCCTGCGGGCGGGCGTCCTCAAGGGCATCCTCACGGTGGCCTCCGTGGCGCAGGTGTGCCCGCACTGCAAACTGCCCATCGAAGTGCCCGGCAGGGACGGCCTTCCCCTGGCCCTCTTCACCCGGCAGGGCTGCGAACATTGCCTCCGCTGGGAATCCTTGCCCACGACCGAGGTCCTGGAATGGCTGCCCATGACGGAAGGGGCGCGGGGCCTCCTCGCCGACGAGCCCAAACCCGAGGATCTGCGCCGCGTCATCGTGGAGGCCGG
This sequence comes from Acidobacteriota bacterium, assembly GCA_021833665.1. Classification (GTDB taxonomy): domain Bacteria; phylum Acidobacteriota; class UBA4820; order UBA4820; family DSQY01; genus JAKAJA01. Next base: position 5,646 of record JAKBES010000238.1, read on the forward strand.
CGGCGTGCCCCTGAACCAGCGCCTGCTCGTCCTGGCTCAGGAGGGGCTCCTGGACGCCCAGGATGCGCGGGAATATCTCGCCTGACACCGCTTGACAAGATCGAAACAGGCTACTATGATTTGCACAAATCAGGAGGAAGTCTTATGACGAAGACCGAGTTGATTCGGAGTCTGTCTGAGGTTACAGGCTTGTCCCAGAAAGATGTTCGCGCCGTGCTGGAGGCCCTCAC
>JAKBES010000239.1 GCA_021833665.1 Acidobacteriota bacterium
AGCCTGGTGGAGCAGGTGCACCGCCGCCCCTACCAGGCCGCCCTGCTGAACGCCCTCGCCCACTTCGCGAACCGGATGCGCATCGGCTTCATCGCCGAGGGCATCGAGACGATGGAGGAACTCGAAGCCGTCATGGACGCCGACGTGCCGTGGGGGCAGGGCTATGTCCTCGGCCAGCCCTGGCCCACCGAACCCCGGCCCCTGACCTGACCGGTTCAGCCCGGCCCGCACCGGGCCCTGGATGATTGGCCCTTGGATGAACGTCCCCACCCGGATGAGGAAAGCCCCGAAACCTAATGGTGACGGGGCTTTGGTGGCGGAGAGTGAGGGATTCGAACCCTCGAACGGCTTTTGACCGTTACACGATTTCCAATTATGTTTTACGGGTGGTTGCCTGGATCGGCATAAATCGTTAATTTATGATTTTAGGCATATTTATTGATCATATGAATCGCCATCAATCTGGTCAATTCTTGGCGCCGTGGTAGCCCGGTGGTAGCCCAGTGGTAGCATGGATGAATGGATTACACCCAGCGCGGATTGGAACGGCTCGTGACCCCAGGAAATCACTGGGATCCGGCAACCCCGGGCCTCGTGCTCCGGATCCGGAAATCGGGTTCAAAGACCTGGTCCTTTGTCTACCGCATGGGAGGCAGGGCGTCCAAGAAGCAGTGGCTCAAACTCGGAGACTTCAGCACCCTCCCGCTGAACCGGGCGCAAAAGAGGGCCCGAGACCTGCGCGTACAGGTAGAGAACGGCACTGATCCCAAAAAGGCCATTGAAGAGGCGGCCAATGAGGGCTTGACCATCGATGGTTTGGCGAAAAAATTCCGATTGGAATACCTCCCCGGTAAGTCAGCCAGCACTCAGGAGGGTTATGGATCGGCCCTGGACAAGTACATCCTTCCCGGTCTCGGAAAGCTGGGCGCCAAAAGCATCACCAGAGATCAGATCGGGAAGTGGCACAAGAAAATCGAAAAGCCCATCGCAGCGAACCGGGCCTTGGCTGTCCTGTCGTGCATGATGACCCTGGCAATTGAAGAGTGGGAGATTCGGGTGGGTGTGAACCCGTGCCTGAACGTGCAACGGAATCCAGAGAACCCTAGGCTCCGCGACATCACGAAGGCAGAGCTGGCGGCCATCGGGCAGGCCTGCAAGGATCTGACGGGGGAACACAGTCTCTACGCGTTGGCGGCCATTCGGATGGTTCTGCTCTGTTGGGGACGGGTATCCGAAGTCCTGGGACTTCGCAGAGATCGGGACACCTTTCTGGATGAGGGTTACGCGATGATCCGGATCCACAAGACCCGAGCTACCTCGGGGGACAAGAGGCTGGAGCTACCACCGCCTGCCGTGAAGATCCTTCAATCCCTTCCAAAGGAGAAAGACAACCCCTACTACTTTCCGGGAAGGGCCAAGGGAGAATCCCTCACTCGAAACGGGCTCCATAAGACCTGGCAGGCCGTCTGCGAGAAGGCTGGAATCAAGGATCTGCACCTGCACGATTCTCGGTCGCTGGCCGCATCCGAGGCAGAGGCACAGGGCGTCAACCCTAAGACTGGAGCGGCTCTGCTCGGGCACAAAGATGCGAGGACGACCGCGAAGCACTATGCCAAAGTCAGGAAAGCGAGGGACGCTGCTGCTGCTGTGAGTGCTCCAATTGCAGAGGCCATGGGCGAGTAGCAAGGCGGTTCCGAGAAACCCATCCTGCCGGTCCTGAAAACCGGCCATCGGGATTTCTGCAGCACACCCCGGTAATGCCCGAGGATACTGAAGCGGCTTGAGAAGCCGTTGAAGCCTGCGCTTGCGGAGGGTTTGACCGATGTCCAGCTTGAATTGGCCGGAGCCCCTCAGGATCCGGGCGGGAATCTGGATCAGCTCCTGGGTGATTGTATTCAGGCGACGGCGCTTGGCGGGATGACAGCGGCGGATGACGCCCTTCCCGAGGATCCCTAGCAGCCGGAGCGCGTCGAAGACCAGCATCCCCAGGAGCACGAGGGCGCCGTCTTTAACATGCCGCTCGGCATCCGCTCCAAGCCCAGCTCGCTCTTGATCTCGGCGTGATCCTGCTCGGCTCCTCAGCCCACTCCATGTCCGTCTGGAACACAGTAGTGCTAGGAATCGTCAGGAATCTCGTGAATGGTCCGACTCACCAGCCAGTCTTCCAGAGCTGCTTGATCGTACCGGACACAACCCCGAGAGACCTGGATCCACGGCGGTCCCTTCCGTTGCCAGCGCCAATCGGCCAGTGTGGAAGGACGTAGGCCCAAAAGCTCTGCGACCTGATCGGTGTTCAGGTAGGTCCGACTCATGAAGCCCACCCACCGGCCTTCTCAGCCTCAGTACCAAGCACAGGGGCTTCCCAAAATCGGTGGCTTGACGTTCTGCCGGCCTCGTACGAATTGCTCAGGAGGCTCGCCCTACCTGACCGCGCGATGGTGAGTATTCCATGGGTGCCCACCGACCCCCAGCACCGACCCGACCAAATCCGATTTTCCACGATAGCGTGGAAAGTCATTAACAGCTCAAGGCCCAGGTATTTATCTGCATCCTGAATGCGGCAGACCTTTCGCCCAGACTCATGGGTAGCCAAAGGCAGAAGGACTGGATGAGGGATACTGGGCATTCGCATAAGTGGGGGAGCCTTTCCAAAGACACTGCTGTCTTTCGAGGCACCGAGGCAGCGCCACGGCGTTCGGGCGCCCAGATGATTCCCCCAGGAGGTCGTGCCGCCCACTCGGCCGAGTCTTTTTTTGGGCTTTATTATTTAACTTATTACATTTATACATTTACAAAATTACGATTTTTCAATTCCGCGGCCCTATCAAGGCTTCCAGATGGAGTATTGCGTCTTATTCTTTATTTTATCCCTCTAGCAAGGGGGTAATTTAATTGTTATTATTTGTTTTATCCTTGCCTTGCATATTCATTGATTCTTTAAATCTTCACCTAGAGGCGCCAATCACCCGGGTGGGATTGAGGGCTGGGGAGGTTTCGGCAGAAGAATGCCAGCCTCGAGATTCGGAGAGAGCCGGATCGCCCTTGACCTGCCTGAGGTTTCAAATCGCGGTGGGTCCGCTGTAGCGCCTCCCCTGCTCTTCAGAGGTCCTTGAGCTTGCGGGACACACGGTCTCGCCCAGGTGACTTGTACAGCCACGAGCCCCTGCTCCATCTGCCAAAGGATGGGCTCGAGGACCCCACAGGGCAGCTTGGGCCCCATCCCCTGAATGCGGGTCATCCCATTCTTGGCAGAGCCTGGTGGGACCGGCCCTCCCGTACCTCGCCCAAACCATCTCAGGCCGCGTCCAGCGGATGGCCGCCAGCCCAGCCCCCGATTTGGTTCCGGGTTTGGCGTTGGGTATGACCCCTTCCACACGGAGGTTTATCAGGCCTTCCAGACGGGCCTCGTTGGCACGACCAGTGTCCGCCGACACCCCCTGGATCTCTTCCCCCAGACCCTCGGCTGCTGCTCAGCCTCCCTCTGGCCTGCTCGGCTATCGGCAGAAGCGGCCACAGGTTCATGGCGTCACACATCACCTCCGCTGTGAGGGCAACCCGATCGAGGCCCACCCCCAGATGACCTTTGAACCGGGTGTATGAGCCCCTGGCAGGTCGTCAGAAGGCGCAGTTCGGAATGTCCGCAGGGTTCCTCGCCGCCGTCCCAAACCACGCGTAGGTACCCGTGAGAACGGACAGGTCGAGTCGATCCATTTCGTCCGCCACTACTCGAGCCTGATCGTCAGCAGGCATCAATTCGTCCGACCGTGGATGAATCTGTATCGACGGCCTGCGGTGAGGGACTCGAGATCCTCTCTCCTGCTGGATTCGAGGGCAATCGTGCCGCAGAGGTTCAATCCTTGCCCACCCGGGTCTCATCCTTCCAATCCCCCTGGGTGTTGGGCCAGGCAGGATCGACCATCTTCAAGCAAGGGTGTGTGACAGAGGGTGGATGTCCCATGAGGCCCACTCCCTAGAACCTGACGAGGCAGAGCACCCGTAGACCAGCTTCTGTAGCCTCTCCACGGAGGTGCCGGTCGTGAACGTGCCGGTCGACATCCGCCCTTGATCAAGCTTGCCCCTCGGTTCGACGGGTTGCGACTCCGCTTCTGCGTGAGGCAGCAGAAGTCCTGCACCTTCCCCCATGCCTGATCCATGCGGATCCCCTGATCCCTTTCCGCATGCGGGGCACCGCACGGCCAGCAGTCCCTCCACCCGCCGCACGTTCTCCATGACCCGCGCGCATAGCCCGGTGATCGTCACGAGCCGGCGCATGGGAATCCCCTTCCCTGCGAAATTACCTGTCTCGATCCGGGTCGGGCGGGTCTCTCGAGGACTTGTCCTGCGAACCTTCCCGAGCACGAGCGGAGCCAGCCCGGACCTGCTCCAGCCAGTCCCAGCTCACGTCTGCTGGGTTCCCTTCGCCAGGATGACCACTCCCTCATGAACGGCTTTGAGGTGGCTCCCGGTGGCATCCAGTACCGAATCCACCCGATTCAGGAGCATCCTTTCCTTCCACTTTACCCCCTTGCTAGAGGGGTATGAGAGGCTTTGCCTGCCGTTCAAGCAAAACGGAATGGAGCATTTTACCTTATTTTTCAATTGCCCCGCAAAGAAGCCTACCATGGGACTGTTTTGTGAGCGAGGCACAAAATGGAGGCACCATGACCACCGGCCCCAAGCTCCTTCGCCTGGACGATCCCAACGCGCGCCTGAAGCTGGAACGGCGTCAGGCGCCGTATTGGCAGCCCTTCGTCAGTGGCCTGGCCCTGGGCTATCGCGCCGGCTACCGCCGCGGACGTTGGCTCTGCCGAATGCAGGACAGCCAGATGGACCCGCCTCGCAAGCAGGTGGCCCTGGGAGATGCGGACGATACGATGCCTTCGGATGGCCGGCGCGTGCTTTCCTTCCTCGAGGCTCTGGACAAGGCCAGGGCGCTCTTCCGGGGCGTGCCGGAGCGGCATTGGACGACCCATCCCAAGGAGCGAACGCGGCCGCTCCTGGTCCGCGATGCCGTGATGGATTACCTCGCCATGCTGGAGATCAATAGCAAGTCTCCGGACCGGGCCCGGCAGATGGCGACCTGCCACATCCTGTCGAACGAGATCGCCGACATCCATCTGAAGGACCTCACCACGGCCGACATCGTGAAGTGGCATCAGGACATCGCGAACCACCAGAGGATGACCCGGGCGGGCCGGGAGAAGTCGGGGGGGAAATGGCTCGTCCCGGATAACACCCCGGAGAACCAGGAGGCCAAACGCGCCCGGAAAGCTACGGCGAACCGGGTGCTGGGCATCCTCAAAGCAGCCCTGACCTATACCCGCACGCTGCGGGACGAACTTCACCTGAACGAGTCCATCTGGCGGGATGCAAAGAAGTTCAAGGGGGTCAAATTCACGACCATCCGCGCCCTGCCGCTGGAGGAGCAGACCAGGCTCGTGGACGCCTGTGAGCCTGGGCTGAAGGAACTGGCTCAGGGAGCGCTGCTGACCGGGGCCCGCTATTCGGAATTGGCAACCCTGCGCGTGAATCAGCTCGATCTGGATCGGCACACCTTCAACATTCCGGCCCCGCTGGAGAAGACCGGGGAGTCTATGGATATTCCCCTCTCCGACGAAGCGGTGGCCCTGCTCCGCCGGCTCATCCAGGGGAAGGGGCCGAAGGACTTCGTCTTCCTCAAAGCGAACGGGGAGCCGTGGGGAAGGAACCACCAGACCCCTCTCTTCAAGAGAGCACTGCAGCGCGCGGGGCTGCCGGATATGAGGTGGCATGAGCTCCGCCACAGCTTCGCCGTGCGCATGCTCAGCGCCGGCCTCCCCGGGCATCTCGTCAGCAAGGCCCTCGGCCACGCGGACAATCGCATGCTGGAGGAGC
>JAKBES010000240.1 GCA_021833665.1 Acidobacteriota bacterium
TAATCGCGTCTCCCGTCTCCCGTTTCTGCTACACTTCCCCCATGACAAAGGAATGGGCCGGCCGGCCGGTCTTCGCGGTTTCCGAGCTCGTCCGCCTCCTCTCCTCGGAGCTGGAGGCCGCCTTCCCCGATGTGTGGGTGGAAGGCGAGGTGACGGGCTTCAAGCGCGCCGCCTCGGGACACTGTTACTTCAACTTGAAGGACGACAGGGCCTCCCTGAAGGTCGTCCTGTTCCGGACGCACGCCCTGCGGCTCGGATTCGAGCCCGAGAACGGGAGGATCGTCCTGGCGCGGGGCAGGCTGTCGGTCTACGAAGCCGCGGGCGATCTTCAGCTCTACGCCACGGTCCTGGAGCCTGCGGGGCTGGGAGCGCTCCAGATGGCCCTCGAACAGGCCAAGAAGCGCCTCATGGAGGAAGGCCTGACGGACCCCGCCCGGAAGCGGCCCATTCCCCCCTTCCCTCGCCGCGTGGCGGTCGTCACGTCCCTGGAGGGCGCCGCCCTCCGCGACGTCCTCTCCGTGCTGCGGCGCAGGCGGGCCACGTTCCGGGTGCTCGTGGTCCCGGCTCTCGTGCAGGGGGCTCTGGCGCCCGCGAGCCTCTCTGCGGCGTTGCACCGCGCCGCGCGGGCGGCGGACGTGGACGCAGTGCTGCTCACGCGGGGCGGTGGTTCCATGGAGGACCTGTGGGCCTTCAACGACGAAACCCTGGCCAGAGCCGTGGCGGCGTGCCCCGTTCCCGTCGTGTCCGCCGTGGGCCACGAGGTGGATACGGTGCTCACGGACCTCACGGCGGATCTTCGCGCCCCCACGCCCTCGGTGGCGGCGGAGCTCCTGACCGCCACGACGCGGGAGGCAAGAATGAAGGCCGAGGAGGCCGGACGGCGTCTCGCGCGCCAGATTCAGAGCCGCCTGTTCTTGGCGAAGGAGCGCCTCGATCGCGCCCGCCCCGAGCGTCTGGGCGGCTTGGCCGGACGCCGCATCCAGGGCATCCAAGAGGGAGCCGACCGCGCCGCCGATGCCGCCGGGCGGGCCATGGCGTCCAGGCTCCAGGATGACGTGCAACGCCTCGCTTACTGCCAGCGGGCCCTCACCCCCGACGCCGTACGGCGGTGGGTGAAGGGCTTGAGCGAACGGGCCGCGGCGGCACAGACGCGCCTTGCGGCCGCGGGAAAAGCTCCCCTTCTGAGGGCCGAGGACAACTTCGCCGGATTCGTCCGGCTCCTCCATTCCCTCAGCCCCCTCGGCGTGCTGGCCCGCGGGTACACCGCCACCTTCGCCGCCGGCGGACGTCCCGTCACGAGCGCCTCCCAGGCGCCGCCGGGGGCCGAGCTCTCCCTCGCTTTCAGCGACGGCGGCGTGGACTGCGTGGTCACCGCCGCTCCCGCCTCCCACCTTCCAAGCGCGCTGAGGCCCGTTGACGGCAAAACCCCGGGGGCCGTACAATCGGGCGTGGAGGAGGCCGGCCGTGGCTGACAAGAACCCGCCCTTTGAGCTCAAGATCCAGGTGGACGAGAAAACCGCCGAAGGCACCTACGTGAATTTCCTCTCCGTGTTCCATAACCAAGCCGAATTCGTCATGGACTTCGGACGCATCGTCCCCGGCAAGCCCGAGGTCAAGATCATGTCCCGCCTTCTCACCAATCCCATCGCCCTCAAACAGGTCGTCCAGACCCTCACGGAGAATCTGGAACGCTACGAGCGGGCCTTCGGGCCCATCCCCGTGGAACCCGCGGGCCCCATCATGCCGAAGGGAACCATCCAGTGAAGCTCGGGTGGTTCGGAGCGATCCTCGTCCTCCTTTTGGGCACCGTCATCGGAACCATCCTGGGGCAGGTGGTGGGAATGCTGCTGCCCTCGGGCGCCTGGCACGACATCTTCTTTAAAGGGGTTTCCATCGGCCTGAAAGAGCCCCTTCACCTCGACCTGAGCGTCATCCAGGTGATCTTCGGCATTTCCCTGTCCGTGAATCCTCTAACCCTCGTGGGCCTGCTCCTGGCCATCGTGCTCGTGGTGAAATTCTCCAAGTGATCGTCCTTCTCGCGTCCAGGAGCCCCAGAAGGACCCAGCTCCTGGACATGCTCGGCGTGCCCCACCAGGTGGCCCCCTCGGGGGTCCCCGAGGACGCCCTGGCCGGCGAAACGCCCGCGGAGCAGGTTCTTCGTCTGGCCCGGGCCAAGGCCGAACACGTGGCGGCCCGGCGGGACGGGTACGGCTTGGTCATCGGCGCGGACACCCTCGTGGTCCTGGGCGGGCGCGTCCTGGGCCAGCCCCGGGATGAAGGGGAGGCCGCCGCCATGCTGGGCCTCCTGTCGGGCGCCACCCACACGGTGCTCACGGGCGTGTGCCTCCTACGGGCTATCGAGAAGGGATCTGGCCGGAGCGGCGTTGAGGGTTCACGCCGCGAGGCAGCGGGCCTGAGCGAGAGCCGGGTCACCTTTCATCCCATGACCCAGGCGGAAATCGCCTGGTACGTCGCCAGCAAGGAGCCCATGGACAAGGCGGGAGCCTACGCCGCCCAGGGCCTGGGCGCCGTCTTCCTCCGCGCCATCGAGGGCTCCTTCCACAACGTCGTGGGCTTCCCCGTGGATCTCTTCTACAAGCTTCTCCCCGAGGTGGGATTAACGATTCACGACGTGAGGGGCGGAATGCCGTGATGAGGGGATGAGGGGATTGCGGAACTGGGGGATCAGGTAGTCGGGTTGATCAAGTTGTCAAGGAAGCGGGTGACCAGGTAAAGTGGCCCCAGGGTTCTTCGGCCCAGAAGGAGTGTTCTTAATGGACGGATACTATTATGCGCCCGTTGGCTTCGGGGTCATCCTCATACTGGTCTTTTTGGTGGCCCTGTTTCGAATGGCAACTGTTCGAATCGAGAGCCAAAGGACGGGCGCGATCACGGGCTTCGCTTTTTTATTCATGGCAGCCATGCAGGTGCTAATGGTGTGGGGCGGTCTCCGCAGCCTCCCTGATTGGGCGCTGGCCGTCGTTCTTGTTGGGACGGGATTCGGCATGTCCGCTGGGCTTCTCATGATCAAGGGAGCCATGGACTCAAAGCCCAAATAGGCCTAACAGGCCATGGCCCCGAACCGGTCCGTACCGTTGCTTCACGCGGTGTCCTTTGCCTCTCCCATCTCGCGTCTCGCCTCCCGCGTCTTGCGTCTAGCGTTTCGCGTCTCGCCTCCCGCGTCTTGCGTCTAGCGTTTCGCGTCTCGCCTCCCCCCTCACTCCCCCGTGAGTTTCACCACGGCGGCGAGGAGCTGGTCGAAGGCGAACGGCTTTCCGAACACCTGCCTCACGCCTAGGGCTTGAAGCTCGTCCAGGGGCGGCAGCTTATGGACGGCGGAGACGATGATCGTCGGGCGGGTTCCTCCCGCCTCCGCCAGGCGCGCCAGCATGCCGATGCCGTCCAGGCGGGGCATCATGGTGTCCGTCACGATGCACGCGGGCGCATGGGCCCGAGCCGCGGCCACGCCTTCGACGCCGTCGGCGGCCTCGACCACGCTAAAACCTTCGTTTTCCAGAAGCGTCCGGAAGACCCGGCGGAGGTGGGCATCGTCCTCCACCACCAACACGGTTTTCATGGCACGACGGGCACGGACGCCGTCAGGCGCCACAGGTCCCCCGCCCAGACCAGCTCCAGGGAACCTCCGAAGGGTTCCAGAACGGTCCGAAGGTAGGGCAGGGACGGATCGCTCCACGAGCTGATCTTCCTGCGGCTGGGCCAGTAGACCTTGCGAAAGAGGCGGCCGGGATCGAGGAGATCCTGATCTCCGTCCACCTCAACGTGGCTCCAAAGGACACCTTCACCCGCTTCGAAGGTCCACCGCACGTCCCGCTCCGACGCCGAATTCAGCGTGATGGCGGCCCCCAGAAGGCCGATCTCCAGCGGCTCCTGGGGAACCTGCGTGCGGCCCTGGCAGGCCACGGCCGCAGGCGGGTGCACGGGCAGCTCCTCGCCTTCGATGCGGCCGGCCAGCCGGGCGAAAAGGCCCGAAAGGGGCCAGGGGTCCACGGGCTGGAGCTGGCCTTCCACCTCGCGGATGCGCCAGTACCATCCCAGCATGCGCTCCATGCTGTGGATGTTGCCTTGGAGGATGTCCAGGGCCTCCTGCGCGGCGGGGTTCTCGCCCTTGAGGGAGGCCTTAAGGAGGAAGTGGGCTCCGTGAAGGTTGGTCAAGGGCGTGGCAAGATCGTGGCCGAAGAAGAGTTGTTCGTCGTCCGGTTTCATCGTCTCCCCCTGAATGCCGCGGGTTCGATATCCAGCCGTTTGAGGTTCTCGTACACGTTCTTCCGGCTGATGCCCGCATCCTCCGCCACCTGCTTGATGTTCCCCCTGCGGTGTTCGAGCGCCTCCAGGAAATACTTCCTCAGAAAGCGGCGCTGAGCCTCGTTCAGCCCGCCCGGAGCCAGAACCTCTGGCTCCCCGTGGGCGGCGGCGTCCACTCCCAGGTGCACCACGTCATCGGGGGTGATCTGGCCGCTTCGGCAAAGCACGAGCGCGCGCCTCACGACGTTTTCCAGCTCGCGGACGTTGCCCGGCCAGTTGTGGCTGAGGAGTTTGCGCTGGGCTTCCGGGGCGATGCCCTCGACGGAGGGGTTGATCAAGGGGCCGTACAGGCGGATGAAATGGTCCACGAGGAGGGGGATGTCCTCTTTACGGTCCCTGAGCGGCGGCACGACGATGGTGACCACGCTGAGGCGATAGTACAGGTCTTCGCGGAATCTCCCCGCGGCGATTTCCTGCTCGAGGCTGCGGTTGGTGGCCACCACCACCCTCACGTCGAAGCTGACGGTCTGGGTGCTGCCCAGGCGCCTCACCTGGCCGTCCTGCAATGCCCGCAATAGCTTCATCTGGATCGACAGGGGCGCGTCGCCCACCTCGTCCAGAAGGAGCGTCCCGCCGTGAGCCTCCTCGAAGAGGCCCTTCTTGGCGGACGTGGCCCCCGTGAAGGCACCCTTCTGGTACCCGAAGAGCTCGCTTTCCAGGAGGGTTTCAGGAACGGCGCCGCAGTGGATGGGGACGAAGGGCTGCGAGGCACGCGGGCTAAGGGCGTGGATGGCGCGCGCCACCACCTCCTTGCCCGTGCCGCTCTCCCCCGTGAGGACCACGGGCACCTCGCGCCGTGCCACGAGGCCCACCATGTACAGGACCTCTTTCATCTTGGCGCTGTCCCCGATGAGGTTCGGCGGCCGAGCGGATTGGGAGAGCTGGTCGCGCAGCTCCCGCACCTCCTGCTGGAGGCTGTAGTGCTCGAGGGCTTTGGAGACCTTGATCTTGAGTTCCTCGGGAATGACGGGTTTGGTGATGTAGTCGGCGGCGCCCGCCTGCATGGCCTTCACCGCCGTTTCGATGGAGGCGAAGGCGGTGACCATGAGGACGACGATGGCGGGATTGTACGCTTTGACGGCTTTGGTCAGGGCCAGCCCGTCCATGCTGGGCATGACCAGATCGGTGATCAGGAGGTGGACGGGCTCGCGCTCGATGATCGCGAGAGCCTCCTTGCCGTTGCCGGCGGTCAGAATGTGATAGTCGTATCCGTCCAGGTACCGCGTGAGGATTTTGACCGTATCGGGATCATCGTCCGTCACCAGGAGGGTCGGGCTCTCCAACATCGCTTTCCCCATTCAACCTTGGGAAAGTATAGGACTGATACGGACCGGTAACAAGTGCAGCCCATTCGCGCACCTGGAGGGGGCAGGCCGTCGCGGCATGGGACGGTCCTTGAAGGCCGCTCGGAAGATCTCGCGGGCCGCGGGCTAGGCAAATCCCAAGGACATCTTCGCTTCCAGGCTCATCATTTCGGGTGACCACGGGGGCGACCACACGAGGTGGATGCGGGCCTTCTCGACGCCTGGGACTTTG
>JAKBES010000241.1 GCA_021833665.1 Acidobacteriota bacterium
CGGGAGCCTGAATCCAGTCCTTTCGGGCGGGCTGCCAGATCTCCAGGCGGCCGTCCTTGTGCCGCCAGTTAGGGGCCGAGCCCGCGTCGGTATAGATCCGGGTTCCTCCTCCGGCCTGGTCCGTGATCAGTATCTTCCCGTCCTGGCTCCGCTCCACGTGGACCTGAGCGGCCGCGCCCGGCGCGAGCGACAGGGCGAGCGCCGCGACGAGCAGGCCCGAGCTTTTCACATGCCTCCGCTGCCCTTCAATCCTAACGGTCATGGTGCCCTCCTGCTCTGTCGATCCTCCAGTGCCGTCCCGATCCTACTGTGTTTAACGGCCGGTGCCTGGAAATCCTTCGGTGGGATCATCAAAGCCAGGGGCACGATGTTGCAGTCGCGGGGTCCGCGTGGCTCGGACGAGGCGGCCCGTGCAGGAAAGCGCCTGATTTCCGTGCTTACCTTGTCATCGACTCACATCTGGCGCGAGGGTCTTGATGAGACCGGCGAAGCCGGGATAGGTGGCGGCGAGGGCACGGGGGTCTCCGGACTCGTAGTCCCGAATGTCAAACCCCGGGGCCATGGTGGTGCCCATGAGGGCGAAGCGGCCGCCGGGCCGGAGACGGCTTCCCTGCCAAACTCCCCCTGGGACCACGTGCTGGAGCTTCTGGCCATCGGCCAGATTCGGCCCGAGGAGAAGCGTTTCTCCGGAACCCTCTGGGCTGAGCGTGAGCATCTGCACGGGGTCCCCCAGGTAGAAGTGGTAAACCTCGTCCCCCTTGAGCTTATGGAGGCGGGAGAAAGTGTCCGCGGTGAGGAGATAGAACATGGCCGTTCCCGCGGACCGGGGGGCGCCATAGCCTGCTGGGAGGGCGGCGGGAGGCAGGAGATGGGTGCTCCGGTACGTCTCGGCGTAAAATCCGCCTTCGCCCTGCAGGGGCTTCAAGCCGAGGAGCCGCATGACCTCCTCCACGCCGAGCACCGTCACGGTTCCTCCTCGCCCACCGGAGTCTTGGGCGGCGTCACGAGTACCTTGTCCACGCGGCGGCCGTCCATGTCCATCACTTCCACGCGGAAGCCGTTCCAGTGAAAGTGATCGGCGGCCTTGGGGATGCGGCCCAGTTGCATCATCACGAAACCGCCCACGGTGTTGAAGTATCCCTTCTCCTCGCCGGGCATGCGGGGAATGCCAAAGGTATCCTTGAACTCGTCCACGGGCATCATGCCATCCACGAGCCAGGTGCCGTCTTCCCTCCGGACCACGACGGGTTCCTGAGCCTCGGCCGTTTCCTGCAACTCGCCCACGATGGAGGAGAGGAGGTCGTTGAGGGTCACGACGCCCTTGAGGCCGCCGTACTCGTCTACCACCAAGGCCATGTGGAGGGGCGTGCGCTTGAACATCTCCAGGACCTTCAAGGCGGGTGTCCCCTCGGGCACGAAGGGAGGCGGGTGGAGGGCTCCGCGAAGGTCCATGGGCCTCCCCGCCAAGCTGGGAGCCAGGAGTTCCTTGGACTGGACCACCCCCACGATGTCGTCAAGGCTCCCGCGGCAGACGGGGAACCGGTTGTGATAGTGCCCCGTGATCTTGCGGCGCACCTCCTCCGGCGGGTCGCTCACGTCGAGCCATACGACCTCGGCCCGAGGCGTCATGAGGGAGGATACCTGGCGGTTGCCCAGGCGGATGACGCGGTGGAACATGTCCCGCTCGGCGGTCTCAAAGGCACCGGCGGCCGTGCCCTGCTCGATGAGGATCTTCAGTTCCTCCTCCGTTACGGGCGGCTCCTCCGAGGGTTTGATCCTCAGGACACGAAGGGTCAGGTCCGAGCTGGCGTCCAGGATCCATGCTGCGGGAGCGGCCAAGGCGCTCAGGGTCCTCATGGGGCCGGCGACCCAGGAGGCGATCCGCTCGGGGTGGTTGAGGCCGATGCGCTTGGGCACCAGCTCCCCGAAGACGAGGGTGAGAAAGGTGATGGCGAGCACCACGGCGCCGAGGGCCAGGGCATGGGCGTACGGGGCGAAGGAGGGAACACCCGCCAGGACTCCCGCCAGGGATTCGGCCACGGTGGCGCCGCCGAAGGCTCCCGTCAGGATACCCACGAGGGTGATGCCGATTTGTACGGTGGAAAGAAACCGCCGGGGCTCGCTCACCAGTCCGAGGGCCGCCTTGGCCTTCGAGTCGCCCTCGTTGGCCCACTGCTGGAGCCTGGCCTTGCGGGCCGACACCAGGGCGATTTCGCTGATCACGAAGGCGCCGTTGAACAGGATGAGGAGGGCGATGAACGCAAGCTCCAAATGCCACCAGGTCATGTCATCCTCCGGTTCGGCGCGGCAAGAGCGCGTTGGGCTCCGCCCATTTTAGCAGGAGCAGGAGAAACTCGCGCGCCAACGGCGCCGTAGGGTTCAAAGTGGCCTATACTGACCGGCTTCGGGCCGGCGCAAAAGAGGCCTCTGGAGGCGGCGGTGCCATCCGTATGGAGGTTCGTGGTGTTCCTTAGCATTGTTCTGACGGTCTGGACCGGGATGCACGCCTATGTCCTGTGGCGCGCCTGGCCCCTGGTGACGGCCGTGGCCGTGCGGCGGGTCCTCTTGGGCGCAGCCGTCCTTCTCTGGCTCAGTTTCCCTCTGGGCCGTTTCGCGGCCCACGCGGGCATGGGCCGGACGGGCCGCACCCTGGAGGCCGTGGGCTCGCTCTGGATCGGAGTCCTTTTTATTTCCCTGGTGTGCCTCTTGGCCGCGGACTTGGTGACGGGCTTCGGCTGGCTCTTCCCTCGCCTGGTTCCGGCGGCGCGAGTGTCGGCCTTCGCCGCCGCGGGGCTTCTTTCATGCCTCGCCCTCGTTCAGGGCCTTCGCGCCCCGGTGGTGAAGGAGTACGAGGTAAAGCTCGCGGGCCTGCCTCCGGCATTGGACGGAAAGGTCCTGGTCCAGCTCTCGGATATGCATTTGGGAGACATGCTCGGGCGCCGCTGGTTGCAGGACAGAGTGACGCAGGTAGAGGCCCTCCATCCCGATGTGCTGGTCATCACGGGAGACCTCATCGACGGCGACGCGGGCGCCGTGGAGCCGCTCCTTCCCGAGCTGCGTCGCTTTCACGCGCCCCTGGGCGTGTGGGCCGTCACGGGCAACCACGAGTTCTACGCGGGGCTGGAGCGGTGCGTTGCCCTCATGGAATCGGCGGGGTTCAAGGTCCTGCGTGACCGAAGCGAACTGGTGGCGCCGGGGCTGGTCTTCGCCGGGGTGGACGACCTCTCGGCACGGCGCCAGTTCAAGATGGACGGCGACCCCGTGGCCAGGGCCCTCCAGGGACGCCCCGAAGGAGCCACCGTGTTCCTATGCCACTCCCCCCTTCAGGTCCAGGAGGCATCGGGCTTGGGCGCGGGCCTCATGCTCTCGGGCCACACCCACGACGGCCAGATCTGGCCCTTCGGATACATTGTCAAACTCTTCTACCCATACTTGGTGGGGCAGTACGCCGTGGGCGGGATGACCTTGATCGTCACCCCCGGCACGGGTACCTGGGGGCCTCCCATGCGCCTCTTCGGCCCCGGCGAGATTCTCCGAATCACCCTCCACCCCTTGTGACCTCAAGGTGACACTTTGTGGTACTTTTGCGGTGCCGCTGGGCGGCGCAAGGCCTTGCCCAAATCGGCCCATCCCTTTAAAACCAGAGAGTTGTGCTGTGGCACCAAGGTTGCGTCGCTCTCCTTCCTTGGAGGGAGAACGGTGAGCAAAATGAAGGAAGAGAAGGGGTTCACCCTCATTGAGCTCCTCATCGTCGTCGCCATCATCGGCATCATCGCGGCCATCGCCATTCCCAACATGATCTCGGCCATCCAAAAGGCGAAGCAAAAGCGCGCCATGGGAGAAATCCGGGGCATGGGCACGGCGTGCAACTCCTACGCGACGGACACCAGTCATTTTCCTCTCGCCACCACCACCTATGCCGCCACGGACACGATTCCGGACATGATAGAGCTGGCGCCCTACTACTTGAAGTCGGTGCCCAACCCCGACCCATGGAATGCCAAGTATCAGTATGCGTCCACCTCGACGGGCACGGACTTCGCCGTGGCCTCGCTGGGCATGCTAAGCACGGCAGACAGCCCTGATTTTACCTCGGTGCTCACGGTGAGCCCCCGGCCCACAAGCTGCTTCGAGAACGACATCGTCTGGGTGAACGGCGCCTTCATGTACTATCCCGACGGAAAGCAGAGCCGCTGCCAATAAGCCAGGGGCCAGCAGTGGTTCATTCGATAAACAAGTAATCAGGTAGCCAAGCAATTGGTGAGCGGGGAGAAGAAGGAGCACGTGTCTCGGCCGTGCTCGCTCCCCATAGATGGTCCCGCCGTTTCCTCTGCCCGGGTCTCCGCCCTTCGTTTCCTTGACAATTTGGCGCGCCCTCCCTATGGTGAAGATGCCAATCCGCGCTACGTCGCGCGCTCTATGCGGAGAGGGGGGAGACGGTGGGGGGTGCCGTCCAATCCACGCAAGAAGCCTCGGGCTCCTTGGGCATCGCCGTGGACGGGCCCCATGTGTATCCTTGGCTTTCGGCTTTCGCGCCGCTCGCTACGGATGTCCTGAGCCAGGCTCCCTGGCCTTGTACAGTTGCCCACGCTTCGCGCCTTCTGAACTGGCTCTCCCGGGTTTTTCCGCAGCGTCCCCTTCTTGCCATCACGCACCGTCCCCTTTCGGAGGATGATGGCGTGCCCGTGAGGGGGATCTCGGCCCTCGGTTCGGGGGTGGCCCTCGCCTCCTCGTGGCGGTTGGGAGACGAAGCGTTCCTTGGCGTGGCGCGCCATGAGGTGGCACATGCCTTGGGGCTCGGGCATTGTGGCCGCTGGCACTGCGCCCTGAGCGAGCGTCCCCATCCCATGTCTTTGGCGGACCGGCCCAATGATCTGTGTCCCGCCTGCATGGACCTTTGGGATGGTTTGTGCCGGGGGCTGGCACCATGAGCGTTCGCACCGCAGCCCTGGCCGCCGTGCTCCCCTTTGCTTCCCTGTGCGTAGCGGCGGCGCCTGGGCCCCGCCCCGAACTGGACAGCGGTGCCTGCCTCTCCTGCCATGTCTCCCAGCTTGCCACCTTGCCGGCCCAACCATGCATTTCCTGCCATTCGGGCAACATGGACTTCCTCCAGCGCCACGACAGCGGTGACGCGGACGCCTCCCTCTGGGTCATGGGAGCCGCGGGAGGAGGGTCCCTCGCTCTTCTCGGTCTTATTGGGCTGGCGCGATTCAGAAGGTTGGCGCCGGCCTTGGCCGCGGTGGCCCTCGCGGCCCTCGCTGCCCCCGCCTTAAACGAGCATTCATCCGTACCGGCCCTCCCTGGATGGGCAACTTTGGCCGAAGGCTTCGCCTGCGACCTTGCTCCGGCTTTCTCTCCGGACGGCCAAGCCATCCTTTTCTCCAGGCGGGGCCCCGATACCAATAGTGACGGGATGGTGGACCTGCGCGACGGCCAGGCGCTTTTCCTGCTCCGGCGCGATTGGGCCGCTCCCAAGCGCCTCACGCCCTACGTTCTTTACGCCGAGCCCGCCCTCGCCGCATGGTCCGCTGCGGGGGACCTGCTCGCCGCGCCTCTCCCGGCCAGGGGTCCCGAGGGCCCATCCATAGCCCTCTTCAGTTCAGAGGGCCGACGGCTCTCGGCCCTTCCGTGCGAGGAGACAGCCATGGGCCTCTCCTTCTCACCTGACGGGAGAGCGCTGGCGTTCGCGGAAGGGAAGGGCATCGGCGCGTGGACCCTGGCTGACGGCGCCCGCACTTGGGCCCTGCCGCCCCTTGAGGACGGCTCCTTCCCCCGTCTTGCCGGGTGGAACCCCTTCGGCGGCGGTCCTCTCTTTACGCGAGGATATGACTACTCCCGG
>JAKBES010000022.1 GCA_021833665.1 Acidobacteriota bacterium
GTCGTAGGCGGGGGAGACGTAGATGGTGTCCCGGTTGTCCGCGAGGCAGTTCTGCATGTTCGAGATGCAGTTGAAGCCGTCGGGGAGGATGGCCATCTTCACGGGCGCGGCCGTGTAGCCGAGGGCCGCGTAGTGGGCGACGATGGCTTGGCCGAGCTGGTCCACCTTCGCCTCGAGGTAGGCTTCGGTCTTCCCCGTGCCGCGCACGCGGAGCTTCGGAAGCGGGAGGGGGTCGAGCTGAGAAACGGGAAGCGGCGTCGAAGGCGTCACGCGCAGCAGGGTCATGGGCTGGGAGTAGTAGGAGTCCACGTTGTCGCCGGATCGAGGCGTCACGCGCATGAGGACCATGAAGGAGTCGTTCTGCGGCTCCAGCCCCAGCCTGACGAGGGAGGGTGGCACGGGCAGGACGTTGATGCTCTTCCCCGGGTAGCCGGCCGCCTCCAGGGCGTGCTTCACCTTGCGCAAGACGTTCTGGTCCGCGGCCACGACCACCACGACGTTCTTCTGGAAGGGGTCCTGCCGTCCGCCCGCGAGACCGATCGTCTCCTGGTTGAGGGTGTCGCCCAGGCTTGCGAAGACGGGGTAGCGGCTCTGCACCGACGGGGGCTGGGGCCTGAGCTGGGGCTGTCCGTGGCCGTCCACGTAGCTGCAGTCGGGTGTGGGCACCATCCCGGCCACGTAGCGGTCGTAGAGGTAGGCCGTGAAGCCGAAGTACTCCACCTTCGGAGGCGTCTTGGCGATGAACACCGCCGCCTCATCGGGCCGCAGGCGCCACGCGAAGCTCCAGTTGGCCGGGAGGTTCTCGCTGTCGGTGAACCATTCGGCGTAGGGGTTTTTCAGGGCGGGGTCCTGTCCCGGTGCCGGGGGGAGCGCGAAGAAGCCGTACCGGCTCGATCTGTTGTTGCTGTAACAGCTCGGAAGCTGGCACTGGCAGCACATGGGCAGGATGTCCGGGAACCAGACCTGTCCGTCCTGCCAGAGGAACCCCTTCTTCGTCAGGTCGTGCTTGAAGGCGTCCACCCGGCCTTTCTCAGGGGCGTCTTGTGCCTGCGCCGCTCCGCCGACGAGAAGCGCGGCGGCGAGCACCGCCGCGACAGCCAAGCTGCGGTTCGTACCCATGACCATGAGACACCCCCTTCTCCTTCGCGAGGAAGGCCGCGGCGGTTCCCTTGATGTCGTCTCAGTGCCAGGTGCGGAGCCGCACGCTCGATCCTTGCCGATGGGATAGAATGATCACCGGATCGAACCCATGTCAAGGAAGCTCAGGGCCACACGGAGGATGGAAGGAAGATTCGGCCGGAAGCCAGCGCCTCGGGATTGACGGGGATTTGACGGGGAATTATCCTTTACCGCAAGGGGTTTTTCGCGTACCGCGTGTCACAAGGACCGTGGATCGTGCGCGGGCCGTTTCGAAGATCCCACGAGCCATTCGGCCAGGAGGCCGGCGAGGAGCACATGACCGAGCACAAGCCGCCCCAGCCGGGGATCGCGAAGGACATCGAAAACAGGGAGTGGGTGGAGTCGCTGGACAACGTCTTCCAGGAGCAGGGCCCGGAGCGGATCCGCGAGCTTCTTTGGCACCTGCACATCCGGGCCTCGCACTACGGGGTCCGGCCCCATTTCACGGCGAACACGCCCTACCTGAACACCATCCCCCGCGACCTTCAGCCGCCCTTTCCAGGCAACCGGGAGATCGAGCGGCGCATCAAGAGCATCCTGCGGTGGAACGCCATGGCCATGGTGGTTCGCGCCAACCGGGAGGAGCACGGCATCGGCGGCCACATCTCCACCTACGCCTCGGCGGCGACTCTGTTTGAAGTGGGGTTCAACCATTTCTTCCGGGGGCGCACGCCGGACCAGGAGGGGGACATCGTGTACTTCCAGGGCCACGCCTCGCCGGGAGTGTACGCCCGGGCCTTTCTGGAGGGCCGCCTGAGCGAGGACGACCTGAAGCGCTTCCGGCGGGAGCTCCAGCCGGGCGGGGGCCTGTCATCCTACCCCCACCCGTACCTCATGCCGGAATTCTGGGAATTCCCCACGGTGTCCATGGGCCTCACGAGCATCATGGCCATCTACCAGGCCCGCTTCAACCAGTACCTCGTGGACCGGGGCCTGAAGCCCGCCTCGGACCAGAAGATCTGGGCGTTCATGGGCGACGGCGAGATGGACGAGCCCGAGAGCCTGGGGGCCATCACCCTCGCCTCGCGGGAGAAGCTGGACAACCTCATCTTCGTCGTGAACTGCAACCTCCAGCGCCTGGACGGTCCCGTGCGGGGCAACGGCAAGATCGTGCAGGAGCTGGAGGCGGCCTTCCGGGGCGCCGGATGGAACGTCCTCAAGGTGCTGTGGGGCGACGACTGGGACCCGCTCCTGGAGAAGGACCGGGACGGCCTCCTGGCCCGGCGGCTCGAAGAGCTCGTGGACGGCCAAATGCAGCGCTACACCGTGTCGGACGGGGCCTACATCCGGCAGGACGTCTTCGGCACATCGCCCGAGCTGCTCGCCATGGTGGAGAACTTCTCGGACGAGGAGATTCGCAAGATGCGCCGGGGCGGGCACGATCCCGAGAAGGTCTACGCCGCCTACAAGGCCGCCGTGGATCACCGGGGCGCCCCGTCCGTCGTCCTCGCCCAGACCATCAAGGGGTACGGCTTGGGGGAGGCGGGCGAGGGCAAAAACATCACCCACCAGCAGAAGGTGCTCAACGAGGAGGAACTGCGGGAGTTCCGCAGCCGGTTCGGCATCCCCGTCTCGGACGAGGAGCTGAACGAGGTGCCCTTCTACCGCCCGCCCGTGGGCAGCGAGGAGATGGCCTATCTCCTGGAGCGGCGCAAGGCCCTGGGCGGCTTCGTCCCCAGCCGCAAGGCCGACGTGACGCCCGTGGATCTGCCCTCCGACGAGATCTACCAGGAGTTCTACGAGGGCTCCAGCGGCCGCGAGCTGGCCACCACCATGGTCTTCGTCCAGATCCTGTCCAAGCTCCTGAAGGACCCCAGCCTGGGCAAGCTCGTGGTCCCCATCGTGCCCGACGAGGCCCGCACCTTCGGCATGGAGAGCCTCTTTCGGAGGGTGGGCATCTACGCCCATCCGGGCCAGCTCTACGACCCCGTGGACAAGGACATCCTCCTCTACTACAAGGAGGCGAAGGACGGGGCCATCCTGGAGGAGGGCATCACGGAGGCGGGGGCCATGTCCTCCTTCATCGCCGCCGCCACGGCCTACGCCACCCACGGCCTGCACACGATCCCCTTCTTCATCTTCTACTCCATGTTCGGGTTCCAGCGCATCGGCGACCTCATCTGGGCCGCCGGGGATATGCAGGCGCGCGGGTTCCTGCTGGGCGGGACGGCGGGACGCACGACCCTCGCCGGGGAGGGCCTCCAGCACCAGGACGGCAACAGCCACGCCCTCGCCCTCACGGTGCCCAACCTTCGGGCCTACGACCCGGCCTACGGCTACGAGCTGGCCGTCATCATCCGCGACGGCATCCGGCGCATGGCCGTGAACCAGGCGGGGGCCTTCTACTACATCACGCTCATGAACGAGTTCTACGCCCAGCCGCCCATGCCCAAGGCGCCCGGCGGGCAGGCCTTCTCCACGGAGGACGGCATCATCCGCGGCATGTACCGGTTCAGAGCCTCGGCGGCGAAGGGCCCCAAGGCCCACCTGCTGGGAAGCGGCACCATCCTCAACGAGGCCGTGAAGGCCCAGGGGATGCTGGAGGAGCGCTTCGGGGTCAGCGCCGACGTCTGGAGCGTGACGAGCTACAAGGAGCTCTACCGGGACGCCACCGACGCGGAGCGCTGGAACACGTTCCACCCCGAGGAGGCGCCCCAGACGCCCTTCGTGGCCAAGGCCCTCCAGGGGGAGCGTGGCATCTTCGTGGCGGCGAGCGACTACCTCAAGGTCCTGCCCCTGGGCGTGGCCAAGTGGTTCCCGGGCCCGCTGCACGCCCTGGGCACGGACGGCTTTGGGCGGAGCGACACCCGCCCGGCCCTGCGGAACTTCTTCGAAGTGGACGCCCGGTTCATCGCCCTCGCGGCCTTGCACCAGTTGGCCTTGCGCGGCGAGGTGGACGCGGGCACGGTGAAGCGCGCCATGGAAGAGCTGGAGATTCCGCCCGAGAAACCCAACCCGGTGTGGTCGTGAGGTAGGGGAGGGCCACCGTGCCCGCCCTCTCGCCGGCCGGGCGGCCACGGGGGGCCGCCCCGCTCCCAACTCCCTGCTCCCTGCTACCGGAAAAGAGGTTTAAATGATCAAAGACATCAAGCTGCCCGAGCTGACCGAGAGCACCTACGCCGCCGACGTGGTGAAGGTGCTGGTCAAGGTGGGCGACACGGTGAAGGTGGACCAGTCCCTCCTGGAGCTGGAGACCGACAAGGCCGTCTTTGAGATGCCCTCCCCCGAGGCGGGGACCGTCGTGGAGGTTCTCGCGCAGAAGGGGACGAGCATCAAGGTGGGCGAAGTGGTAGCGCGTGTGGAAAGCGCCGCCGCGGTGCCAGCGCCCGCGGCTGCGCCCCGGCGCACGGCGGCCGCGGAGCGCGCCCCGTCCCCGCCCTCCGTCTCCGTCCCGCAGAGCCCTGCCCCGGCCCCGCCGCAGGAGGAGAACCCCTCCCAGGCCCCGTCGCCCAAGGCCCCTCCGTCGCCGGTCCAGGCCCTGCTCCCGGTGGCTCCGGCCGAGGAGGCGCGCCCTTCGACCCCCGCGGCGCCTTCCGTCCGCAGGCTCGCCAGGGAGCTGGGTGTGGACATCACGAAGGTGGCGGGGACAGGGCCGCGCGGGCGCGTTTCGGCGGACGACGTGAAAATTCACGCCAAGCTCGTCATGGGGGCGGAGCGGTCCGAGCCCGCGGGAGCGTTGCCCGCGAAGGCCCTGCCCGACTTCGCCCGCTTCGGCTCCGTGCGCCGCGAACCCATGAGCAAGGTGCGAAGGATCACCGCCGAGGCCATGGCCCACGCCTGGGCCACGGTCCCCCAGGTGACTCAGTACGATGAGGCCGATATCACGGACATAGAGGCGTTCCGGTCCAAGCACGCCGCTCGGGTCGAGGCGGCCGGAGGCAAGCTCACCATGACCGCCGTCCTGGCCAAGGTGGCGGCGGGGGCCCTGAGGGCGTTTCCGCGTCTCAACGCGAGCGTGGACACGGACAGGTCGGAGGTGGTCTTCAAGGATTTCATCCACGTGGGGATCGCCGTGGACACGGACCGGGGCCTGCTCGTCCCCGTGGTGAGGGACGCGGACACGAAGAACATCGCGGCCTTGGCGGTGGAGATCGCCGCCCTGGCCGAGAAGGCGCGCGCCAAACGCCTCGCGCCCGAGGAAATGGAAGGCGGCACCTTCACCATCTCCAATCTGGGCGGCATCGGTGGCGTGGGGTTCTCGCCCATCGTCTACTGGCCGCAGGTGGCCATCCTCGGCGTCTCCCGCGCGCAGACCCAACCCGTCTGGCGAGAGGGCCAGTTCGTCCCGCGGCTCATCCTGCCCTTGTCCCTCTCCTACGACCACCGCCTCGTCGACGGGGCCGAAGGGGCGCGGTTCCTCCGCTGGATCTGCCAGGCTCTAGAAGAACCCATGCTGCTGGCCCTGGAAGGGTAAGCCAGGGGGTGTGAGTAGGAGAGAAAAGGAGTGGAAAAATGATCAAGAAGATTGGGAACATGCCTTCCCAGATGAAGGAGAACCTCCGTGGCGGCAGCGGCAAGGCTCTGGCGGTGGACTACCTGGCCCCGCAGGAGATGGCGGGCGTCCTCGCGGCGAGCCGGATCACGCTGGAGCCGGGCGCCTCGGTCGGCGAGCACCCGCACCCCAATACGGAAGAGCTCTACCTCGTGCTGGAAGGGAGCGGCACGGGATATTTGGACGGTGAAGCCTTCGGCGTGGGCCCCGGGGACGCGTGGATTTGCAAGGCGGGACACACCCACGGACTGAAAAACGGCTCCGCCGGGCCCCTGGCCTTCTTCGCGATCATCACGCCCTGGGAAGAGCCCTAGGCGATCTGTCCAGAACGCCGAAGGTACCTTTATGGCACCACGTTCAGCGCGTTGACGTCGCTTGGAGCGATCCTCCCGATAGAGTCCCGGCCCACTACCTCCCAGAAGAGTGTGCCGTAGGCTCCGGCGAGTTTCTCCCAATCCTTGATGTCGGGCGTCCAGGTGGCACCTGTCATCCATCGCCCCTTCTTTCCCGTGCTCTTGAGGCGAACCACGGTGAAGTCCCGGGTATCACTCAGGCGGACCTGGAAGGATGAGTTGTGCTGGGCGGTCCAGGTGAACACGGGAGACGTCTTCGGTGAGACGTCCGCTCCGTAAGCCGGAACCAGGCCACCCGGCGGGACTTGTCCGACGATTTTGATGACGCCTCCCGCTCCCGCCAGGGGGGCCTTGGAGGACTTTCCCACGACCTGCCAGGAGACGGCCGTGTCCGCAGCCCCCGCCGCCTTGGCGGCAGCGAGGATCTTCTTCCAGGCTCCTGCTGAGGGAGTCCAGGTCGGGTCCGCCAGCCAGTTGTGCCCCTGAGCCCTCGACGTGGCGAGGATGTGCCGGAAGCCGCCGTCGGAGGCCACGTCTACCCGGAAGCCGGTCTCCGTGTCCGGGGGCCAGGAAAAGGTCATGGGCGGGGAATCAGCGTACACGGTCTCCGGTGTGGCGGAGTTGTGTACATCGACGGTTACTTGATCCTCGGTCACGTTGCCCGCCGAGTCTCTTGCCTGGGCTGACACCACGTGCGAACCGTTGAGATAGACGAGCGTGTTCCAGGTGGAATCGAAAGTCGGCGGAGACGCCGATGCAACGGCGCTCCCGTCCACCAAATACCGCACGTGGAGATCTGAGCTGAGGTCGTCCGAGACCGTGGCGGCAAGGGATACCGTGCCGTCCACGGTCGCCCCGTCCTGCGGTTCCGTAAGTGTGACGCTGGGCGGGTCGTCGCGGCGGTAGAGGTGCCGGGGGCCGCTGCCGATTTGCGACCAGGGCGCGGCGGGGTCGGGGCCGGTTTGGGTTCCGTAGCACAGCAGGAGCCGGGCGCCCGACGTGAAGTACAGGCGGGGCCCTGGAGCCGTGTCAGCCAGAACCATGTCGCCCGGTGCGCCGCTCAGACTAAGGGTGCCCAGGGTGACACCCGTGTCCCGATTGAGGAAGTACACCTTCATGTCCCCGGTGCTGGGCACGAAAAGCGTGCCGTCGGCGGACAGGGCCGGGCCGAAATGGCTCCCGATGTTGAGCGGCGGCCAGCTTTGATCCCCCGTGATAAGGTCGTATGCGCCCACGGCAAACGTGTCGGTCGAGGCCTCAGGGACGCCGGCCAACTCTGCCGAAGCGGTCGTCTTGGTCGCTGTAAAATCGATGCCCGTCACGCTCGTGCTGAGTAGGTTGATTGGCAGCGAGGAAGCGGGCGTAAAGGCATACGACGCCAACTGGGGGGTTACCGTGTAGGTCCCAATTGGGAGGCCGTCGAGGGTGTAGATGCCCGAGCTGTTGGTGACGGTCGTGGATCCATAGGTCGTCTCGGTGATCGTCACTCCGGCAAGGCCGCCGGTTGTGCCCAGCGTCACCGTTCCGGAAATGCTGAACCCGGGCCCCCGCGCGGTGAAGTCCTGGCCCGTCACGTCGGCTCCGTTCACCGTGACGCTCAGGGAGGAGGGAGTGAAGCCGTAGGTCGCGAGCGTCGGCGTGAGGGTATAGGTCCCGCTGACCAAGCCTGAAAGCGTGTAAGCGCCCGTGGTGTCGGTGGTGGCGGAGACCGTTCCTGTGGAGATGGAGGCGTTTTGAAGAGGCGTGCCGTCCGTGAGGACCACCGTCCCTGATACGTTATAGGTGGCCGCAGGTGGTGTGGAGAAGGAGGCTGCCAGCACCACGGCGCTCGACGATATGGCCGGAGACGCGGCGGTGGTGATGAGCGTGGAGCTCCCCGTCGAGTGCCAGCGCTCTCCCCCTTGAGGTGAGCGGGACCACGCGGAGCCAGCGGCGTCCACGTAAAAGAGGTTGTCGTCGGCGTCGAGTCCCATGGGAGACGTAACCATCTGGGCGAGCTGGGTGATGTTTTTCGGGACACCGCTCGGAGTCAGCGCGTATAGGTTGTGCGTGGAGGCCACGAAAATCAGGCCGGAATGGCCGATGACGGGGCTGGTTATGATGGGATTGCCGGTGTTGAAAGACCACAGCACGACCCCGTTGGGTCCCAGGGCGTAGATCTTGCCCGACACCGTAGCCGCGTAGACGGTCCCGTCCGCGGCCACGGCGGGTGTGGTGCTAAGGGCGGAGCCGAGGGGTGCGCGCCAGGCGAGCCTCCCGTCGAGCCCGTAGGCGGCAATATCCCCCTGGCTGGTCGGGAAATAGAGCAGGTTCCCCTGCAGGGCCATAGCCGCGGAGGGCCGTCCGCCCGGGTCCACGGCCCAGAGCGTCTGTCCGCTGGGCGACACGCCCCGGATCAGGCTATCGTCCGTAGCCATATAGACCGACCCGTCCCACGCCACCGTCGGGGTAAACAGGATCGCCGCCGGCGCGTAGTAGTTCCACTTGTAATCCAGGCGCCCCGCGGCGCACATTGCGAAGGAAACCATGAGAAGGACTGCCGTCAAGCAGTACCGCTTCACCCGATCACTCATCATTACCCGCTCCTGTGAGCCTTGGTCAGACACTTGTCCACCCCATAACTAGACGCCTGAACCTCTGATTTGTCTAGCCCGTGCCCTCACCGGCGGGCAGCCTTCTCCCATTGTGCCTCCCCGGGTTCTTTGGCAGAATGACCCAGGAACCGGCAGGGGATCGGGGGTGTCCATGTTCAAACTGGTGTACTCCTTCAACGGGGAAGCGCGCGCCCTCCTGCTGGTGAAGGACCGCGCCACCATCGGCAGGATGGCCGACAACGACCTTGTCCTCCCGGACCACACCGTCTCCCGCAACCACGCCGAACTCTCGATGACCCCCGAAGGGTGGGTCCTGCGGGATCTGGGGTCCCGGAACGGCACGCAGGTCAACGGCGCTCTCGTACAGGAGGCCGTGGTTTTCCCCGGCAGCACCCTGGTCTTCGGCCGCTTCGAGGTGCGCTTCGAGGAGGAGGACCCGGAGGTCCGCATGGATTCGGCGGAGCCGGACGTCCCCATCGCGGAGGGGACGATCATCCGTTCCGTGGAGGAAGTGCGGGACATGCTCGCGGCGCCTCCCGTCCCCGAACCCACGGCTTTGGACTCCAGGGACATCGACCGCCTGGCGAGGACGAGCCGCATCCTGGCGGTCCTCTCGGAGGTGTCGCGGACCCTCCTCTCCGCCGATTCGGTGGAGGCCGTTCTGGAGAAGATCATGGACGTGATCTTCCAGTACGTGCAGGCCCAGCGGGCCGTCATCCTTCTGCCCGATCCGGTCACGCAGGATCTGCACCCGCGGTGCATCCGCCAGCTCGGGGATCAGAAGGACACGATCCAGATCAGCCGCACCATCGCGCGCAAGGCCTTCCGCGAGGGCGTGGCCATCCTGTCGCAGGATGCCCAGGTGGACCCGCGGTTCGAGGCCGGCGAGTCCATTCGCTTCTTGGGGATCCGGTCGGCCCTCTGCGTCCCCCTCAAGGCGGAAAACAAAGTGCTGGGCCTCATCTACGTGGACACGCCCATGAAGGTGAAGGCTTACGAGGAGTGGGACCTGGATCTCCTCACGGCCCTGGGGGGCTACGCCGCCTTGGGCCTACGGCAGGCCGCCCTGCGCGCCGCCATCGAGGCGGAGCGCATCGCCAAGAGCCGGCTGGAACGGTACCACTCGCCTTCCGTGGTGGACAGGATCGTGACGGGGGGTGCCGGGGGCGAGGATTTCCGGCTGGACGTCCGGGAGGTGGAAGCCACGGTCCTCTTCGCGGACCTGGTGGGATTCACGTCCATGTCCGAAACCATGGCCCCACGGGACGTGGCGACGCTGCTGAACGCCTACTTCTCCACCATGACGGACGTGGTGTTCAACCACGAGGGCACCCTGGACAAGTTCATCGGCGACTGCATCATGGCCATCTTCGGCGCCCCCATCCCCGCCCCCGACCACGCCCTGCGCGCCGTGCGGGCCGCCCTGGACATGCGGGCCACCCTGGCCGCCTTCAACGCCCAGCACCCGGGCCGTCCTCCGCTCAACTTCAGGATCGGGGTGAATACGGGATCCGTGGTGGCCGGGGACATCGGCAGCCTGCGCCGCATGGAATACAGCGTCTTGGGTACCACGGTGAACGCGGCTTCGCGCCTCCAGTCCGAGGTGGCCGAGCCCGGCCAGATCATCATCGGGGAGGAGACCCGCCGCCAGCTCGGGGACGCCTTCGAGTGCAGGAAGATCGGGGACGTGAAAGTGAAGGGGCTTCGGACGCCGCTGCCGTGCTATGAAGTGATCGGCGAGGTGAGTAGGTAAGTAGGTGATTAGGTGAGTAGGTCCAAGGGCGAGGAAGCGGGGGGGAGCCCTCCGCTATTTTACAGCACCGGCTTTCCGGCTCCCGGCTCCCCGCCCCCAGCTCCCCGCTTTCTCCTCTCCCGCCCTATTTCGACGATGGCGGGCAGGAAGGAGACCAGGATGACGGCGATGATGATCACGTGGAGATACTTGTCCACGCCGGGGAGGGTGCCCAGGAAGTACCCCGCCGCCGTCATGGAGAGGATCCAGCCGATGCCGCCGAAGATGTTGAAGGCCAGGAACCGCCGGTAGGCCATGCGCCCCACGCCGGCCACCACGGGGGCGAAGGTTCGGACGATGGGTATGAACCGGGCCAGGACGATGGTCTTGCCTCCGTACTTGTCGTAGAAGCGCTGCGCGCGCTCGATGTGCGCGGGGTTGAAGAGGAGGGACTTGGGCCGCTTGAAAATCAAGGGCCCCGTCCTGCGGCCGATGGCGTACCCCGTGGTGTCCCCCGAGATGGCGGCGATGCACAAAAGGACCATGAGGGTGGCCAGATCCAGATAGCCTTGCCCCGCAAGGATGCCCGCCGTCACGAGCAGAGAGTCGCCCGGGAGGAAGAATCCCACCAGCAGGCCCGTCTCAGCGAAGACGATGCCGAAGAGCACGGGATAGCTTCCCCAGAGGATGAGGGCCTTGAGTTTCTCCGGGTCGTGAAGGGCGCCTAGAAGTTCCTTGAGCAGGTCCATCGCGGGAAATTCCCCCCTCGAGACGAAGAGACAGGGTGAACGACCGCAGGGGGAATGTCAAACAGGGGACGGGGAAGAGGAACCATCCCTCGTCAGAGCTTGGCCGCGAGCTGGGTATGATGCTACCGTGCTTAGGGCCCCATGCCGGACGACGACGGCCGCGCCCTTGGGCCCCGGTTCAGGTCCCGAGCCGGAACGTCCAGGCTCCTGCAGGCGTTAGGGGACTCTGAAGGAGACCACGATGTCCTCAAAAGTTCTCATCTACACCATGACCATTTGCCCCTACTGCATCGCGGCGAAAAAGTTGCTGAAGAAAAAGGGCGTTGCTTTCGAAGAAGTGAACCTGGACCAGCATCCGGAACGCTGGGCCGAGTGCGAGAAGCGCTCGGGCCGGGAGACGGTCCCGCAGATCTTCTTCGGCGACCGCCACATCGGGGGATGCGACGACCTGGACGCACTCAACAAAAGCGGCGAGCTGGACAGGCTGATCAAGGAAATGTCGGGTTGAGGGCTTGGGGATGAAGATCGAGTGGGGAGGAAAGGGGTTTCCTAATTCCTTCATCTCCTCATTTCCTCATCCCCTCGTCACGATTTCGCAGGCCTACAGACGGAGGTTCCCATGAGCCGGTACACGAAGGAGCACGCGAAGAAGGGGCTGGACGCCGACCTTCCGGCCATCGAGACGTGGCCGAACCAATTCCCGGGCTACGAGATCACCATCGAGTCGCCCGAGTTCACCTCCGTTTGCCCCAAGACGGGCCTCCCCGATTTCGGCCTCCTGGTTCTACGCTACACGCCAGGGAAGGCCTGCCTCGAGCTCAAATCGTACAAGGAGTACCTCCTGTCCTACCGAAACCTGGGCATCTTCTACGAGAACGTGGTGAACCGGGTCCTGCGCGACGTGGTGGCCGCGTGCAGGCCCGAGAAGGCCAGCCTTACGGGCGTCTTTAACGCGCGCGGCGGGATGAGCGCCTCGGTGGTGGCCAGCTACACGAAGGAAGGGGGGTACGGCTCATGAGCGGAGGGAAGATCACGCTGGGCATCGAAAGTCCCATCGGGCGCCTGGATGTAACCCTCTCGGAGGACGCCGTCCACCGCGTCGACTTCAGGGGCGTCGCCCCGGACGGCCCCGTGCCCAGAACCGTGGCGCCCCTGTTCAAGCGAGTCCGGAAAGAGCTCGAGGAGTATTTTCAGGGGCGCCGCGAGGCCTTCGACCTGCCCCTGGACCCCGAACCTCCGGGCACGGATTTTCAGAAGAACGTCTGGGCGGCCCTTCGGGAGGTGCCCTTCGGCGAGGTCATCAGCTACGGCGATCTGGCCCGCTGGGCCGGGCGTCCCAAGGCCGTTCGGGCCGTGGGTTCGGCGTGCGGCGCCAACAGGATTCCCCTCTTCATCCCGTGCCACCGGGTCGTGGCCAAAGACGGCCTGGGCGGCTTCGGCGGCGGGCCCAAGATGAAAAAGCAGCTGCTGAAATTAGAGAGGGACTGACCTGGTAGCTATGAGTGAAAAGCAAGAAGTGAAAAGCAAGAAGTGAAAAGCAAGGGCGAATCGAGGCACTCACGCCCGCTTCGCTTCTCACCTTTCACTTCTTGCCTCTAACGCTACACGCCTTACTTCGCTTTGCCGCAGGCGGCCTTGCTCGGGCACTTGCCGCAGTCGTGCTTGGCGGCGGCGGGACCGGCGCCCTGGACCTTCTCGAACTTGGCGTTCGGAGACACCTTGGCGATGGCCTTTCCGAGAGTTTCGGGATTGGTCTTGCCGGGCTCGAAGGTGACCATGAACTTGCCGCCCTCGGCGTCGGCCTTGGCGGCCACGACGCCCGCTTCCTTGGCGAGGGCCGCGTTGAGGTTCTTGACGAGAGCCTCGTCCTTCAAGCCGGACACGGCGAAGACGGCGGTTTCCGGACCCTTGGCGGCCTCCACCTTGGGCGTCTCGGATTTAGCGGGGGCGGTATCTCCCGCCATGAGTGGAAGGGCGCAGAGGGCGAGCGAGGCGAGGGCGACGATGGCGAGTTTCTTGATCGGCATACTGATCCTCCTGTATAGGGCGAAACCGGTTGAATGGATGGACGGCCCCATTTCCCACACCATGTGAGGTGATGGACGCTACTTCCCGGCCTCCACGCCGTCCACTTCCACGACTTTGTATACTCCAAAGAGATACTCCCCGGAGCTTTCATCATACACCGGCCCTTCGATGGCCGCCCTGATGGCTGCCGGATCGGTGACGGATGGGAGGAAGGTCACGTCCAGGCGATTGCGCGAGGCGTAGGCCACGAGGCGCACGACGCCGGGCGCGTCCTTGAGCTGGTTCGCGGCGCGCTCGGCCGTGTCCGTGCATTTCACGCCGTCCACCACCAGGACCACCGTTCGCCGGGGGCCCGGTCCCGCGGGGGCGTAATCCCTGACCACGCTGGGGACGGCCAGGAGCCGCGCCCCCCCGATACCGAGAGCCGCGAAGAGGACCACGAGCGCGGGGACGGCCCACGGCGGCGTCTTCATCGCCCCGCTCCCTTCAGGTGAAGGCTTAAGGCGCCGGGCGTCGGGCACGCGCCGGTGCATTCGAGGCATAGGGTGCACTCACCGGAGCGCACCTGGAGGGGTCCTGACACGTCCAGCGCCTGGGGGCACGCCCGGTCGCAGGCGCCGCATCCCGTGCAGGCCTCCTCCGACCGCTCCAGCCGCAGGCGCCCCACGGCGGACAGGGGCCAGAGCACGGCCCCCAGCGGGCACAGATACTTGCACCAGGCCATGGGGACGAGGAGCCCGAGCGCCAGCAGGGCTCCGAGGATGCCGTAGCTCCACGTCCGCACGTCGTGGCCGTGGGCGCTGAAGAGCACGTAGTAGGGATCGTAGCCTCGAAAGACGAGCTCTCCCGTTGCCCAGCTCGCCGCGAGGATGGTGGCCGTCACGGCCGTCCGAAGAAGGACCTTGAGCGCCGCGTCCACCCGAGGCGGGATGCTCCAGAAGCCTTGAAACGTGTGCCGCTTGAACAGGCGCCGGCTCAGGCGCCCCGTCCACTCAAAGACCGCGCCCAGGGGGCAGGCCCATCCGCAGAAGGCCTTCCGGGCGATCAAGGCAAGGCCCACCAGGGCCACGAAGAGCGCCAGGTTCACCTCTCCCGTGGCGCACGTGAACCGCTTGCGCGCCAGGAGGGCGTAGGCCGTCTCCAGCCCGCCGAAGGGGCAGTAGGTTTCCACCGACGTCCGGGCCCATCCCAGGGCGAAGCGCACGCCCGCGATCGCCGCGGCAACGGTTATCGCGACTTGAAAAAGGAACCTCAGACGCCTCATGCGCGGCCCCCCCCGGGGGAATGAAACGCGGGGCAATGTCTCACCCCGCCACATCTGGAGCCTATCAGCCCGCCGGGCCGGCTGTCAAACGGCGGAGGCCAGCATCATGAGTTTAGGCGGCCGCGGCCGATCTCGCCGGGCGCCCGGCCATGGTGAAGTCGCCGAGCATCACGGGCACGGCCACCTTGAGCATCAGCGTAAACACGAGAAAGCCCAAGGCGAAGATGCCGGAGGCCACGCCGACCTCCGTGAGGGAGGGCCTGTAGGTGTAGATCTCGCCCAGCGTGTCGGGTGTGAGGCCGGGAATGATGAGCCCCATGCCCTTCTCGATGTAGACGCTGGCGTAAATGAGCACGCACCCGATGTTCAGCGTCACCCAGTTCTTTCGGGTCTTGGGAACGAGGAAGAGCAGGAACGCCACGAGGCCGCACAGGACCGAGGCCCAGGCGAAGGGCACCAGCGTGTAGTGGCCGCGCAGTCCCAGGTAGAGGTACCGGATGAAGACCACGTCCTGAGAGTTGGTATAGAACTCCTTGAACGCCTCCGCCGCCGTGAGGAACAGGTTGAATCCCATGGTGTAGGCCATGAGCTCGGCGATCTTGAAGATGGCCTCATCCTTGATTTCCAGGCGCGTCGTTTTGCGCAGGATCTGAAGGAGGATGAGCAGGATGGCCGGTCCCGAGCAGAAGGCCGAGGCGAGAAAGCGCGGCGCGAGGATGGCCGAGTTCCAGTAGGGCCTCGCGCCCAGGCCGTTGTAGAGGTACGCCGTCACGGTATGGATGCTGACGGCCATGGGGATGGAGAGGAACACCAGGGGGTATACGAAGCCCTTCACGTAGTGCCTGTCCGTGTAGGCGCAGTAAAGCAGGTAGGTGGCTACCACGTAGTTGAGGAGGAGGTAGCTGTTGAGCGCGATCACGTCCCAGGCCAGCAGGGAACTCGGGAAATTGAGCAGCCCCACAAGGGGCATGATGTGCCAGAACCGGTCGGGCCGGCCGATGTCCACGAGGACGAATCCGAGACACATCACCAGCGCGCTGATGGCGAGGAGCTCGCCGAGGATGGCGATCTCCTTGATGGGTTTCCACTCGTAGACGTAGGCGGGGATGACCAGCATGATGGCCGCCGCGGCCAGGCCCACGAGGAATGTGAAATTGCCGATGTAGAAGCCCCACGAGACCTGGTCCCGCATGTTTGTGTGGATAAGGCCGTCCTGGAACTGCCCCAGGTAGGCCACGATCCCCAAGCCCATGAGGGCGAGGAGGAAGGCCACCCAGCCGTAGTAGGCCCGGTTTCCCACCACGACAAGCCTCAGGCTGTCGAGACAGAATCGCCTGAAATTGCGGATGGTCTCCATGGCCTAGACCCCGTAGAAGTAGAAGAATTTTGGTTGGGTGTTGAGCTCTTCCTTGAACAGGAAGACCCGCTTGTTCTCGATAACGTAGCGGATCTCGCTCCCGGGATCCAGGAGGTTGCCGAACTTGCGCGACCCCGTGGGGCAGATCTCCACGCATGCCGGATAGCGTCCCTTGCGCGTGCGCTGGATGCAGAAAGTGCACTTCTCCACCACGCCCTTGGGCCGGGGCCTGTTGCCCAGGTACTCCGTGACGGGGTTGATCTCTTCGGGGGGGAGATGGGGCTCGCCCCAGTTGAATCGCCGGGCGCCGTAAGGGCACGCCGCCATGCAGTAGCGGCAGCCGATGCACCAGTTGTAGTCCACCACCGTGATGCCGTCCGGTTCCTGCCACGTGGCCTTGACGGGGCAGACCTTCACGCAGGGCGGGTTCTTGCATTGATGACACTGGACGGGCATGTAGAAGTGACCCTCCTGCGGAACGAGGGGCGGGTCGTAGTAGGGGTCCGCGTGGAGGAGGCTGACGCCCTCCTCCTTGTCCATCTGGAGGACTCGGATCCACTGGATCTGCGGGATCCTGGACTGGTTGTTTTCTTTCACGCACGCGTAGACGCAGCGGCGGCACCCGATGCAGCGGCTCAGGTCGAGGGCGTAGCCGAACACGACGCCGGGCATGGGCGGGGTGGCGGCCACGGTGACCTTCTTGTGGAACTTCGCGGTGTACTCCTTTTCGAGGCGCGCGATGATCTCCCCCAGCTCCTTTTTGTCCAGCTCGCGGAAGTTGCGCTGGAGGAACTCCTCGGTGCTCAGATGTCCGCAGCCCGTGAGGGCCGCGGCCACCGCGGCGCAGCCCGCGGTGTGGAGGAAGCTGCGCCGGGAGACGCCCTGGGACTCGTCGTCGGCCGGGGGGGCGGCCGGGACCTTGGGGGCTTCGCTCATGGTGCGCCTCCCTCCGGGGCCATGATCTGGTCGGGCGGCACGGGGGGCGGCAGAGGCTTCAGCGGCTTGAAGTGCGGCGAGTGCGGGTTGTGGCAGTTGACGCACAGGAGATACTGCTTCTGCCCGTTCCAGTAGCCCGTCCGCTTGCCGTGAACCCCCACCTTCCAGTCCCTCAGCTTGTCCCCGTGGCACTGGCCGCAGAGGAGATAGGATTTGGAGAAATCGATCAGCTCCCCGTCCACGAGGTGAAGCTGGTCCCGGTGTTCGGCGCTGTGGCAGTCGAGGCACCACCGGTTCGGGCCGTGGTTGAGGACGATGTCGTCGTGCATGTCCACGAGTTTCCGGCGGGTGGTGTTGAGCTTCACGGTCTTGCCGTCGTGACACTGGGTGCAAGGGAAGATCCCCTCCGAGAAGGGCGGGGGGGGCACCTGAATCTGATTCGAGTCAACGTCGCCCGGAGCCTCCTTCGCGCCCGCGACGGGCGCGGCCCCCGGAGGATCGGCGGCCCGGAGCGCAGGCGCCAGCAGCGTGAGGGCGGCGGCCATCACCAAGCGAAGGCCCCCGCTCAGCCCCCATCGTCGCGCCTCATCTCTCGGCACGGGTAGCCTCCGCGTCGCGGGCCTCGTCCCAGGGCGGCAGAAGCTTGACCAAGATGTAGAGGATCACGAAGGGTAGGATGAGGAGGATGATGGCGGGCAGGAGCCCTTCGCGCGTCCATAACCCCATCTTGTACGTGGTGTAGCCGAGCAGGCTTTTTGAAAAGAGCTGGCCTCCGATGACCACGTTCCACCGCATGGCGAAGATGCCCACGAGGGTGAGGAGGCCCGCGGCGCCGTAGATGGCCCGCCGCGCCTGTTCCGTCAGTTTTACCAGCTGGACCAGGGCCAGCAGCCCGATGGGCAGCAGCGTCCCCACGATGATCTGGAGGATGATCTGCGAGAAGTACAGCTTGGTGTGGACCATGAAATCCAACGTCTTGAAGGATTCGTCGGCCTCGTAGATGCGGTGGACCAGGTCCAGCATCTCCAGGGAGAAATCGATGATGAACGCGTAGAGCAGGTAGCGGGCGATGGTGTCCAGGCAGGGCATGTCCACGGCGGTCTTGCGGTACCAGCTCACGAACTGGTACAGAAGCAGCACGAGGGCGATGCCGGAAACCATGGCGGAGAAAATGAACACCACGGGCATGAGGGCGGAGGACCACCACGGGTTGGCCTTCACGGACCCGAAGATGAACCCCACGTAGCCGTGCAGCAGGATGGCCGAGGGGATGCCCACGATGGTGATGAACTTGCCCACCTTGTCGTCGATCCGCAAGGAGCGCTCGCTGATGTTGTCAGAACCCAGAGCCATGGCCCGGTAGAGGGCCCGCTTCAGCCCCGTGGAGGCGCGCGCCATGAGGACGATGTCCTTCCGGAAGTCCAGCCAGATCTCCAGGACCAGCACGACCATGAGGTACCAGAGGTAAACGAAGCCGAACATGGCCATGGCCGAGGTGGTGTGAGGGGTCAGATACATTTCGAAGGAGCGTTCGGGGTGCCCCAGGTGGAGCTGGAGGGGGAGGGGCGCCACGATCATGAAGGCGAGGGCCGTGAGGAGCGCGAGGCGGTAGGTGGGCTTCACCGCCTCCACGTTGAAGACCCGCTCCAGGGAGGCTAGGATGAAGGCTCCGGCCACGAGGCCCGTGATGAACGGGTAGAGGACGATGAGGATGCTCCACTGGAGCTGGAGTTCGTCCGGATAGATGTAGCCTTGGACCGAATGCAGCAGGCTCTCCATGGCGCCCTCCTAGCGGACCGACCCGTCCAGGCCGTTGTAATAGGCTTTGGCCCCCGTGGCCATCTCGGGTTTCAGGACGTGGATCATGTGGTCTTTGAGGAAGTCGTGAATGGGGTCCTTGGGGTCCTTCAGGTCCCCGAGCTTGCGCGCGCCCATGGGGCAGACCTCGCAGCAGGCCGTGGTGAGGCCCTTCGTGATGCGGTGGTAGCAAAGGGAGCACTTGTCCACGGTTTCCGTGCGCGGGTCGATGTAGCGGCAGCCGTAAGGGCAGGCTTGCACGCAGTAGCGGCACCCGAGGCAGTAGGTCTTGTCCACGAGGACGACCCCGTCGGGGCTCTCGAAGGTGGCCCCAACGGGGCACACCTGAACGCACGGGCTGTGGGCGCAGTGGTTGCACATCTTGGGCACGAAGAAATTCTTGGAGCCGTCGCCCGCCTTGTATTTCTCCGGAAACCCGTCGTATCCCCCGTTGGGGGAATCCACCTCGGGGTGCTCCGGATCGTCGGGGTGGACGTGGTAGCGCTCCACCCACGTGCGGAAGCAGTCCGGCTCCAGAAGGACGCCGTTCTCGGTCTTGCACGCCCTGACGCAGTTGCCGCACCCGATGCACTTTCGGATGTCCATGGCCATGGCCCACCAGTGATCGAGGAGTTTGTAGGTGGGGGCTTTCTCGGGCTCGCCCGCGAGGACAAAGTCCCACGCCTGGGCCGCGGCCCCGGTCAGCACCAGGAGGAGGCCCGTCTGTTTCAGGAATTCCCTGCGATCGGCTTCCATGGGGTCCTCCTAGGAGATTTCCGGATGGTGGGGATTGTGGCAGCTCGTGCAGGGTCCGCCGTCTCCGTGGTCCTTGGGATCGACCTGGGGGAAGCCCGCGGGTTTGGCCACGTTCTCCCTGTGGCAGACCAGACAGATGGTTTTGACGTCGGGCAGCTTAGGCTTGAGGGCGGAGGGGTCGTCGGCGGACGCGTGAGCCTCAAGCGCCCCGTGGCACGCCTCGCATCCGATCTGTTCGTGCTTGCTGCCCTTTCGGGAAGCGACGATGTCGTCGTGGCAGTCGCCGCAGGCCTGGCGCCCCGCGAAGACGAGGGGGTGAGCCATGTTGTCCGCCAGCGCCCCCGTGCGGAAATGGCCGTAGGTACCGAAATCCTTGGGCACCATCACGGCCCGCACCACGAGAAAAACGGCCAGCGCCCCCGCGAAGAGGATCCCCATTCGCACCAGGTGTTCCCGGTCCCTGAGCCACTCCCTCATGGATCGCCCTCCTCAACAGGATGGGATGAGACGCGTCCCCGAGTCTGAATGCTAGTCCTTTCCCTTGAAGTCGTGGCAGTCGCCGCAGAAGGTAGGGGCGTTGTGGTCCTTCTTGTCGTCGTGGCACGCCAGGCACGTGTCGCGCGACGTGACCTTCCACACGTGGGGCTTGTGGCAGTCCGTGCAGGAGGCGTCCGGGTGGCCGCCCTTCTGGTGGAGGCCCGGAGGCTTGCCGTGGCAGGAGGCGCAGTCGGCGATGGGCAGTTTGACCCCCGGGGCGCTGTGGCACGTCAGGCAGTCGTCCATCATGGGGGCCTTGGCGTCCAGTTTGTGGCACCCTGCACACTCCAGCGGAGGGCGGTACCCCGCCGAATGGCAGCGCGTGCACAGGATCTGGGCGTGCTTGCCCTGGAGGGGCATGGGGTGCCAATTCTCATTGCTGGTGGGCACGGCGGCGCCCAGAGGTCCAAGGGGTCCGCGCTGGGGCAGGGTGTGGCAGGTGGTGCAATCTTTGCTGAGGACCTTGCCGTCCTTGGAGACGTGGTTGCCGTCGTGGCAGCGGAAGCACCCCGGCCAGTCGCGGTGGCCGATGTTCATGGCGTAGGTCTTCCAGTTCACGTTCATGTCCGGGAAGACGCTGTGGTCGTAAATGTCGCAGGCCGCCTGCACGGCCTCGTCCACGTCGGCCTTGCGGGTCTTCATGATCTCGGGATACTTCTCCGCGTAGAAGGCGTTCACGGCTTTGGCGATGCCCTCGCGGGCCTCGGGGCGGGTCTTGTAGTCCTTCACGAGCGTGTCCACGAGGAGCTTCTTGATCCACGGCAGATCCCGGGGGATCACCCGGCCCGCCAGGGCGTTGTCCACGGCCGAGTCCGGAGCGGGGAAGATGTGGGAGGGACGGTTGTGGCAATCCATGCAGTCCATCACGTGGCGCGGCATGGCGGCGAGCTGCTCGGGGGTGGGCGGGCGGGTTTTGTCTTCATACACGGTGACCTTGCCGTTGTGGTCCTTCACCTGGACCCATGGGATCGTCTGGTAATGGACGTCCTCGGGGGCGAAGGTGACGGTGTTGTTGATGATCATGTGCCAGTGGATGCCCGCGCTGAGGCCCAGCTTGGGGCTGCCGCCGCCGGTCTTGACCACGAGGCTGATCTGTTCGGGTGTGTTGGCCTCGTCATACCGGAAGTGGGGGATCTGCATGAGCTGGGCGCCGAAGAACTTTCGGGGCCAGTGGCACTCCTCGCACGTCTCGCGAGCCGGGCGCAGATTTTTCACGGGCGTGGGGATGGGCCGCTCGTAACTGTGCGTCAGGACGGCCCACACCTGATAGGCGCCCGAGATCTTGGACTTGACGTACCACTCGGCTCCCGATCCCACGTGGCAGTCCACGCAGCGCACCCGGGCGTGAGGAGAGTTGAGGTAGGCCGTGTACTCGGGCTGCATCACCGTATGGCAGATCCGGCCGCAGAAGGTGACCGATTCCGTGAAGACGAAGGCGTTGAAACCTACGAAGGCCATGAGAATGGCAAGGAGGGAGCCGCCCACGAGCACGATGCCGAACCACTTGCGCTGGGCCGGGTCGTTCAGGTCTAGCCGGGGGAAGGGGAGGGCTTCGGTGGTATGGGCCTTCCGCCTTCGCAGGCTTTCCCGGCGCATGCCGTAAAGCGCAAGCACCATGCCCATGGAAAGGAAGGCGGGGAACACCATGTAGGTGAAAATGCCCAAGTAGGGGGTCGGCTGCTTGATGCCGAAGCCCCACAGGATGGTGGCGAGGATCAGGAGAGCGTTGAAGGCGATGATGAGGAAACCGAAGTAACTCAGCGTGTTGCGATATAGCTCTTTGCCCCTCTTCGACACGATGCGGCCCTCCTAGCCTATGGTTCCCTGGTCTTCCCCCCCCATTGTGCTTGCAGGAACCACTTTACCGGAGGGCGGAGCGATTGAAAAGGGGGAATCGGCTCTTCGGCGTC
Source organism: Acidobacteriota bacterium (assembly GCA_021833665.1). Classification (GTDB taxonomy): domain Bacteria; phylum Acidobacteriota; class UBA4820; order UBA4820; family DSQY01; genus JAKAJA01. Next base: position 21,685 of record JAKBES010000022.1, read on the forward strand.
GGGGCCGAGTTCCGCCAGGGGCTGAAAACTGGGTGATATGGCACCAACGAGCCGAGGGACCGGTCCTCGCCAGCGGGGGCTAACCCGCTGTGGTTAGGACTTTTAGCGCGTGAGTGCTCGCATCCTGCGGCGCGGTCAAGACCCACATCGCCCCCTCACCAAGCGGGGTATATGCCCCTGAGCGCTTCGGGGAGACTCGAGGTTTGGAGGCACCCGAACGAGGGCCTCGCCGAAATCAGGGCTGAGCGCCTTCGGCGATCCAGGCCTTGATGGCGTCCATGTCCTGCCGGTTCAGATGCCCGGCGAAAAAGAAGCCTTTGGGCATGCCGCTCCCTTTGGGGGCTCGGTGCTCCAGCTTGAGCCAAAGATACGAAGCCTCCGGGTCCCCCGGCTTGACCCGCAGGATGCCGGGCACCTCCGTGGAGGGTACGTTCACGAGAGCGGCGTAAGCGTTGCCATAGCTCAGATTGAGTTTGGCCTTCTGGTCCTTCATGCCGTGGCACTTGGTGCAGTTTCGGTCGAAGATGGGCTGAACGGCGGAGGAGAAGGAACTTCCGCTGGTCTGAGCCAGGGATGCGGCAACGCTCAGGGCAAAACCCGCCCATGCCAGGACGACGGCCCGGTTCCTCATGACGGCCTCCTCATGAACCCAACAACATCATTTGAGGCGCATTCATGCCGCGCGGGGCAGGGAATGGGAGCTTCAGGCGGGGGGTTAATGAAGTGCCGCGGGGCGAGAGGGGCCATGGATACGAGGATTGAAGGCATTCTCAGATACCACGAGAGGACCAAGCACCACCAGACGCGGTACGCGCCCGGACCGGCGGGCCTGGACTGGCCCAATCAGCCCGATCCCTTCAGGGTCTACGAGGGCGCCCCGCGCCACGAGTGGCGGCTGGGGGCCGGTGCGCTGGGCACGGCCTACGCCGATCTGAAGCGGCCGGGATCGGTCCCGCCGCGGCCCCTGACGGGAGACACGCTGGGTATCCTCTTGGAAATGTCGCTGGGGCTGTCGGCGTGGAAATCCGTGGGGGCCGTCTCCTGGGCCCTGCGCTGCAACCCGTCCAGCGGCAACCTCCACCCCACGGAGGGCTATCTCGTCTGCCCCTCCCTTCCCGGTCTGGGCCGGGGCGTCTACCACTACCTTCCCAAAGAGCACGCCATCGAGCGCCGCGCCCAGCCGGGGGAAAGATGGGACGAGGCTTTCTTACCCGGCGGCGTGATCGTGGGCCTCTCGTCCATCCCCTGGCGCGAGGCGTGGAAATACGGCGAACGGGCCTACCGGTACTGCCAGCACGACGCGGGGCACGCCCTGGCCGCCCTCAGGTACGCCGCGGCAGCCCTGGGCTGGGAGGCCTCCCTCCTGGAAGGGTGGGCCGACGCCGACATAGCGTCCCTCCTGGGGTTGGACCGGGACGGACCCTCGGCGGAGGAGCGGGAAGTACCGGAGCTGCTGATCCGGGTGGGCCCCGAGCCCGGCTCTCCCGAGCCCGCCCGCCTTCTGGAGGCGCTCAGGGATTCGCCCTGGGCCGGGCGCGCCAACAGGCTGAGCGCCCGGCCCGTGCATTGGCTCGCCATCGATGAGGCGGAGCGTGCCATCCGGAAGCCGAGGACGCGGCTCCGGCCAGAGGATCCCATCCCTCCGCTCCCGCCCTTGGTTGGACCGGAGCCCGGTCCCCTTGCGGCGGACCTCTTCAGGGAGCGGCGAAGTGCCGTGGCCTACGACGGGACCACCGCCATGCCGGCGGCGGCCTTTTTCTCCATTCTCGACGCCCTCCTTCCCCGGCCGCGGGTTCCACCTTTTGACGCATTGCCCTGGCCGCCCCGCCTCCACGTCTTGGCGTTTGTCCACCGCGTGGAGGGTCTGGCCGCAGGTCTTTATCTTCTGGCGCGCACCGCGGAAGGGGAGGACGTGCTTCGGGAAGCCGTCGGGCCGGGCTGGGAATGGGCCAGCCTCCCGGGGTGTCCCTCCCACCTCAGGATCTGGCGCCTCCTGGCCGAGGACGTGACCCGCGTGGCGCGCCTCATCTCCTGCCATCAGGACATCGCGGCCGATTCGTGCTTCTCCCTCGCCATGCTCGCCGAGTTCGAGGCGGCCTTCGTGGAGGGGCCGTGGGCCTACCGAACCCTGTTCTGGGAAGCGGGAGCCATGGGCCAGTCCCTCTACTTGGAGGCGGAGGCGTGGGGGTTTCGGGGCACGGGCATCGGCTGCTATTTCGACGAGGAAGTCCACCGGCTTCTGGGGCTGAGAGGTGACGTCCTTCAGGACCTTTACCACTTCACCGTGGGCGGGCCCCTCGAAGACGACCGCCTCACGACCTTGCCGCCCTACGGCCACCTCCAGCGGTGAAACCTCCTTGCCGGCGGGACTTCCCTCCGATACAATGCACCTTCGCGAGGTCCCGAGCGGAGGGGCAATGGATCGGGAAACCCGTCGGCTCACCATGATCTCGGCCTCCATCCG
>JAKBES010000242.1 GCA_021833665.1 Acidobacteriota bacterium
GAGGTGGGAGTGTGTTGTTCTCCTCACTCCTCACTCCTCACTCTTCATGCCCCCTTCACGTTGACGCGCCCGCCCATGGCGTGGTCAACTGCGGGCATGGCGAAGGACGGCGGGCGGGCGGGCCAGGTCTCCTCGGCGAAACTGGGGCTCCTGGTCCTCACCGGGATGAACCTGCTCAACTATCTGGACCGCTTCGTGGTCTCGGCCCTCGTGGAGAGCCTCAAGGCGTCGGAACTGCACCTCAGCGACGTCCAGTGCGGCGCCCTGGGCACGGCGTTCATGATCGTATACATGGCCACCTCCCCCATCTTCGGCGCCCTGGGCGACCGGGGCAACCGCACGCGGATCGTGGCCTTCGGCGTCGGCCTCTGGAGCCTGGCCACGGCCCTGGGCGGCCTGGCGCGAGGATTCACGAGCCTCTTCGCCGCGCGGGCCACGGTGGGCGTGGGCGAGGCGGCCTACGGAACCATCTCCCCGGCCATGCTCGCCGATTACTTTCCCAAGGAGCAGCGGGGCCGCGTCTTCGCCATCTTCTTCTCCGCCATCCCCATCGGATCGGCCCTCGGCTACATCCTGGGCGGCCTCGTGGACCGGCACTTCGGCTGGCGCGCGGCCTTTTTCGTGGCGGGGATACCGGGGCTGGCCCTGGCGGGGCTGGCCCTCCTCCTGAAGGATCCGCCGCGGGGGAGCCACGATGAAGGCCTTCCCGCGGCCCACGTGCCCACGGGAGGGACGTTGCTTTCGGCCTACCGTGACTTGGCCCACAACGTTCCCTATCTCCTCACGGTCCTGGGGTATGCCGCGTACACCTTCGCCCTGGGCGGCATGGCCTTTTGGATGCCCGCGTTCCTGGAGCGCGTGCGCGGCATTCCGAGGGAGCAGGCCACCGTGACCTTCGGCGCCATCGTGGTGCTCACGGGATTCACCGGAACCTTCGCGGGTGGCTGGCTCGGGGATTATTTTCTGAAAGTCTCCAAGGAGTCCTACCTGTGGGTCTCGGGGATCGCCACCCTCCTGGCGGTGCCCGCCGCCTTCGTCGCCCTCGTCTCCCCGAAACCGGCCCTCTTCTATACCGCCATCGTGGTGGCCGAACTGCTCATGTTCGCCTCCACGGGCCCCGTCAACTCGGCCATCGTGAACGTCGTGGACCCCGCCAAGCGTGCCACGGCCGTGGCCGTGAGCATCTTCTTCATCCACCTGCTGGGTGACGTCCCCTCTCCGCCCCTGATCGGCGCCATCTCCGACGCCACATCCTTGGGCCGTGCCGTCCTCATCATCCCCGCCGCCGTCGCCGTCTCCGGTGCCATCTGGACCCTCGCTGCATGGCACGGGGGAAGAGCGTAGCTCACCACCCGGGCACCAAGGACGCCAAGTGGAGAGTTGAAGGGAAAAGGCACCCTGCATGGTGCTTTCTTCATCCCGCCTCGCCTTCTTTCAGGTAGCAGGCAGCGGGGAGCCAGACGAACCGTGTCCCTTGCATGCTTTTCACTTTTCACTTTTTACCTTTCACTTTTCACTTTTTACTCCTCATTCCCCTCCTTGGCAGGACGCCGCGTGCGAGCTAGACTATCTGCTGGAGGTTCCCCATTCCCGAAGCAACTCTCGGTGCCCTGGCCGCCCTTCTCACGGCGCTCGTCTGGTCTTTTACGGCCATCTTTTTCTCCCAGGCCAGCGACCGGGTGGGTGCCCTTTCGGTCAACCGGACGCGCCTGCTCATGGCCGTGCTTCTCCTGTCCGGGGCCCACTGGATCTTCCTCGGATTCCCCTTCCCCGCCCAGGCGGAAGCGCGCCACTGGCTCTGGCTGGGCCTGTCGGGCATCGTGGGCCTAGCCCTGGGGGATACCTTCCTCTTCCAAGCCCTCGTGGACCTAGGGCCGAGAAAGGCCATGCTCGTCATGTCCTCCTGGCCCATCGTGTCGGCCTTCCTGGCCTTCCTCTTCCTGGATGAATCCCTCGCTTGGAGGGAAGTGGGCGGCATCGCCCTCACGGTGGCGGGCATCGCGTGGGTGATCCTGGAACGGGGCGTGGACGCCCCCGGCCCCGTCCGGGCCGAGCGGTTGGCCCGGGGCACGGCTTACGCCATCGGGGGTGCGGTGTGCCAGGCGGCGGGGCTCGTCCTGGCTAAGCAGGGACTCTCGGGGGGATTTCCGGCCCTGTCCGGGACCCTCATCCGCATGCTCGTGGCGGCCGCCTCCATCTGGCTCGTTACCCTAGTCCTGGGCGGCGTCCGAGAGAACTTCGGCAAGTTCAAGGACCGCAAGGCCCTCCTCTTCACGGCGTGCGGAGCCACCACGGGACCCTTCCTGGGCGTCTGGATGTCCCTTTACGCCGTTGACCACGCCAAAGTGGCGGTAGCCTCGGCCCTCATGGCCCTCGTCCCCGTCCTCCTCCTGCCCATCATGTGGCTGCTGTTCAAGGAGCGCCTCTCCTGGAGGGCGACCTTGGGGACCCTGGCCTCTTTCGCGGGCGTCCTCGTGCTACTCTGGAAATAGAAGGCGGCGCCGCCGCGGGGAGACCGGACCATGACCGACCACCAACCCAAAGGCCCCGTGCTCTGGCTCGCGGCCGGCCTGCTGGGCGGCATCATCGTGGCGGCCCTGGCGGGGACCGCATATTTCCTCGCCGCGGGGGCTCGGGCCCGGCACCGCAGCACCCTCCCCGAACCCAGTCCCGCGCCGGCCGCCGCGGCGGGCCCCGCCGAGTCCCGCCCCGCCCGGCCGCCGAAACCGGCGGCCCAGGTTGCCCCCGTGCCCGCGCCCGCCGAGGCCGAGCCACGTCCGCCCTTTGACGGAGGGCCCCTCGCGTGGAGCTGCTCCAAAGACCAGCAGATCCTTCTCAACGAGAGCCCGGCCCCGGGGGGCGGCACGGTCCTCGTGATCCTCGGCACCGATTACTCCGTCCAAGGCACGCTCTTTCTGAACGGCACCCGGCCCGTCCTTCCCTCCAATTTCATCCTCAAAGACGAGGCCTGGGGGCAAGCGCGCCACTTCGGAGGCCAGGACGTCCTTTTGGGCATCGCCACCTTCAAGGGAACCTACGACGACTTCACCCTGCGGCGGTCCGCGGCCTCCGCCTCCTGGTGGAAGGGCAAAGCCAAGCCGGCGTTTCAGATGAATTATTAGGGAGCAGGGAGCAGGGAGCGGAAAGAAACGCTCAAGACCACGCGGCGCTTGGTCCTGTCCCCTTTTCCTCACGGCTCATGCCTCACTCCTGACCGCTGACGCCTCACGGTTCACTGCCTGCTCCCTTTCTACCCGCTCCCCGCTCCCGTTCCTCCTTGGCAGAATCTCCCAACGCGCCTAAGCTATCCATTTGGAGGTTCCGCCTATGGCCGACCGCTTTCACCTGGAAGCGCCCTTCGAACCCACGGGAGACCAGCCCGCCGCCATCGAGGCTCTCGTCAGGCGGCTGAACGGAGGCGAACGCCACAACGTGCTGTTGGGCGTCACGGGCTCGGGCAAAACCTTCACCATGGCCGCCGTGGCGGCCCAGCTCAACCGCCCTACGCTGGTCATGGCCCACAACAAGACCCTGGCGGCGCAGCTCTTCTCCGAGTTCAAGCAGTTCTTCCCGCAAAACGCCGTGGAGTACTTCGTCTCGTATTACGATTACTACCAACCCGAAGCCTACATGCCCTCCACCGACACCTACATCGAAAAGGAATCCACCATCAACGAGGAGATCGACCGCCTTCGTCTGAGCGCCACGCGCAGCCTCATGGAGCGGCGGGACGTGCTCATCGTGGCCAGCGTGTCCTGCATCTACGGCCTGGGCGAGCCGGCCTCCTATTACGGCATGACCCTCCCCATCAAGGTTGGGGAGACGGTGGACCGGCAGAGCATCCTGAGGCGCCTCGTGGACATCCTCTACACGCGAACGCCGTCCGTCCTGGAGCGGGGGCGCTTCCGCGTGCGCGGGGACGTGATCGAGGTCTTCCCGTCCTACGAGGAGGCGGTTTACCGGATCGAGCTCTTCGGGGATGACGTGGAGAGAATCCTCAAAGTGGACCCCCTCACGGGCGAGATCGTGCAGGAGATGGAGGCCGTCACCGTTTATCCGAGAACGCACTACGCCACCCCCAGGGAGCAGGTGCTCGCCGCCGTGGATTCCATCAAGATCGAGCTGAAGGAGCGCCTCAAGGAGCTCGAGGGCCAGGGCAGGCTCCTGGAAGCCCAGCGGCTCGGGCAGCGCACGCAGTTCGACGTGGAGATGATGGCGGAGATCGGGTATTGCAACGGCGTGGAAAACTACTCGCGGCACCTCACGGGACGCGCACCCGGGGAGCCGCCGCCCACGCTGCTGGAGTATCTCCCCACAGACGCCCTGGTCTTTCTGGACGAATCCCACATGACCGTGCCCCAGCTCAACGCCATGTACAACGGGGACAGGTCTCGCAAAACCACCCTGGTGGAGTACGGGTTCCGCCTGCCCTCGGCCCTCGACAACCGGCCCTTGAAATTCGAGGAGTTCAACGCCCTCGTCCCCCAGCTCGTCTACGTGTCGGCGACGCCCTCCCGGTACGAGCTCGAAGCGGCGGGGGGCGTGAGCGCGGAGCAGGTGGTGCGCCCCACGGGCCTCATGGACCCCGTGGCGGAGGTCCGCCCCGCCACGGGCCAGGTGGAGGACCTGTACAAGGAGTGCCGGGAGGTCACGGCGAAGGGCCAGCGCGTCCTCGTCACCACCATGACGAAGAAGATGGCCGAGGAGCTCACCAAATATTTCAAGGAACTGGGCCTCAAAGTGGAATACCTCCACTCGGACATCGAGACCCTGGAGCGCGTCAAGATTCTGCGCGGCCTTCGCAAAGGAACCTTTGACGTCCTGGTGGGCGTGAACCTGCTGCGCGAAGGGCTGGACCTGCCCGAGGTGAGCCGCGTGGCCATTCTGGACGCGGACAAGGAGGGCTTCCTCCGCAGCCGCGGCGCGCTCATCCAGACCATGGGCCGTGCCGCGAGAAACGTGGAAGGAAAGGCCATCCTCTACGCCGATCGGGAAACGGAGGCCATGCGCCTGGCCCTGGCCGAGACGCGCCGCCGCCGAGAAAAGCAGGCCTCCTACAACGAAGAACACGGCATCACGCCCCAGAGCATCGTCAAGGCCCTGGACACCATCCTGTCGAGCGTCTTTGAAATGGACTACTACGGCATCCCGGACGTGGCCGAGGAGCCCGCCGCCTACGCCGATGCCGAGGCGTTGGGCGCCGAGATCGCCCGCGTGGAGACCGCCATGTACGCCGCCGCCGCCGAATTCCACTACGAGGAGGCCGCCGAGCTCCGCGACAAGGCCTCCGCGCTGAGAGACAGGCTCCTCAAAGAGTAGGATTCAGCACCGAAAATAGGGAACCCGAATTCCCTCACCCGGACCATTTGGAAAGGAGGAGGGCCTCGGCGGCGTCGCGCTCCACGGGCCGCGAGAAATAGTAGCCCTGGCCGTACTCGCAGGAGAGGGCGCGCAGTTTGTCGAGCTGCCCTTTGGTCTCAACGCCCTCCGCCACCACGTCCATCTTGAGGTTGTGGGCCATGGTCACGATGGAGCGGACGATCTCCAGGTTCTCCTCGTCGCTGGTGATCCTGGCCACGAAAGACTGGTCCACCTTCACCGTGTCGATGGGATAGCGGCGCAGGTAGCTCATGGAGGAGTAGCCCGTTCCGAAGTCGTCGATGGCCAGCTTGATGTTCTGGGCCTTGAGCTGTTTGAGCATGTCCAGCGCGTACTGGGCGTGCTCCATGATGACGCTCTCGGTGATCTCCAGTTTGAGGGTGCGCCCGTCGAGGCCCGTCTCTCTGAGGAGGAGATCGATCTGCAT
>JAKBES010000243.1 GCA_021833665.1 Acidobacteriota bacterium
GGACGTGGTGATCAACGCGGCCCACCTGGCCCAAACCGTCTCCCGGCTCTCCTCCCACAACATCCGCGTGAGCCTCTTCGTGGACCCGTCGCTGGACAACGTGCGCTCGGCGCACAAGGTGGGCGCCCAGGCCGTGGAGATCAACACCAACACCTACGCCACGGCGCGCACGGAAGCCGACCGCGTCCAGGCGCTTCGGGCCGTGGACGACGCGGCCAAGATGGCCCACAAGCTCGGGCTGGGCGTCCTCGCCGGCCACGCGCTGAACTACCGGAACGTGGGCCCCATCGCCGACATGAAGCTCATCGAAGAATTGAACATCGGCCACGCCATCATCGCCAGGGCCGTCTTCGTAGGCCTGGAGAGAGCCGTGGCGGAGATGAGAGCCCTCATCCGCTGATCCCAACCGACGAGGCCCCACCAGCACCTGGGCACAGCGGTCCGCCACCCGCCGCCCTGCATCCTGGGGCTCAAGCGCCTCCGAGCTTACGCAGCAGCCTCGCGGGAAGCATGAACAGCGCCTTGATAAACTCCAGGACCCCTCCCACGGCCATGCCCACGAGACGGAAGGGCAGGAGCAGAAGCCAGGCCACCGGATAGAGGATCAGCGCCAGGAGCGCCAGCGGCCAGCATAGGATCAGCAGGATGAGCCACAGGAGAAATTTGGCCATGAGGGACCTCCTCGGTTGCTCATACGGCGGCGGGCCCCGGCGAGTTGCGCGATGAGGGTCCCGTAGGGCTCTCCGAAAAGGTGAGCGGGCACCTCGGCGTGGCAGGCTAGGGCCTAGGCGGCACGGAAGTTGGCAGCATGTTCGTTCTTTCTAATCGAATTGGCGCCTGAATTGGTTCAATTCCTCGCGGAGCGATTGGATCTCGTCCTTCAGGGCCTGAACGTCAGCTTCCAGGGCAGCCATTCGGTCGCGCTCGGCCCGAACCTCCCTGAACGCGGGCGCCTCCCGAACCGGCGCGGGCTCCTCCGCCAGTGCCGCGTCGGGAACGCCGCAGAGGGTGTGCGCCCAGCGGTGTTCCTTGCGCCCCGGCTGGCGCGGCAACCGGACCACGAGCGAATCCTCCTTCCGAGAGAGCGCATCAAGAGCCCCTTCCACCTCCTCCACGTCTCCGAAGGGGTGAAGGCGCTCGCTCCGCCCACGGATTTCCCCCGCCGTCTGGGGCCCGCGAAGGAGCAGGAGAGCCAGCGCCGCCACCTCCTCCGCCGAAAGATCCAGCGCCTCGGCGAAACGGTGGCGGTACTTCTGAACCCGGGAGTCGGGACTGTCCACGAACCAGACGAGGTGCTTGTCGCGAAGGCCGTCGAGCGCCCGCGCCACGTCGGCCTCATCGTACTCCACAACGGGATCCCGGCTCGACTTCTGGTTGCATGCGTTTTTCAGCGCGTTCAGGGACAGGGGATAATATTCGGGCGTGGTGAGCCCTTTCTCCACCAGTGAGCCAAGAACGCGAGCCTCTTCCGGCGTGAGCGTGACCGCCATCCTTGTCCTCCCTGCGTGCCAGAGGCAGGCCCGTTCTATGGCGCCGCTCCGATCACCCGAGAAACGTTCCGACGCGGCGAGTCCTCCCGATCCGTGTCCTGCCCTGCTTCCAAAATAGTGTATCACTCAACTTCCGTGTGCGGGATGAAATTTCTTCGCGCGGGTGTTATCGGGCCCTGAACCAGGAAGTCGACCTGCTCGTACGGTACGGCAGGTAAGGGGAACTGGCCCGTAGGACTTCAGCCCGGCCCGCCGAAGAACCTTCCGCCAGAGACCCCGAAGGAGGACGGCATGTCTAAGAGAGTGGCATTCGGTCCCTTGGTCTTTGGCGCGCTCTTTTCGTTGTTCCTCGTGCCGGCGGCGGCACTGATGCCCACGGACACTCTTCCCAAGGGACCTGACCAGGTGAGCCTGCCCAGGCGCCCGATCGTGCTCATCGGCGATTCCAACCTCGCCCAGGTGACGAAGAAATCCGGTGATCTCCACACCATGTCCGCGATCATCAAGGCTTCGGGACTTGAGACCGCGCTGAACGCGAAGGGGCCCTACACCCTGTTCGCCCCCAGCGACGCGGCCTTCGCCCAGGTGCCCAAGGCGCAACTTGAAGCTCTGCTCAAGGATCCCGCCAGGCTGAAAGCGTTCGTCATGGCCCACGTGCTCTACGGGAGCATCACGACCCGTGACCTGGCCCGGGTCGACATGGTCCTCGACGTATCGGGCTCCACCCATTCCGTTTCCAGCCGGGGCAGGGCGCTCACGGTCGGCGACGCCAAGATCGTGCGGCCCGACGTGGAGGCGGCCAATGGGACCCTCCAGGTCATCGACCGCGTATGGGTGCCCATGGCGTGAGTTTCGTCGAGGGGTTAATCGGCCGTTCATCGTTAGGGGAGCCCCGGCGGGTCGGGCTCCCTTTCTCTTGAAGGGAGTAAGGGAGTAAGGGAGAGCCGGAGTGAGGGAGTGAGGGAAGGGAGGAAGTGAGCCCCATCCTTCCGCTTCCGCCTCTGCCTACGGCCCATGGCCTATTGCCTATCTCTTCGCTTTCCGACTTCCGCCTCTTTCCTCACCTCGTCAACTTTCTGTACGTGATCCGGTGGGGCCGCTCGGCTTCTTCGCCGAAGCGGCGGCGGCGGTCCTCCTCATATTCGCTGAAGTTACCCTCGAAGTAGGTGACTTTGGAGTCCCCCTCGAAGGCCAAAATGTGGGTGGCGATGCGGTCGAGGAACCATCGGTCGTGGCTGATGACCACCGCGCAGCCGGCGTACTGGTCGAGGGCCTCTTCAAGAGCCCTAAGGGTATTCACGTCCAGGTCGTTGGTGGGCTCGTCCAAAAGGAGGACGTTGCCGCCGCTCTTGAGGGTGCGCGCCAGGTGCACGCGGTTGCGTTCGCCGCCGCTGAGCATGCTCACCTTCTTTTGCTGGTCGGCCCCCGTGAAGTTGAAGCGGCCGCAATAGGCGCGCGAATTCATCGTGACCTTGCCGAGCTGGACATTGTCCAGACCGTCGGAGATGACGTCGTAGACGGACTTCTCGGGATCCAGGTCGGAGCGAGTCTGGTCCACGTAGGCCAACTGGACCGTCTCCCCTACCCGGATCGTCCCGGCATCGGGCGATTCTCGTCCGGTGATCATCTTGAACAAGGTCGTCTTGCCCGCGCCGTTGGGCCCGATGACGCCCACGATGCCCGCCGGCGGCAGGGAGAACGTCATGGCCTCCACCAGGAGCTTCTCGCCGAAGGCCTTGGTGACGCCCTCCGCCTGGATCACCACCTGTCCCAGGCGCGGACCCGGCGGGATATAGATTTCGAGGTCCTTGGCCACCTTCTCGGCTTCCTGGTTGAGGAGCTGCTCGTAGGAGGTGATGCGGGCGCGGCCCTTGGCGTGGCGGCCCTTGGGCGACATGCGGATCCAGTCCAGTTCCCGTTGGAGCGTGCGCTGACGGTCGCTCTCCTGCTTCTGCTCCTGGCGCAAACGCTCGTGCTTCTGCTCCAGCCACGAGGAGTAGTTCCCCTTCCACGGGATTCCCTGGCCGCGGTCCAGTTCCAAGATCCATCCCGCCACGTTGTCCAGAAAGTAGCGGTCGTGGGTCACGGCGATGACCGTGCCGGCGTAAGTCTGGAGGTGCTTTTCGAGCCACGCCACGGACTCGGCGTCCAGGTGGTTCGTAGGTTCGTCCAGCAGGAGGATGTCCGGCTTCCGAAGCAGAAGCCGGCACAGGGCCACGCGGCGCAGCTCGCCCCCCGAAAGGACGCTCACGAGCGCGTCGCCCGAAGGACAGCGCAGGGCGTCCATGGCCAGCTCCAGGCGCGAGTCCAGGTCCCAGGCGTCCATCGCTTCGAGCTTTTCCTGAACCTCGCCCTGCTCAGCGATGAGCGTGTCATAATCCGCGTCCGGGGCCGCGAAACCCTCGTTGATCTCGTCGTACCGCTTGAGAAGGGCCACCGTCTCGGCCACCCCTTCTTTCACCACGTCCAGGACCGTCTTGTCCGGATCGAGGCGGGGTTCTTGTTCCAGATAGCCGATGGAGTAACCGGGAGAGACGTGGACCTCCCCCAGGAATTCCGTGTCCACCCCCGCCATGATGTTCAAGAGCGATGATTTTCCCGAGCCATTGAGGCCGATGACCCCGATCTTGGCCCCGTAGAAATAACCCAGATAGATGTCCTTTAAAACCTGCTTAGGGCCGTGGACCTTGCCCACCCCCACCATCGAGTAAATGACCTTGTTGGGCTCTTCCTGCTTCGCCATGCGTGAAAGTCCTCCGCGGGGAGTTTAGCAGAGAGAAGAGGCCGGAGCGAAAAGCGAAGGGATCCTTGGACGGGTACCGAGGGGCGGCCTGGATCGTACTGGTCACCGTCCGGGATCGGCCATGCTCCGATCATCCCAATACACGGCCTTCAGCGCGTGGACCTGCCAGAGGGCGTGGTCGCGGAGAGCGTCGAGGTCTTGCGGGGTCAGGGCGGAGAAGCCGGTGGCGACGGCGTTGGCCCTTCGCACCCCCGCGAGGCCACCCAGGCGGGCGTACGCCGCGGCAGCGGGGCCGAGATCCAGGCCGATCCTGCGGAGGTAGTCTTCCACGCCTTCAGATGTATCCGCCCCCGCGGGCAGCGAGGCCGCGCCCGCGCGCCGCGCGAGTTCCATGAGCCTCCAGCGAGGCACGCCTTGCATGAGCCGGCTCCATTCCTGGTCCACCCGCACCATCAGCAGGTTCCGGCGCCTGAGCGGCGAGGGCGACGATCGCAGTCCGCTGAAGGTGGCGCCGAGATAGTCGTCCAGGGCCGGGGTGCGCTGGGCCGGGTCGAGCAGGGCCGAAGCCGCCCATGATCCTGCGAGGGCGGACATCACCTCGTGGCGAGTATGGCGGTCGTTCTTATCGTTCATCAGAAGGGAAATCTGCTTCAGGATCTCCGCCGAGGCCACTCCCATGAACGCGCTCTCGGCGCGGTCCTTGACACTGGGGCGCCAGAGTCCCGATGCCGCTCCCGCGTCGCTTATCACCATGTCCCAGCTTTGGAACGGGCCGCGCTTGAGGAGGGATTCGGCCCCAAGGTTCTCCAGTACCCCGCCGTCGGTCAACTCCAAAGCATCCAATTGAGCCAGCTCGGTCCCCGCGCCCCAGTCCCGCGGCAACTCCCCGCCTCGCTTCAGGGACACCGGCTTGAGGCCGATGGGAAAGGCCGCCGAGGCCGCCACGGCGCGCGCAAGAGGGAAGTCCGCCATGGGAGCCACGGGAAGGTCCACGGAGCGCTGGCCCGGCAGAAAGCGTCCCGCCGTGCGGAACCCCTCCCTGTAAAACTGTCCCACCTGCCCCGTGTTCAGCACCGCCGTGTTCACGCACAGCAAGGGACGCTCGGGCAGCCCGCCGAGGGTGAGCCCCTCATAAAAGATGCGATCGAAGGCTTCCGCGAGCAGGTCCGTCCGGGTGGTCCCCGGAAAGGGCAGGGCCAGGGTGTGCCAAGAGAGGAGAGCCCGTGCGATGAAGCCCTTGTTCAGCTCGGCCCTCATGTGCTCTTGGAAGGTGCCCAGGGACTCACCCCGCGCCAGGGCCGCCACCCACGCCGCCCCGAATACCGAGCCGCCGGACACCGTGGAGACCACGTCCACCGAGGACAGCAGCCCCGCCGCGTCCAGCCCCTCCAGCGTCCCAGCGTGGAATGCCGCCGCCCGAGCCCCCCCGCCCGAAAAGGCAAGACCTATGGACATGGCTCACCACCACCTTGACCAAGAGCAACAGAACATTCAGAGTATAAACCCGAAGCGTGAAACACGCGGTCCGATCGGAACGCACGGCCTACG
>JAKBES010000244.1 GCA_021833665.1 Acidobacteriota bacterium
CGGATGGATCGGCACCGGCCTCGCCGTGGCGCTGGACGAAGCCCTCACCCAGGGCGGTGTCCCCACCGTTCCCTTCGAGGACCTCCGGTCCTACTGCGAGCAAGCGGGACTCGTGGAGTCGCCCACCTTCACCCTGGCCGCCCAGGTGGGGCTGGCGCGCCAGATCGGAGCGGGGGTTCTCGTGGCCGGGTCCTACGAGGTAAGCGGCGAGACGGTGGGGGTTCACCTGCAGGTCCTGTCCGTGGCCGGTGATCTCAATCGCCTGTCAACGCTGGAGGCGTCCCAGAACCTCCAAGAGCTGCTCGCTCTCACGGGCACGCTTTCGGCAGACCTGTTCAAGGCCCTGGGCCGGGCGGCAGTGCCCCAGCTTACCGTGAGTCCTCAGGCCTTCGAGTCCTACATCAGGGGCCGCATCGCCACCGATTCCACGCTCCAGGAGGTCTACTTCCGCAAGGCCCTGGAGATCCAGCCCGACTACCACGACGCGGCGTGCTACCTCGCCCTCACCCTCCGGGCCACGGGCCGCATCACGGAGTGCACGACGATCCTCGAGGGGCTCGAAAAGAAAGCCTACTCCAAAGCCTACCTGGGGCTCCTCACGCTGGCGGAGATCCGCATGGACCAGGGCCGCCTCGCCGACGCCTACCGCCTCTTCCTGGCCTCCCTCAAGGCCGCGGAGAGCGCCGAAGGGCACATCGGCCTCGCCCAGTGGTACTTTCGCCAGAAGAAAACCAAGGACGCCCTCACGGAGCTGGTGGTGGCGGAGCGGTTCGGCACCCATCAGGCGGACATCGACGCCCTGCGCCGGACGATCCAGGGGGCCGGGACTCCCAAGTGACCTACGCGGTGCTCACCCTGGGCTGCAAGCTGAATCAGGCCGATTCGGCCGAGGTGGCGGGCCGTCTGGGCGGTGCCTCCAAGGCGGCCCAGCCCAAGGACGCTGATCTCATCGTTCTGAACACCTGCACCGTCACCCACCGAGCCGACCGGGAGGCGCGCCACCTCATCCGGGCCGCTAGGCGATCCAATCCAAGAGCCGTGCTGGCCGTCATGGGGTGCGCCGTCAAACGGGACGCCGCCGCGTTCCGGGCTATGCCCGAAGTGGATGCGGTCCTTGAATCAAGGGACCGCGTGGACGCCTTCCTGGCCGCCCATGTCCCCGCGTCCGAGGCCCCTGCCCATACGGGCCTGCCCTGCTTCGGCGGCCACACCCGGGCCTTCCTCAAGATTCAGGAAGGGTGCAACTTCCCCTGCACCTACTGCATCGTTCCGTCGGTGCGCGGTCCCTCGCGTTCCGTTCCGCCGGAGCAGGTGGCCGAAACCTTCGCCGCGCTGATGGAGGCTGGGTATAAGGAGGTGGTCCTCACGGGGATCAACACGGGAGAGTATGGCCGTGATCTTGGCTTGAGGGAAGGCCTTCAGGCGCTACTGGAGCGGCTCCTGGCCCTGCCCGGACGGACGAGGATACGGCTCAACTCGGTGGAGCCCCGGGCCGTCACCTCCGGCCTCGTATCCCTCCTCAAGCTCGAACAGCGCCTGTGCCGTCACGTTCAGATTCCCCTCCAGAGCGGCTCGGATCACGTCCTGGCATCCATGCGCCGCAACTATAAGGCGGAGGCTTACGGGGAGGTCGTCATGGGCCTGGCCGAGGAAATTCCCGGCATCGGCCTGGGGGCCGATGTGATGGCGGGATACCCTACGGAATCGGGCCAGGACCACGAGACCACCCTCCGCTTTCTAGAGAGCCTCCCGTTGGCGTTCATTCACGCGTTTTCCTATTCGCCCCGGGCGGGAACCGCCTCCTTTTCCCTGACCCCCCTCCCGGCCGCCACGGTGGCCGCCAGAGCCGCCGATCTCAGGCGCGCGGGCGAGGCCAAGACGAGCGCCTTCGTCCTTGGCCAAGCGGGCAAGATCTTGGAGGCCCTCACCCTTGCTTCACGTGGAGGGCGGGGAAAGGTCCTGACGGACAACTTCCTCCAACTGGATGTGCCCCAGACCACGCCCGCCAATCGGTGGGCTCGCGTGAGAGTGGAGGGCGCCCCAGCAGGAAGACCCCGGGGCAAGATCGTCTCCCTGGAGTAATGGCCACCGGCCCTCTAAATTCGGGCAGGACAGGCGGTGGAGGATCAGGGGGAGATCCGGCGCCGCCTCCAGACCAGCCGTCGCCGCCAGGGATGCCCGCGCTTCAAGTCGGCGGCCAGCTCATCCACCCAAGGTTCCCGCTCACCCCATCCCGCGGCGTATCCCTGAAGAACCGGGTCCCACGCCGCTGGAAGCGCCTGCGATCCGTGGACGGCCCGGAGCTTGTGCAGGGAGCGGCCCAGGCGCGCCAGGTTGGCGCGGCGCAGCTGGGCCGGCGGAGCGGCCGGGAACACCCGCGAGTGCCGAAGATCCAAAAAGAGGACCTTGGGGCCTTGGCAGAACAGGAGGTTGCCCGCGTTGAGGTCGCCGTGGATGACACCCGCGCGGTGCAGCCCTCCCACGGCCGCTCCAGCAAGCGCGAGGCCCTCCGCACCCAGGGTATCTCCGCGCCACAGCTCGGCCATGGACGTGCTGGGGAGGAGGGCGCGGCTGAGGGAGAAGACGGCAAATCCCACCGCGCCTCTTTCAAACTCTACGGCAACAGGCTCCGGCGCCAGGCCTTGACTCCAGAGCTTCAGAGCCACCGCCCATTCGCGGCGAAAGGGCGCCGGCCACAAGTATCGGTTGGGAAGCACGCCCCGCGCCATCCCGCCTCGGGCTTCTCGCTTCACCACGAAGGACGCTCCTCCCAGGTCCAAGATGCGGGCCGTGCCCCGGCCTCCTGGCAGGGGGCGAGCGCCCGCCCAGAGGCGCGCCAGTCCCTCGGCCAGGATCGTCTCCTGGAGCGCTGCGCCGAGTTGGGGGTTGAGGATCAGTTCTCCGGCCACGCATCCACCATAACCGCGGCTCCCTCCCGGAGGCAACCCTGATCCCGACGCGGAACCTTCAAGAGGGAATGTGGACGCAAGCAGCTTCTTGGCCCGGTGCCCCCACGCGGGTAGAATGATGCCGGGAGGAACCAAGAGATGCCCAAGCTCCTGGTCATCGGCGGCATGGCCGCGGGTATGAGCGCCGCGAGCAAGGTGCGCCGCCTCCGGCCCGAGTGGGAGGTGACGGTCCTGGAGGCGGGGGAAGACCCCTCCTACGGGGCGTGTGGCCTTCCCTACTGGATCGGCGGCGCCGTGACCCAGATGGACGACCTCTACGCCCTGAGCGCCGAGGAGGTCCGAGCGCGGGGCATCGACGTGCGCCTGCGCCAGCGGGCCCTGGCCCTCCTGGAGGGGAAAAAGCGTCTTCGCGTCGAGGACCTTGCCTCGGGGCGGGCCTACGAGGAGCCCTACGACGCCCTTCTCATCGCCACGGGAAGCCGGGCCCTCCTCCCCGAGCTTCGAGGCCTGGAGGGCGACAACCTCTTCACGCTGCACGACCTGGGCGACGGGCGGCGCCTCCAGCGATTCCTCGGCGAGGGCCGAAGGCGCTCCGCCGTGGTTTGGGGCACGGGATACATCGGCATCGAGATGGCCGAGAACCTGGCCGCGCGCGGGATAGCGGTGACCCTCATCAACCGTTCGGCGAGGGTCATGCGTACCCTCGTGCCCGAGGTCCGAGACAGGGTCCTGCGGGAACTTGAGGACCACGGCGTGAGGGTCCTTTTGGAGGTCCAGGTGCTCGAAGCGGTCCGGGACGGAGCCTCCATCGTCGCCCTGCGGACGGACCGGGGCGACCTGCCCGCCGATCTGTTCCTCGTGGCCACCGGCGTTCGCCCCGCCACGGACTTTCTGGAGGGCTCGCCGGTGCCAAGGTCGGCCGAGGGCGCCATCCAGGTGGACGAGACCTGCGCCACGGGGGTGCACGGCATCTGGGCGGCGGGAGACTGCTGCCAAGTGCGCCACCTCGTCACGGGGCGCCCCGCCTACCTTCCCCTGGGTACGACCGCCAACAAGATGGGCCGCGTGGCGGGAAGCGCCATCGCGGGCGAGCGGGAGCGCTTTCCCGGGGTGGTGGGTACGGCCATCACCCGGGCTTTCGGCCTGGAGATCGGCGTGACCGGGCTGAGCCCGGACCAGGCGCGGGAGGCCGGGTTCGATCCCGTGGAGGCCGTCATCGAGGCGGGGACGCGGGCGGGCTACTACCCCGGCGGCGGCGGCACCCTCGTCCACCTCACGGCGGACCGGCGAGGCCGCCTCCTGGGTGCCCAGGTGTGCGGCCCCGAAGGCGTGAAAGGGCGCATTGACACGGCCGCCGCGGCGCTTACGGGCGGCATGAAGGTGGAGGATCTGGCCATGCTCGACATGGCCTACGCCCCGCCCTTCGCCCCCGTCTGGGACCCCTTGCTCGTGGCCGCGGGCGTGCTGAAAGCCAAGCTCGGCCGGTGAAGGTGTCGCCTCAAGGCGGCTGGAGCCGAGCGTTCGGGAGCCTTACCGCGACCTGATCCAGAGGTCGGCCACGCCCGTGAGAAACAGCCCCACCGAAATGTAGCCGTTGACGCTGAAGAAGGCGGCGCCCAGCCGGCTGAGGTCGGAGGGCGTGACGATGAGATGCTCGTAGATCAGGGCCAGGGCCGTGAGGGCCACGGCCGCTCCAAAGATCATCCCCGCGCCCGCGAGCCCCGCCGCCACGGCCAAGGTGCCCAGCGTGAGGACGTGCAGCCCCGCGGACATCCAGAGAGTGGAGGGGACGCCGAAGCGCGCGGGCCACGAATACAACCCCTGCCGCCGGTCGAAGTCGTAGTCCTGAAGGGCGTAGAGAAAATCGAAGCCCCCCACCCAGGCCGTGAGGGCGGCGCAGAGCCACCACGCGGGGGCCGAGCCCGCTAGCGTGCCTGTCACGGCGATCCATGCGCCCGGCGCCGAGATGCCGTCGGCGAACCCCAGAGCCAGGTGGCACAGGACCGTGAAACGCTTGGTGTAGCTGTAGCCCAGAACCACCGCCAAGGCCAGGGGCGAAAGGGCGAAGCACAGCGGGTTGAGGAGCCACGCCGCGGCGAAGTAAAGGGCTAGAGAGGCGGCGAAGAATCCCCAGGCGAAAGGCAGCGAGACGGCCCCCGTGGAGAGGGGCCACTTCGACGTCCTTGGGTTGAGGACGTCGAACTTCCGGTCCGCGAGGCGGTTGAACGTCATGGCCGCGGACCGCGCTCCCACCATGGCCAGCAGGACACCGGCGCAGATCCTCCAGCCCGGCCATCCCCCCGCCGCCCACGCCATGGCCAGCAACGCGAAAGGCAAGGCGAAGACCGTGTGATGGAACTTGATCATGTCCAGCACGGTGAAGAGACGGGAAAAAAAGGACCTCATAACTCCCTTCTCTTCTTGGCGGTCGTTGCGTCTTGGCGGTTCACGCTTTTCTAGGTCCATCGTGTGGAGAGCGAAGAATCGAGCCCGAGGTGATCGAGCAGGCGCATGAAGAAGTGATCCATGAGGTCCTCGATGGTGGCGGGCCCCTGATAAAACGCCGGGATGAAGGGGGCCACCGTGGCCCCCGCCTCCTTGAGGGTGACGAGGGCCCGGAGGTGGATGAGCGACAGGGGCGTTTCGCGGGGCACCACGATGAGCGTGCGCCCCTCCTTGAGGGCCACCTCCGCCGCGCGGTGGCAGAGGTTGCGCCCCGATCCCGCGGCCAGCGTCCCCACGGTGGACATGCTCGCGGGGATCACGACCGTGCCGTCCACGGGGAAGGACCCCGAGGCGATGGGCGCGTCGAGCTGGGTGTCGGCGTACACCGCCATCTTCTTCCGGTGCGGG
>JAKBES010000245.1 GCA_021833665.1 Acidobacteriota bacterium
CAACACCCAAAGCACTCAAAACAAAGCACTAAAAAATAGCGCCGTTGGCCTCCGAAGCCAAAGGTCGCTGGTTCGATTCCAGTCGGGTGCACCAGATCAGAACCCCCGCCACCATTAGGTTTCGGGGGTTTTTCATTTCCGGATTTCTGGCCTATTTTCATGTCAGGATATTGCGCGTAAATGTTGGAAATCGCCTCTGAATTTCGGGGGTTGTCCCCCTGGGGTCCTCCCGTCAGGAGGCCATGCGGCGGGCCACGCGGCGGACGAGGGGGGCGCTCTGGGGGCCGCCGAGGTGGCTGAGACGGTGGAGGTCCATGAGGAGACGTAGGCGCATCTCCTGGGCCGAGGCCGTGAGCAGGCGGGTGCTGGCCTGGTGGGCGGCGGCAGCGTCCTCGCGCACCAGGTCGAGAACCGCCACGAACTCGGGCCGGTCGAGATCCTCGAGGGCCTGGCGCAGGCCGTCGAGCAGGTAAAGCGATCGCTGGGCCCGCCGTGAGACGAGGCGGGCAAGTTCGGTGGGCATGCGTACTCCTGGGCCCAGGGCCCTAGGTCGGGGGCTCGAAACCGCGCACAGCTGCGGCCCGGCGTATTTCCCTTCGGTTTTGTATTCCGCCGGATCCCCGACGAGGGGAGTCCCCGGGCTGATGGGCCAGGGGTCCGGCTGTGCGTTGGGTTTCGAGGCCCGATTCAGTCTACCGGCGGCACGGGGCGTGTTGTCACCACTGCAGAGAGCGAGGCCCATGCCAGGGGCAAGGGCTCTGCCGAACGGTAGCAAATAGACCCCCGAACGGTCGTTTAAGGTTGGAGCCTTGCCGATGGCAAGCCAAGGCCCCGACTTCTCAGACGAAATCCTGCCGCTCGCGTCGGCACGGCGTCAGTCCTGTCCTCGTTTTCCCGCCAGAAATCGTCAGGCATTGTCCTTCTGCAAGCGCTAGGCCAAGGATGCCCTAGCGCCGCCCCGGGCACTCATCGCGGTGCGCGTCCAGATCCCGTTGGAAGCGGGCCGCCCACGTGTTGATGTCCTCGGTGAGGCGCTCCAGATCTCGGATGTGGTCCGGCTTGGTGATGTAGTTCTCGCTCACGAAGGTTCGGAGCCCGGCCACCTGGGAGGCCAGGGCCTCCACGGCATCGGCCAGCTTCTCGTTGGCGCGGAAGAATCGCCCCAGCAGAAACCAGAGCAGGGCCCCGGCAGCAAGGACGGTCATCCAGTCGAAGTAGCTGAGGGTGACGTGGGCGGCTTCCGGGTTCATTCGGCTCCTCAGAATCGGATCCCGCCGCCGACGGCCGCGGTGTTGCCCAGGACGACGATCTGGGCCTGGATGGGGCCCCAGGATCGAGAGAGGTAGGCTCCGGCGCGGCGGGTGCCGGTGGTGTCGAGGCCGACGAGGAGGCCGGCGCTCCAGGGGCGATCCACTGGGGTGAGGTGGAGGGCCCGCTGGAGGGCCTCGGCGCGGCGGTGCTCGGCGTCGGCGCGGGCATCGGCCGCGGCGGTGGCGCGGTCGGCGGCGTCGGCGCGTTGGAGGAGGGCGCCTGTCGCGTCCTCCTGGGCCTGGGCCAGCGATTCCAGGGTCTCCAGCCTTGCGGCCAGGGCCGGGACGCGCTGGGCCTCGCGGCCCCAGCTGAGGGTGGTGCGGCTGTCAGGGAGGTTCAGGCCGATGCTCAGGTCGGGGGCCAGACCGCCTCCCAGCAGCTGCGGACGGAGGCCCAGGCCCTGAAGGCCGGCCACCACCAGGTCGGCGGAAGCATCGGGGGGGACAGGCTGGGCTGGGGGCGGCGTGGGGCGCTGGGCCAGCTGGTGCTCCAGCTCGGCCACGCGCTGCAGCTGCGCCGCGGCCACCTGCTGAGCGGCGGCTTTATCTGCCTCCGCCTGCGCCCTCGCTTGACGCGCCGCATGGGCCTCCCCTTGTGCGATGGCCGCCTGCTGGAGGGCGGCGTCCTTGCCCCGGGCCTGGTGGGCGCCGAAGATCCCCGCTCCGAGTGCGGCCAGGGCCAGGACGCCGAGGAGGATGGAGGCCTTGGTGGCGTCGGTCATGGAGCTACTCGGCCGGGGTGAAGTCGGCGTAGTAGCTCTTCCCGGCCTCGAATTCGGCCATGGACTCGCCGGAGACCAGGAACTCCAGGCTCCCGGAAGGCGTGTACTTGCCGAAGATCGAGTCCTCTCCCTCCTTGGCCATGACCGGCACGAAGGTGAAGCGCCGGTTGTTGTGCTCGAACTCGGTGCGAGCGGTGCAGCGGAACTTGGCACGGGTGACGGTCATGCGGGATCTCCTTGGGTGGTGGAAGGGTTGCCCCCGTCCGGGCGCGGTTCAGGCGTCGGCACACCCTGAGCCCCGGGGGCGGAAGGGGCCGCGGCCCCGACGGGCTGGGCCAGGGCGATCTCCTTGGCGGCCTGGTGTTGGGCCTTCTGCACGCTGCCGGCGAAGCCCAGGGCGACCGTCCAGAGTCCGCTGACGCCGGCCCAGTAGACGGCGTCGGCCCGCTGGAGGAAGACGTACACGGCCACGCCGCCCACGGTGCTGAGGACGGCGGAGTAGACGGCGGAGAGGCCTGCCCAGAACCAGACCACCTTGGTGCTGGAGACGCCCTGGCCGGCGGTGGCGCTCTGCGCCTCGCGCAGGAAGGCGGCGAGTCGCTCAAGCATGGGCGGCCTGCCAGATGCCGAAGAGGGGGTAGTGCAGGCCATCCGGCCCGCGGGTCTCGGTGCGGAGCTCGCGGCGCGCGAGGTAGCCGTGGGCGGCCACCGGCATGCCCAGGTGGACGTTGCCCCGCTCGAGGATGAGCTGGTCCACAGTATCCATGAAGGTGGGGTGGTTCCGCAGGATGTCCCAGAACTGGTGGGCGCCGATGTCATCTGGAACGTGCATGTCGGCGCCGCTCCCCTCAAGGTGGGCGCTGGTGGTGCTGACGCTTCCCACGGCGGTATTCAGGGCCGGGCAGCGGTAGCCGTAGGCGATCGAAGGCAGGATCCTGCGCCCCACCGCGGCGCTGAGGATGGCGAAGGCCTCCTCCACCTTCTCGGCGGTGCGCAGGATGTTGGCGGCCAGGGCCTGGGGCGGCGTGTTGGCGATCTCCGGGTGCTTCCCGGAGGTGGTCATCATCTCGAGGGTGATGTGCTCGGTGAGCGGCGTGGACATGCCCAAGGTTCCCGCCCACCAGCCGCCCCCGCTGGAACCTTTGGCGGGACAAAGGTCGCGGGGATGGGCTTAGGCAATCCGCAGGATCTGCGGATTTCAGGGGGCCGGAGCCTGGGCGGCCTTGAGGGCGGCGACCTCGGCCTGGGAGGCGGCCAGTTCGCCCGCCAGGCGCTGGACCTCGGCCTGGTAGGTCAGGAGGGCGACAGCGTTCGCGGCGTTGAGGTCGGCGATCGCAGCGACCACCATGGGCGCATCGGGGGCGACGGACTCAATGTGCGGGCCGAGGTCGGCGATTTTCTGGCTGTTTTCCTCTACGCTGCGGATGGATTCGACGGAGAACCCGACCGCGAAGCCCTTGTCGGGGTCGAGGTCTATCCTGATCTGGCGTAGCTTTGAAATAATAGGCATAAATCATCCTACATCAGTGTATAGTTACGTCTCATAAAAAATAGAAAATGCAATAACATTACTGGCATGAACTCCCGAAATTTGAGTAAGTGTCACGCTAGTTGCACTGGCCGATTCCCATAGCATCAAGTAACTGGATGATGCTGTCGTTCCAAAATACGGCGTGATCTGTTTCCCGGAAGAATAAGTGATCCCAGACATAGCAATACTTCCCCACGAGGAGGAGTTTGCCCGTTTTGAAAATGGCAAGCCAGTGATTTTCAGATCGCCACTTCCCCCACCAGTGATTGATGCAGCCAGCACAATGTAAGAATTGATGGCAACTAAACGGCCAACTTTTGTGAAGTTATTGAATGTTAAACTGGTATTTATCTCATACGTCCCTGGCGTTACGTCTCCAGCAATAACCGACGTCCACGTCCCCTCCTGGTAGTAGATTTCCCACGCTCCGCCCGTATAGCGGTAGGACTCTCGGGCGCTGTTTGCCTCAATCATCCAACCATTTTTCGGCGTGTAGTACTCCCAAGCCGCCGCGACGGTTGAGTAGCGCGCCACTTTCCCACCCTGCCCGGCCCAGGCGCCGGTCGGGGCGGCGCCGATGATGTAGCAGTCGCCATCGGCGGGAGAGGCGGGTGGCGTATTGGAGAGGTAGCCCAGCACGTTGGGCATCACCAGCCCATCAATGGCCCTGAATGCCGCCGCCATGTCGGTGGTTACAAGCGCATTCGCTCCGGTGCCAATCGTCGTTAGGGCCATGGTTCCGGTCGAATTGGGGACCGTAATGACTGGGCTTGAAGCGGAATCCGTAAATTGGAGGGTAGCTACTCCAGCGGACGGGAGCCCCGCCTGGATTTTGTAGTTAACGCCATCGTTCTTAATATAAGGAGTCGCCATTAGTTCACCCCGTCAAAAACATAGCTCTCGCCATTAACCGTCATTGTGCCATATACAGTGAACGTTTTTAAGATGTGATGCTGATAATTGACTGGGACAAGCATGTTTTCTGCAATGTCAACAATGGCCTTTTGGATGCCCCAGTTGGTACCGGTTGCGTATCCCTGGCTCTGGACATAAGCGGTTGTGGCAATAGTGGTCGAATTATCCGAGGTGGGCGGGGTGGGCGCAGTTGGGGTGCCCAGAAGAGATGGGCTGGTCTGTCTGACAAATGGGCCAGTCCCGGTCCCAGTGTATTCAGAGCTGGTAAGGTGGTAATACTGGGAGGAAGTTCCGCCCTGTAGATTGAGTAGCGCATTGTGGTCCGTCACGCCGCCCGGAGTAAATAGCGTGGCGAAGGCCGAATCAATCTGGGTTGCCGTGGCCCCACCTTGGTTCACGATGATCCGCCCCACCAGAATCGCGTGGCTCAACACCTCTGCCGGGAGATTAGCGGGTGGCTGGGACGCCTGCGCGTCCCCCAGTGAATACGCCCCCTGCCCGAGAAATACGATGGTAGTGGTGTCATTCGTCCCGACCACCCGATAGACGAAGTTAACCGCATACTTCCCACCCGGAAGCGTTTGCAAGTTGGTCCCGTCATCGTATTGGGTATTGTTGTATTGGGCAATGGTCGTAAATGTCCAAACCCCGGCTACGTGGTAAGCAAGCCACATTGTATTCGTGGATGAATTGAAGGCGCCCAAAGAGGTAGGGACAGCCCCATGCCAGACGGTCCCGCTGCCGACCGTGACGGTCCGCGTGGCAACCTCGCCTAGCCCGAGTCCACCCGGCTCTACCCGGAACCGCTGGGTTTTCACAATACTCTGGTGCGTCTTATTCCCCAACGCATCCCCGAGCGAATCCCATTCAAGAATATGCAGGATCGTTCCGCGCCGGTAGATCGTGTAGATCGGGATGATGGTGGTTTCGTTGATAACCGATACGTTGGTCGTTACATAGATGGTCGGGGAGCCGCCGTTGTAATCCGCTACAATGAACTGGTTGGTGTTGTCCGTGAGCGTGAAGGTGGTCCCCGCGATGGTGAATCGCCTTATTTTACCGATCCCGCTGGTATTCGTGTAGAAGCAGTAGAGCCCGCTAGTGAAGGTGATAGATCCATCCCCATTGTCCGTATAGCTAGGCGGAATCTGGATACCAGCCGAGATACTCGGATTGGGATTCGCCACGACAATCCATGAGCCAGACCCGTTGGATTCCAACGTGATGGCAGCATAGGGATAGTTCAAGAGGC
>JAKBES010000246.1 GCA_021833665.1 Acidobacteriota bacterium
CCTTCTTCGTATATCCCTCGTCGCGTCCAGCTGAGACGAGGGGCGTGAGCTCGGTGGATTCGGGGACCACGAGGCCGACCCAGGCCATCACGGCGCCGAAGGCGGACAGGGCCGCCTCGCAAATGCCCCGGGTGGCCTCCTCCATGGTCACGAAACTTCCCATGGCTTCCGCCGAGGCCACGAGAGCAAGGAGCTGGCGGTTCCTCAGCCGCAGCTCCGCTTCCTCGCGCTTTCTCTCCGTGATGTCCGCCATGATCCCGGCCATCCGCAGTGCTTGGCCGTCGGGGCCGGGGACGAACGTGCCCCGGTCATGGATGGGAACGTACCGGCCGTCCTTGAGCTTGAACCGGTACTCCGTGTCGTAGGGAAGGAGAGCCTTCTCGGAGGCCTCCAGAAGGCGCAGGGCCGCCGCCCTGTCCTCAGGGTGGATGCGTTCCACCCACTGCTCGATGCCGCCCATCTCGCTCGCCGCGTACCCGAGCACCTGTTCCAGGCTGCCGCTCCACAGGATGGCCCCGCTGGGGATGTGGTATTCGTAGACGACCTGGCCCGACGCGGAAGCCACGAGTTCGAACCGCTGCTTCCATTCGGCGATCTCGGCCGAGAGGGCGGACCGTTGGGTTACGTCGAAGAACATGGTGCCCATGCTCCCCGGCCCCGTCTGAAAGGCGTAGATTTCAAAAATACCTCTTATGTGCGCGTCCTCGTAGACGAGCCGCTCCTCGCGCCAGGGGATTCCGTTGTGGCAAACCTCAGCGTAGCGTCGGGGGAGCTCCGTTCCCGCCAGGGAGGGGAAGGCCTCCTCGATGCTCTTGCCCTCCAGGTCCTTGTGGTCCACGGCGAGGATCTTGTCGGCGGCGGGGTTAGAGCCGGTAAAGATGAGCCGGCCGTCCTCCTCCAGGCGGAACATGTGCATGCCCACGGGAGAGGCTTCTACAAGCGCGTGGATGCGGCGCTGGTTCTCCTGCAAGGCTATTTCGGCCGCGCGCCGTTGGGTGATGTCCCGGCCCACCCCTACCACCGCCGTGACGTTGCCGGAGGCGTCCAGAACCGCCGTGTCGGACCACGCAAGCCAGCGCCATCCATCCTTCGTGAGGGCGCGCTGCTCCATGGAAGCGGTATAGGGCGGAACCCGGAGGGCCTCCATGGCCTTGGCGGTGGCGGCCCTGTCCTCCTCGTGGACCAGCGGCATGAACGTGTTGCCGAGAAGCTCCTCGGGCGTTTTGCCGAAGAGCCGGCAATAGGATGGGCTCACGAAGAGGAAGCGTCCTTCTTTGTCCACCTTCACCACGAGGTCGGTCTGGTTCTCCACCAGGAGGCGGTAGGCCTCTTCGCTCCGGCGGAGGGCCGCCAGAGCGCGCCTGCTTCTGGCGTAGAGGAGGCCCGCCGCGCCCAGGGCGGCCACCGCGGCGGCGGCTGCCCAGGGGAACGGCGCCTCCTGTGGCGCGCCTTCGGCGGACAGGGCCAGAGACGCCGTGATCGGCCACGTGTACCCTAACGTCACGGCCCAGTTGCTCCACAGGCCCATCATGATCCAGCCTTCTCTCAGGTCCGCATACTCGCCGAGTCTTGGAGGTTGACTCTTCCAATACCGCCACGGCGGATGGCCGCCTGAAGACTTAGGTCCTGCAAATAAATATGGGTTCCTTAAGGAGCCCGCGCAAGGACCCGGCGCCATCACTCCACGCCGGGACAAGCTTACACCCTGCCGCGCCCCAACGAAGCTCCAGGTGATCTGTTCCAACGCGGAAGGATTGCGGGAGCCCCGGCCCTCCGCTACACTCGTTTTGATATCCGCCCGATCGAGAGGCCGCGCGGAGACGGGACGGGGAGGCCATGGCGGAGCACGTTCACCCGTTGGCACAGAAGGAAATCGCCAAGGAAGAGGGCTGGAATGCCCCGCGCATCCACGCCTTGGCGGAGGCGTACCACACGGGCCGCCTGAGCCTCGTTTTGGGGGCAGGCATTTCCAAGGGATGCGGCCTTCCCGAATGGTCCGAGCTCAACAGGACCCTCCTCAGGAGAGCCCTGGAAGGCCTATACGAGGCCGTGGGGCCCGACGAGGCTCCCCTGCACGCCAGAGATATCGAGGCTACGCTGAAGGACCGGGTTCGCCCCATGGTGGGGCGTTATGTCAAAGCAAAGCTGGGCGGCAGTTACCTGGACGAAGTGAGGACAGCCCTCTACGAGGGGCCCGTGCGCCTCTCCCAGACGGTCCGCTGGATTCTCACCCTCGAGCGCCTTCAGGCCATCCTCACCCTCAATTTCGACGACTTGCTGGAGACCTTCGCCGCGCGTCTCGGCGTGGGAGGCCGCTATCAAACGGTCTTCGCCGCCCCCATCCACCCGAGGTCGGGCCGCATCCCCATCTATCACACCCACGGATATTTGCCCCGTGATCCCCGGGAGCCGCATTCGGAGGGGCTCATCCTCTCTGAGGACGACTACCACGGCCTCCTCCACCAGGGCTACCACTGGACGGACCACGTGGCCATTCAGCTCCTGGCGCGTTCCACATGCCTCTTCATCGGTACCTCGGGGGAGGACCCGAACCTGCGCCGCCTCCTGGACCTGGCGAGACGGCTCGCCTCGCCCGTGGGCCACTACCTTCTCCTCAAGCCACCGGCGGTTCTGCCCCGCGACGCCCGAAGCGCCATTCGCTACTCCGCTTCACGCCGGGCCGTCTGGGACGCCTTCGAGCACCTGGGCCTGGAAGTTCTCTGGATCCATCGCTATGATCGGGACATTCCCCGCATCCTTCGCACGATCGCCTCGATCGGTGAGGGGACTGGAACGGAATGACGAGATGAGGAGATGGGGAGATGAGGAGATGAGGAAAGGAACCACGTGCGAGAGCCGGGGGCTTCAGATGCGTCCTCATCTCGCTATCCCGGCACGTCGTCATCTCGGTCTCCCGGCTCCCAGCTCCCTGCTTCCAGCTCCCCTTTTCCTCTATTCTGCGGAGATGCTATGGGACTCTCGCTGAAAGCCTCCCTCAGCCAGTTCAACAGGACCTTTTGGGCGGCCATCATCACGGAGCTGTTGCACTGCCTCGCCTCCTACAGCATGCTGAGCTACCTCATCATTTATTTGGCGGAGGACCTGGGGTTCGGCGACCTGCGGGCCAGCGCCATGTACGGGACCATGCTCTTCGTGGGCTACTTCCTGCCCATCCTCATCGGCGCGCTGGCGGACCGCTACGGGTTCAAAGAAACCATGGCCGTCTCCCTGGTGATCATCACCGCCGGGTACTTCCTCGCCAGCCGCGTCACCTCCTACCCCTCTGTTTTCGCGGCGCTCATGGTCATCGCTCTGGGCGGGGCGGTGATGAAGCCGGTCATCGCGGGGACCGTGAAGGCGGCCACCACGGAGGGGACGCGCACCCTCGGGTTCTCGATTTACTACATGATCATCAACGTGGGGTCCTTCCTCGCGCCCTTCCTCGCCAATGGCGTTCGCGTGTCCACGGGCCACCCGGCCTTCATCTTCGTGGCATGTGGTGTGGTGGAAACCAGCGCCATCCTCGTGACCGTCTTCATGTTCAAGAACCTCCCCGTTGAGGCTTCGGCCAGGGCGAAATCCCTGGCCGTGGTCCTGGGCGAGATGGTTCTGGTTTTGGGCAACGCCCGCCTCATGATCACCGCGGCGGGACTCGCAGCGCTGTATCTCCTGCGGGACGAACCTCTGTTCAGGGGGCAGGACATCTGGGTGGCGGTGGGGGCGTGGGTGGTGCTCAACGTGCTCGCGGACGTGTACTTTCCCATTCTGGAGCACCGGTCAGGCCGGCCTTTCTCCCATTCCCTTCTTCAACGACAGCGGTTCGGTGACGGCAGGCTCCTGGCGTTCATCCTCATCTTCTCGGGAGTTTGGGCCCTTTACAGCCAGATTTGGACCAATATTCCCCTCTACATCACCTCCCTGGATCCGGCCATGAAGGCGCACATCGAATACTTCCAAGCCGTGGACCCCATCATGATCGTTCTCTTTCAGGTCCTCGTAGGGAAATGGATGTCGAACTACCGTCCCCTGCCTTCCATGGTCCTGGGGATCGTCATCGCCTCCGTAGCCGTTTCGACGGTGAGCCTCTTCGGGGAGCATCTCGGGGCCTGGGCGGTGAGCCTGTCTCTGGTCATTTGGTCGGTGGGCGAAATGATGTTCAGCCCCCGCATGGTGGAGTACGTGTCGGTCATCGCGCCCAAGGACAAGCTCGCGCTGTACATCGGCTACGGATTTCTCCCCTTCGCCATCGGATTCGGCGTCGGACCCTCCGCCGGAACCCACCTCATGCATTTCTTCGCGGCCATGGGGCACCCCGAGTGGGTCTGGTACGGATTCGGCCTCTGGAGTCTCCTCGTGGCCGGCGCGCTGTGGATTTATGACAAGGTGGTGAAGAGCGCTGAGTGAGAAGCAAAAAAGTGAAAAGCAATGAACAATAAAATTGAAGGGAATGCACCGTCGACGCCTCATACGGCCAGGAGCTGCCCATGCGCCTTTCCCATCTGGAACGCCATCCCGACATCCACCCATCGGTCTACGTGGATCCCACGGCGCGCATCAACGGCGACGTGACCATCGCCGAAGGCGCTTCGGTGTGGTTCAACGTCTCCATCCGCGGCGACGTACATTTCATCAAAATCGGAGAGCGCACGAACGTCCAAGACAACTGCGTTCTGCACACGACCCATGACAAATACCCGCTGACGGTCGGGCCCGACGTGGTCATGGGCCACGGGGCCATCCTCCACGGGTGCACTGTGAAAGGGGCCGCCCTCATCGGCATGGGTGCGATCCTGCTGGATGGCTGCGTCATCGAGGAAGACGTCGTGGTGGGAGCCGGCTCCGTGGTGACCCAGGGCAGGGTCATGCCCGCGGGGCACCTGGTGCTGGGATCGCCTGCCCGTCCGGTTCGGGCTCTCTCGCCCGAGGAAGCTCAGGCCGTGCGCGAAGGCTGGCGGAACTACGCCGACTATGTCGAGGAATACCGCAGGCTGGGGAAGTTCCACGGCTGGAAGGACCATCCGGTCCAGGACCGGTAAGCGGGTGGCGCCTCGTTCCCTTCTGCATTACATTCACTTCCATATGGCTTCACGCCCATGGGGAGGTTCGAATGACTCGTCTTTCAGCCACGTTCTCACTTGCCGCGTTGGCCTTGGCGGCGGCGCTGGCGCCCTGCGCTCTTGCGCAGGAGGGCCCCATCACGCGCATGGGGACCATTGACAGAATCGTCCAGAAGGAAGGGGGCCTTTATCTGGAGGTGGCCATCGAGGGGACGCTGGCGCAGCCCTCGAATCCCGAGCTGAGCACCGGCGTTCCAGACCCCTCGCAGATCAAGACGTTGAGCAGCCCGACGACGGACGTCGTCCCCGGCATGCCCGTCAGGCTGATCATCGAACGGTCCGGCGCCATGTTCAGGCCCGAAATCGGAAGCGTCGAGTCCATGATCGGCGCAAGCCGCTGTATTGTGAAGGTGGCCCCCGGAGCCCTGGACCAGACGATCCAGGATCCTTCCAAGGGCAACGCCGTTCACAAGATCGGAGACTATCTCAAAATAGGCGCCAGGGTGGCCATCTGGGGCGTCACCACGGGCTGAGAGGGGGAAGCTCCGCGGCGCGAATTCTCTTCAGTCGTCGACGAGGAGAGGACGCAAAGGGGGCGCGCTGGCTTCTTGCCAGAAGACCCGGGACCGCACGAACACCCATAGATTCGCACCTCCTGCGAGACCGCCGA
>JAKBES010000023.1 GCA_021833665.1 Acidobacteriota bacterium
GGGCAGGCGGCCTTCCCCGGCCACCTCCAGCTCCGGCCCCCCGACGCCCCGTCGCACCGAGGTCACCTGCGCGCGAGTGCGGATGCGCCCGGCGAAAGACCTCGTCAGGGGCTCCAGGTAGCGGGAGGTGCCGCCGGGGATGGTGCGCCAGGCGTGCTGGGTGGTGAAACCCAGCATCCCGTGATGGTGGAAGAAGCGCAGGAGGGCCAGGGCCGGGAAGGCATGCATTTCCCCGGGCGGGGTGGACCATACCGCGCCGGCCATGGGGTGCAGGTAGGCGGTCTGGAAATCCTCGCTGAAGCCGCCTTCCCGCAGGGCCTCGCCCAGGGAACGCTCGCCGGCATGGGGATCCTGGGCCAGGGTCCGGCCCCAGGCATTGAAGCGGGCCACCTCGCGCCAGAGCCGCCAGAACCGGGGGCTGAAGGCATGGCGGCGCTCCGCCAGCAGCCCGTTGAGGCCCCGGCTGCACCAGGAGAGCTCCGGCCCGGTGTAGGCGAAGCTCATGTCCGAGGGCCCGGTGGGCACCCCCAGTTCGTCCATGAGGGCCACGAAGCCCGGGTAGTTCATCCGGTTGTGGACGATGAAGCCGGTGTCCACCCCCCGCCCGTCCGGCAGGGTGACCGTGCGGGTGTGCCCGCCGATCCTGGCCTCCCGCTCGAAGACATGGACCTCGGCCCCCCCGAGGGTGAGCCGGTGGGCTGCGGAGAGTCCGGAAATGCCGGAGCCGATGACAGCCACCTTCATGGACGGGCCTCCACGGGGCGGGGCCGCAGGTTCCGGGCGATGCCGAGGAGCCTCAGCGCCTGGAGGCCCGCCTGGGTCAGGTCGAGTTCCCACCAGCGGCAGCGGTGCGAGCAGGCCGAGGGGAAGGCGTGATGGTTGTTGTGCCAGCCCTCGCCCAGGGTGAGCAGTGCCAGCAGCGCGTTGTTGCGGCTGCGGTCGGGGGTCGCGAAGCGGCGGGTCCCCCACACATGGGCCAGGCTGTTGATGCAGAAGGTGGCGTGGTACAGGGCCACGGTGGACAGACACCACCAGGCGAGCCCCGGCCATCCCGCCCAGGCGGTCGCGAGGAGGGCCGTGACGAGGGCGGGGACCCAGTGGTGGCGGTTCAGCCAGCGCAGCTCCGGGAAGCGGGCCAGATCGGCCACCTTGGCCAGGTCCGTGCGGTCATGGCGGCTGGACAGCAGCCAACCCGCATGGCTCCACCAGAAGGAGTCCTGCACGGGGCTGTGGACATCGCCGGGACCGTCCGCATGGCGGTGGTGGTCCCGGTGGTGGGCCGCCCACCACAACGCCCCCTTCTGGCCCGAGGACTGGGCCAGGCAGGCCATGAGCCATTGCGCCGTCCGGCCCAGGCGATAGGCCCGGTGGCTGAAGTAGCGGTGGTAGCCCGCCGTGACCCCGAACATCCGGGCCCCGTAAAGCAGAAGGGCCATCCAGGCCAGGCGGGACTGGAACGTCGCCAGGAGGGTCCCGAGGGCGCCCAGATGGATCGCCAGGAACACCAGGGAGGCCGGCGTCACCGCCACGGACCGGACAGGGTCCCTGTCTTGCCCGAGCGGCAGCCTGGCCTCCATGAATCCTCCCCCTGCGTAGCCCAACGCCGCAGAAGGGAATCTGGATGGGGGGAGATTTCAGGGTCGAGCGTCCTTCTCAAAGGTCGTGAGGCCAGGGCTTGCCTGTCGCGCAGGCCGCGCGGCTCAACGTCCCCGGAACCGAGGTCAGCCCGTCCTCGGCGGCCTTCCGCAGAGGGCAGGCCATCAACGGTCCAGCCCTGGCTCTCGGCCAGGGGTTTGCTGGGAGGCTAAAAATATTACCGAAGGGGAAGTTTTATCAAGAAAACACCCCCGATGCGATCCAAACTTCCCGACCGGTCATTTCCCTTGGAATCACGAGTCGAAAAGCCTAGAATATTCCCGAGAGGGAAGACGTATGCCCAGGGGCGTGACACCCGTCGAGGTTGGGGAGGCCATCCGAAAGGCTCGCAAGGCCCAGGGCCTGCGCCAGGACGAGCTGGCGGGCCTCGCAGGCGTCGGCAACCGGTTCCTGATCGAGGTCGAGCGGGGGAAGGCCACCGCGCAGATCGGGCGGGTCTTGCACCTGCTGAGCGTGCTGGGGTGCGACATCGAGATCCGGCTGCCGGGTGAGGGGGCGAGGTGACTCGCCTGAATGTCTACCTGGCCGAGGAACACGTCGGCGTCCTGGATCGGGATGGGGGTGGTGAGCTGCGTTTCACCTACCTCCCAGGTGCCACGCCGATTTCCCTCTCGCTGCCCTATCGGGAGGAACCCTTCGAGGAAGGGGAGTGTTACCCGTTTTTCGAGGGCGTGCTGCCGGAGGAACAGCAGCGCAAAGCCATTGAGCGATCCACGCACGTCTCGGCGTCCGATGTCTTCAGCTTGTTGGATCTCCTTGGTGGTGAGGTCGCAGGAGCCGTGCGGATTCTGCGGGAGGGTGAGGATCCAGCCAGTCCTCCGCAGGGTGCCCCCCCCGGCCCTCTGCAGGACAACAGCCTGGGGGAGCTCCTGGAGACCCTCCCCAGGCGCCCCATGCTCGCGGGGGAAGGGGAGTTGCGCCTCTCCCTGGCAGGAGCCCAGACCAAGCTCCCGGTGTGCCTCACCGATGGCCGGGTGCGCCTTCCCGCGCCGGGAGAGCCCACGACCCACATCATCAAGCCCGCGATCCCAGGCTACCCCGCCATCACGGAGAACGAGGCCTTCATGATGCGCCTGGCGGCGGAGGTGGGCCTTCCGGTGGCCCATGTGGAGGCCCGCCGACTGGTGGCTGAGAAGGGACCTCGAACCTACCTGCTCGTGGCGCGGTACGACCGCGAGGTCCGCGATGGCCGGGTTGTGCGTCTTCACCAGGAGGACTTCTGTCAGGCGCTGGGCATCAGCTCAATTTACAAATATGAGGCGAACCTCGGCCCCGGTCTGAGCCGCTGCCGGCGGGTGCTGTTCGACCACAGCATGAAGCCCGCAGCAGATGCCCGCACATTCCTGGATGCCGTTCTGTTCAATCTTCTCGTCGGCAATGGCGATGCCCACGCAAAGAATTTCTCCCTGCTCCACACGGCCCATGGGGTTCGGCTTGCGCCCTTGTACGACCTCCTCTCCACGCTCTACTACCCGAGCCTGGCCCCGGTGATGGCGATGGCCATCGCCGGAAAGTTCAGGTTTTCGGAGGTGGACCGGCTGGCATTGGAGGAAGGGGCTAAGGCCATCGGCCTCGCGCGAACCTACCTGACCAAGCGCCTCGACCGGCTTCGCGACCTGTTGCCCGCCGCTGCCGCCTCGGTGGCGGCGGACCTCAGTGGCAAGGGCCTCGACGATGCCGTGCTGGAGCGATTGGAGCAGCTGGTCATGGACCGGATCGGCCGCCTCGCCCCGGAGCTCGGATAGCCACCAGTCGGGCTCGAGCTTCCTGGATGAACCCGATGGCACCCTCCGGGGCGTGGGTTCCCAGGTGCGGGCGCACCGGCGGTCACGGCCCTCCTGGACGCCAACCCTGGGCTGTCAGATGCGCGACGCTACCGGGAGAGGCGCCTCGTCTTGGGAACCGGCAACAGGGGCAGGCCGCCAGGTCGATGTCCACATCCGTGAACCGCAGGGATCCCGCGCTGCCGGCCTAGCTCAAAGGCAGGGACGGAAGCGGAAGCTTGAAGTGGGCCAGCACGGCCTTGGCGAATTGGGTGGAATCAGTGGCTCTCATCCATTGAGAAGGACTTCTCCACGCATGTCGCCAGGATCTGCTCAAGCACCAGCCGCTGCGCAAGGGAGACTTCGCGTTCAGGGATGCCCGTCAGGTGGCCCATGAAGACGCGTACGATCTCTCGCATGGGAGCGTCCAGGCAGGTTAGGAGGTAGTTCTGCACATCGATGGACGTTCCCAACAGGGCGAAGCCCAGAAGGTCCCATTCAATCTGCTTCAGGCCCTCGTTCAAGCTCTCACGGGTGTAGAGCACCAGCGAGGAGAACTGGAAACGCAGGCTCCAGTCGGCCTTAGTCAGGGGGCCTGTGGGGGCGCACTTCTGACGACGAAGCGAGATTCGAATGTCCTCTCCCCCAAGCTCTCGGTGGAGGCTTTCCGTCCAGCGGGAGGGCACGTTCGTGCGGCGGAGCCGATGGGGGCCATCCAGACGGCATGGATTCTGGCGGGGAAAGGGCGATTCAGGGGTCATCTCATCCTCCATGCAGCCATCATGGGGGCGCTTGTTTGCCATTTCCTGGCAAGGTATGAAAGCCACGATTTGGGCATGACGACGCTCACTGCCTTCCTGACCAGCCATCCGATCGCCTTAGGAGCCTTCCTGGGGGCCTCGATAGGCTTACTTCAGGGATGGCGCCTGATGAGGCGCCTCAAAGAGGGGCGCCTTCGACTCCCGGATGGAGGACCGACAGCCTGCTCGGTCAAGGATCTGCTTTGGCTTCTGAAGGCGTTGTTCACCTGAGGCATTTCAGGGAGCCCCGATTCAGAGGTTGCCATCCGATGGCAAACATAACGGCCCAACTTCCATGGGAGGAGGCGCAATGACCCTGCAACAAGATCCCGATAACGACGCTCAGCCCGGCCGTGACCCCATCCAGATCCTGGCCGAGTCATGCGATCGAAAGGGTTATTCCCCAGATCTCACACTGAGCATCCTGGAAAGGGAAGGTGCTTCCCTGCCCCAGATGCTCGAATGGGCCAAGGCGTACTTCACCCGAAGCCAAGGGTTGGATTCGGAGTATCCCGCTTTCGAGGATGCAAGGATCTCGGCTCTGCTGTTGATGTTCGGTTGCGCAACCAACTGGGAAGGGGTCCGGGCCGAGATCGAGGGGCTGGGAGGGGAGCTCATCCGACAACTACTCATCCGAGATCCTGGCTATGTTCAGGCCATTCGTCGGGCTCTCCCATCCACCGCATTCAAGCGATTCAGAAAGCGGGCCCTGGCACGGTTGGGGATGGCATCGACTCTCGCCCATGCCCTGAAGACCCGTGGACTTCCCTTCCCGAATCAGGACGAAGTGCTGGCCTGGGTCCACGCCGGGAAGCCCCTGGTCGGTTTCAAAGTGCAGCTCGAGGGGTTCCATGTCCCGGGTCCCTCCTGGGGGCATTTCCACGTGTCTCAGCTCACCCTTCGGAAGGGGCTGTCGCCGGAAGTCCTGACCTGGAGTTCAAATCCCATCTGCTACAGCCGGCACATGCACACTTCCGAATTGAAGCTGGAACAGGTGTCCGGCGTCCGCGAACTCAGGGTGGACCATTTCGGACTTTCCCCGTCGGACATCAACGGTCGCGCTGAAGGACGGCTCTCCGTCACGGAGTGCCCGGATCTAGAACGCGTTGACGGTGCTCTTCTCGATCTCCACCTGGTGGGGTGCCGCAACCTGAAGCATGTCGTGCTGGGCCGAGGCACCCGGTCGCTCATCCTGGATGGCTGCCCGAATGTACGGGAACTCCGGGGGTGGGATCCTCATGCCTGGGAATCCACGCCCCCAGGTGAGGACCCCCAGTGCCAGGTCGAGAACCTGGCCATCCGCTGCTGCCAGGGTCTCAAGAGGCTGCCCCCACGCCTCCGGGTGGTCCGTGAATTCCACCTGTCAGAGGCCGGTGCCCTGGATGGCTGGCCGTGGGATCTGCATGTGGGTGGGAATCTCCACATTTCTGACTGCCCTGGGTTCACGGTGCTGCCCCCCATGGAGGTCATGGGGTCCCTCAACATCAGCGGATTCTCCAGGCTGCGGCGCCTTCAGCCGGGGACGATCATCCGGGGTGACCTGGACCTGCGCGCCTGCGACCAGCTCGAGAGCCTTCCCACTGGGCTCAGGGTGGGTGGCAGGGTTCTGCTTCCAGATCATTTGGCAGAGGCCCTTGGAGCCTCCCCCGTGCCTCTCATCGATCCCATGGAGCTTCGAGGGGCCTCTCACCTGGCCCTCCGGGACCATATCCGATCGCTCCTGCTCGGATTCCGCTTCCAGGTCCTGCTGCCCACGGTTGAACGGCCACATGCCCAAGTGGCGGCCCTGGAGGCCCTGCGTCAGGTGCGTACCTACCTGTATGTGGAGCCCTACAACGAACCCCTGGTCATCTGGACCGCGGAAGAGGTTTGGAGGGATCTATCGGAGGCCGCCTGGGCGCAAGCCAGGCCATGGATTGAGGGGCCCAATGAATCGGACGAAGCGTTTCCCAACGCATGGTTTCTGAACCTGGTGGATCCATCCCGGAGCAACTGCTATGACCTCGAATAGCCGTTTCATCCCAACTGGATCTGCGGCAGAGGCTTATGCCCAAGTCGAAGTCGCGCTTAATCTCCTGAGGTTGACCTACCTTCAGGCCATCGGGCGATCAGGGGCCCTCAGGAACACGCCCGCACAGGCGGCGAGCCATCAATGTAATGAGGCTTTCGTGGTCCTTTGCGGGATCGAAGGGGATCGTTCCCAGGTAGCTGGTTCCCAGCAAGTGGACGCCTACCTCTCCTCGATCGGATTTGATCCTCGTCTGCGCAACCTCCTGGATTGGGAGCGAGGCAAGGACGCTCTCAACCGAGGCCTGCAGGCTCTGCGTCGAATGCCCGAGGCTCCGGCCCGGATTCTTGCGGAGCTGTATTCGATCAAGCCCGGATTCCACGAAGTCTGGTTGCACGACGACTACCCCGACGATGTCCGAGAGAACCCAGACCATCCCGTAGGGCGGATCCTTGGGGTGATTCGGGGCCGTCAGTCCCAGGTTCTTAATCCCAGCCACGCCGAATTCGAGCGTCTGACGGATCTGGGCTTTTTCCTTCGCCACGCCGCCTGTGCCCTCACGGAAGGCCCTATGGTTCGAAGGCGGACTGGTGTGGATTCCTACTTCGACATCCTTCAGGCCATCGGGCCTGAGCGTTCCTTCTCCTTTCGCCGGCGGAAGCTGGAGAAGGGGTTTCATGTTCTGGATACATGGCAGCACCTCCAGGGCCACAACTCCGAGACCGGGCTTTGGGATCTGATCGACACGGCATCTGCTTTTGTCCAATCGGGCCCCTTGCTCTGACCGGAGACTCAGGCGAACGCCTCCCTCGAACGATGAGCCCAATAAGCATCTTCGAACCTTGGTTCCCCTTCTCTGGGCTATTGCCTCCCGTTATGCGGGGCAAATCCTGCGGACCCATATCAGTCTTGAATTGGTGCCTCGATGCCCGAAACCCCCACCCTCTCCAAGTCCCGCTACATGGCCGGCTGGCAGTGCCCGCTCAAACTGTGGTACGAGTGTTTCTGCCCAGACTTGGCCCAACCCGCAGATGAGGCCAGCCTGGCCCGCCGTCAGGAGGGAGATGAGGTCGGAGCCCTGGCGCGCCAGCGGTTCCCAGGGGCCCTGGTGACTGCGGGATGGGATCGCCCCTCCGAAGCGCGGGAGGAGACTCGCCGCCTGATGGCTGACCCAAGCGTAAACGCCATCCATGAGGCAGCCTTCGAGTTCGAGGGTGCCACCGCCCGGGTGGACATCCTTCGTCGGAACGACGATGGAACCTGGGATCTCATCGAAGTGAAATCCGTCGGTGAGGCCGAGGACGTCCATCGCAGGGATGCCTCCTTCCAGCGCTGGCTGCTTGGGAAGGCGGGCATCCCCATGTCCAGAACCTGGCTCATGGTGCTGAACAAGGCCTACCGGTACCAAGGAGGTGCCCTGGATCTGACTCAGCTCTTCCGCATGATCGACCTGTCGGCCTGCGCCGAACGAGTCGC
The DNA here is from genome assembly GCA_021833665.1 of Acidobacteriota bacterium. Classification (GTDB taxonomy): domain Bacteria; phylum Acidobacteriota; class UBA4820; order UBA4820; family DSQY01; genus JAKAJA01. Next base: position 7,704 of record JAKBES010000023.1, read on the forward strand.
GCCTGGCATCGAGCAGGAGGTGGTTCGATTCCGCGCGGTGCTGGGGGCGTCCGATGGCCCAAAGGTGAGCCCCTCCTCGCATTGTTACGAGCCCTATGAATGTGCCTACCTGCAGCACTGCACGGCCCACTGGCCCAAGGTCGACCATCCGGTGGAATGGCTCCCGAGCTATGGCGGGAAGACCTCGATGAAGGCCCACCAGGCGGGCACGCACAGCATGATGGACCTCCCCCCTGAGCGACTGAATGCGCTCCAGCGGCGGGTCCTGGACTGCTACAAGGCCCAATCCCCTTGGGTGGGGTCCGGACTTGCGAAGGCCCTGGAGGCCTTCACCTTCCCCATCCACTTCCTGGATTTCGAAACCGTTTCCTCTGCCATTCCAAGGCTGGTGGGATCAGGGCCCTACGAGGCGATTCCCTTCCAGTGGTCCTGCCACACCCTCGATGAACAGGGCCGCCTGACCCACCACGAGTACCTCGTGGATGACACGAGCTATCCCCGAGAAAAGCTGTTCACGGCTCTGTTGGAGGTGCTTGGCGAGGCTGGAACCATCTGCGTCTACTACGCGGCCTTCGAGCGTGGAAAGTTCAAGGATGCCATCCGGGAGCACCCGCACCTGGCCGAACGGCTGCAGCCAGCCATCGATCGCATCGTAGACCTTCACCCCATCGTGAAGGAGCACGTCTACCATCCGGCCTTCTACGGATCCTTTTCCATCAAGTGGGTACTGCCTGCCCTTGTTCCGGAACTGAGCTACAAGGAACTCGCGGTTCAGGATGGCATGGCTGCCGTGCGAGGTTTTTTGGACATGCTGGGCACGACGGATCCTGAAGCCCGTGAGGCGAAGCGGAAAGATCTGCTGGACTACTGCGGGCTGGACACCCTGGCCATGGTGAAGGTGCGCGAGGCTCTTATTCGACTGGCGCAGACGCATTGAGAGGGGCGCACCGATGCTGGGGATCTCTTTCAAGGTCACCGAGACACCTACGAGCAGGCCGGTATGTGGACGCCAGGGAACAAATGACAGCAGGGGATGGCCAGATGCCCGCTGAAAAACCTCAGGCTCCAGCGCAGGTCGATGCCACAAACCTCGTTGCCTTCAACCCGAACCGCCAGCTCATTCGGGTGGGCAACCACGAGTTCATCCTGGATCTGAACCTGGCGGAGGATGGGACCGGCATCGCGCGTGTATCCGTCATCGAGCCATCGGGGAAGCCTCGGCTCATTTGCAGTGCGTTCAAGCAAAGGCCGGAGGCGAACTGGGAGTTTGCTGGGGCGTACGGGATTCCCCGTACCGGTCCAGAGGTCCGCAGCGCCGCTCGGGCCTTGGCTGAGCTATGGGTCAGTTGGCGGTGGTGATAACGCCACCAGGGGATGTTTGATGGGATAGCCGGAGAGGGAGAACCGCGCTGCTCGCGGCGGCGTCCGAATTGAGCGGGAGGTTCGCCGTATGGCGATTAAATTAATTATGCACTGAAAAGTGGCTCATTAATTGGCTTTCCAAGCGTTATAATAGCTTCATTTGATGCAAGATATAAGTGAAGGTAGCCTGGATTCGGGATTTGAGGGAGTGTCCAAAGCTGTATGCTGTGCATTAGTTTAAACCCTAGCGAACAAATACTTGAGTCAATTTCTTCCTTGGGTTTTTCTTTTATTGAATGATGAAATACGACCGCAATCCGTTCTATATTTTTTTGTGAAAACCCAGCCAGTCGATTAACATCTTGAGTAATTTTCATAATTACATTGTTAGGGTGTGAATTTGATTCACCTTTTTCAAACAATAATTTAAACTCAGCCACAAATATCGGACTTTCGAATGACCCAGCATGGTGAACTTGAAAGTCAGGCCTGACCCCGAACTTTATCTGTTGATTGATTGATAATCGTAGTGATTGATTGTGGTCTCTTAGGTGTCTGCGATAAATTCCTGCCAGCAGAGTGTAAAGTGCGACCTCGCCTCCACCACAAGCGATAGCCGCATATATTGTCTGGGCACAGATGTCGTTTGCTTCTCCCTTCTCGGCAAATTCTTTGAGTGCAGTCGTAAAAATTTTCTCTTGAGGCCCCATTTGGATTGACTCCTCCTGATGTGTTTTGTTGGGAAAGCCTATGTTGAGTCAGATTCTTTTATGCAGTATGGAACCCCCTCCGAGGCCGAGAAGCCAGACCCTTTCAAACGATCTTCGGACGTCGACCAAGATCTGGGAATGCCCGCCAGGGTCCGAACAAGTTGCGCACCGACCAGTTCTCCCCAACGGGGATTGGCCTGTTGAACCTCGATCCACGAATAGCCACGGGTCCCGATCGGGATGTCTTCGATTTCGTTTGAACTGGTGATGAAGACGATCAGGGTTTCAAGGGCCTGCGCGACGTCCAGAGCGTAAATCACGTCGGGGTCCCGTCCGATCATCCAGCATATGACGACATTTGCCTGCCGGATGGCCTCGATGATTTCGTCTCTGGGGTCACAGTTGCTGTAGAGAGCCTTCCCGCGGCGGCAAGCATAGTCAGCCGCCTCTAACCTGGGCTGGATGAGCTGTCGATAGTACTCATCGTTCCAGCCGCCCTTGGGCATGAAGACCAGGGCCTGTTTCCTTGGCTGGTCCGAATTGGGTTGCTCAGTGGATTCCACGGCTGCTCCTCGGCAGGCTGGAGTTGCTGGATGGGTCGGGATTGGGCAGCGCGGCCGAGCCATTCCAGAAGCCGATGGGCTTCGTTCGGGCCTCGAGCTTGAGCCGGCACTCAGCTTCCAGGAGCTGGATCAGGCTCGGCACATCTCCGGGCGGGGACAGGCGAGCCTGGCGAAGCGCGGTGGCGAAGTCACCAGGGGTGAGCTTGCGCAGGGTTTCCAGGTGAGTCAGATGCTCGGGCGCGGGCTCCAGGCCCAGACGGGCAGCCGCATCCAGGAACAGCACCCTGGCTTGGGAGGGCTGGAGGAAGGTGAACTTCACTTTGAAGTCGAATCGGCGCAGGGCAGCGGCATCGAACTGGTCCATCAGGTTGGTGGAGGCGATGAAGATCCCTTCGAAAGTCTCCATCTGCGTGAGCAGCTCGTTGACTTGGGTGACCTCCCAGCTCTGCTGGGCCTGCCGGCGGTCCTGGAGGAAGCTGTCGGCCTCGTCCAGGAGCAGGACGGCCTTCTCTGTTCGGGCCTCACGGAACATGGCGGCCAGCCGGGCCTCCGTCCCACCCACCCACATGCTGAGCAGATCCGAGGCACGTTTCACCAGGAGGGGGCGGTCCAGTTGCTGGGCCACGTGCCTGCCCCACGCGCTCTTGCCGGTGCCGGGGGGGCCGAAGAGGCAGATGCGACCGGTTCCATGCCGGCTCAGTCCCTCCAGCACCGAGGCCAGGTTGCAATCGGTGTTCAGTACCTCGGGGCGGTAATCCGTCAGTGATTGTGGAGCACCAGGCCTCCCCGGAGGATATCCCATGGATTCCAGGGTGCTCCTGATGACGTGGGAGAGAGCCTCGCCGGGTTCGATGGTCAGCCCATCTGCCAGGGCATCCTGGACCACCGAAGCCGCCCGGGTGATGACCGCCGGGGAGAGCCTTTCGTGCTCGGCAAGGCGGGACTTCACGCCCTCGGGAACATCCAGCGGCTTGAGACGTGCATCGAGGATGCGCTTCCGGACGCTGCGGGGCGGCACATCCAGGTGGATCACCAGGTCGAATCGCCGCATGAAGGCCTCGTCCAGGACATCCAGATCGTTGGTCAACCAGAAGGCTGGGACGCCATTCTCCTCGAGAATTCGATTAACCCAGGCCTTCCGGCCACTCCGGTTGGCAGGCCGACCCGAGAAGGGGTCAAACTCGGGGCTGAACACATCCTCGATCTCATCAAACAGGATGAGGTTGTTGCGGCTGCCCTCCAGAACCTTCTGGGCCAGCCGGTAGCCTCGGAAACGGTCTGAGCCCTCGATGGGTTCCCGGTGCGTATCCTCGGAGGCGATCTCGTAGAGCTGGACGTCAAGGTGCCTGGCGACGACCCGAGCCAATTCGGTTTTGCCGGTCCCTGGGCTCCCATGGACGAGGATGTTCACTCCTTTCTTGCGGGTTCGCAGGGCCTCCCGCAGATAGGGAAGAAGCACGGCAAGGTCGGTGGAGAGGTGGGGATAGGCTCCGAGATCCAAAGTCGGTGGGGCCCCGCGATGGAAGGAATTCCGGAAGACTCTGAACTGCTCGCGTTGAACCGTGGAGAGTTGGTCCGCGATGCCCGTCAGCAGATCTACCTTGCTCGAGAAGGGGTAGCTCGCCGATTCATCAACCTCCATCAGGCCGGCGCGCATCAGGGTGGAGGAGGGATCGAGGGTCTTGCCCACCAGGCTGGCCTTCATCCCAAGCACACGGGCGATGAGGTTGCACAGAGCACCTCGATTGAGCCCTCCAAGACCATCCAGAGCTTCCTGTAGGACAGGCACTTGGCGAGACAGCACTACCAGATGGATGATTTCCTGCTCATGGGGGCCCAGGCTGAGGGATTTCCCCAAGGCCTGAATGTTCTTGGCCATGACGGTGGCCGAGGGCAGGGAGGGTGCTTCGGCCTCGCGCATCGCAAGGACGGCGTTGAAGGCCGCCTCCAGGCCTGAATCCTTGCCCTCACGACGATAGCGCATGGTGCGCTCGTACAAGGGCTCGATGCCAGCCAGTCGAAAAGCCTCGATGGGGAGATCCCTGCGCCCATCACGAGAGGCCGCGAGGCCCCCGCCCATCTGAAAGCATCGAAGGCCCCAAATCCTGAGAATTGGCGTGTAGGCCCTCGGAACGGCATGCAGGCTTGCTGTTGTGGGGATTCTCCCTCGATGTTTGATCGCCATGGCCTTCACTCCATGGAGCGCAGCGTCCAGACGCATCTGCCGATGTTGGGTCGGACCTCTGGATAGCTTGCTCCGCTCAGATGTTGGCCCTCCGAGATGGCCAGGAACTGGCCATGTGGAGCGGGGAATTTCTTCTCATGAGCGAATTGAAGAACCAGTCCCCGATGATCTGGCTGCTGAAAGTGGCCTCCCTTTTCAGGGAGGACTGGCAATGGGCCTGGATGCGCGAGGCCCTCCCCCTCCTGGTCGAAGCCCAGTGGGGGACTCGGCTGTTGGACATCAGGGACGGCGAACCCGCGCCGGAAGAATTGGACGGGCTGCTGGATTCGGTCACGGAGTTCGTGGACCCCATCGGCCTTCTGCGCCCTGAGCGGGTGCTGGTCTTCGTTCTGGCCGATTGGGAGCGATTTTCGGTCACCTTGGTGGAGCCGATCTTCTCCCGGCTTTCAGACCGATTCCCGGAAGCGAAGATCGAGGGATTGCTTCTTCACCAGGAAGGATCCATGGATCTGGAGATCGTGCTGGCGGCAGGAACGCCTTGAATCTGCATGGCCGGCCAGTCAGCCGCTGCCGTGAGTCCTCGATGGGCGACTTCCCAGGTCATCCAGCGAAATAGATCAGCCACTGGTGCCGGTAGGGCTCCACAAGGCCGTGGCGGGGAATCTCGAAGTGTCCGATCTGGAGGTTCGGGTACTGCCTAGTCACCGCCTCCCGTAGACGCTGGTACACGGGTTTTTGGAAGGGACCTTCCGCGTGCTCGCCTGAGGTCCAACCCATCATGAGGGTGACCCTCACGCTGTTTTGGGGGAAAGGTCGGCCGCCTTGAAGGGTGGGCTTGGCCTCGAAACGCTGAAGCTTGCGGAGGTCATCGGCCACCTGATGCCTCATCTTGGATGACTCGATGTTCTTGCTCTCGATGAGCCAGCAGAAGCCCCTCTCAGGCGCGATGACAAGCAGATCCAGCTTCTCCTGCGAACCCTGGTGCAGGGGGACCTCGGTGAAGGTGCCCCAGTCGGGATGTGCCTCGTGAATGGCAGAGGCCAAGGCCATGGTGAGATCCCGTTCGTTCGGGTCGGCTCCGTCATGTTTCGGCCAGTACATGTCGTAATGGATGGAAAGGCGCCTGGCGGCCCTTTCCAGCAAGGGGTCCAGAAGGCTCATCGAATCCTGCATGCTGCACACTCCTGCCGATCGGCGGTTCAGCCCTCTTTCACGGCTAGGTGGTACTGCAAAGTAGTCAGTTGATCCAGGTCCAGATCCGCGCAGTGGTCCAGGGCCCAGTGGAGGAAGGCCGTCGGCACTTCGGACCAGGGCTTCCCCCGGTGCGCTTTCCCCAGATGGCAAATGGGAAGGATGAAGGGCTGGTCCATCCAGGCAAGGAGATCGGCCAGCGTGACGATTTCCGGGCGCTGGGTTCTCAGGGTGAGGAGCTCGAGCCGAAGCAGTTCAGCCGTAACCAGGGCATCGGGTTCCGCCCGGTGGGCGGGAAGCCCGTCTGCTCCTTCCACCTGAAGCCCCCAATGTTTTCGCAGCGCCTGATTGCTGTGAGCCGGGAGTTCGGGCCAAAGCCTCCGGGCGAGCCGCAGGGTGCACAGGACAGGCTTTCCGTTGGGATCGACGAACCCGAAGTCGAAACCGGCATGGTGGGCCACCCAGACATCGAAGGCATGCACATGCAGGTGTTCCATGGCCTGTGTCAGCGTGCCGGCATTCGCCACATCCTGGTCCGTCAGACCATGGACCTCGGTTGCATCGGGAGGGATGGGACGCATTGGATTCACGAGCCAGCTCCCGCGGTGGAGCACCCCATGCCGAAGGGACATGTGGACTCCAGCCACTTCAAGGACAGCATCCACCCTTGGATCGAAACCGGTGGTCTCCGTGTCGAGCACACAGAAAACCGCCTCATCCAGGTGTTTGGTCAGGAAGCTGGGGTTCAAGGGACTCATCGGAGGACCTTCAGGGTATGGAGAAAGGATCACGAGCAGGAATGAGGGCGGGTTACCACAGGAGCCCTAGCGGCTTTTCCAACCATCCACCACGTCGGAGAGGACACGGGCGACCATTTGACCGAACACCCAACAGAGCACCAGGTGGAACGCCCCGAGCCAGGGGATGAACATGTAGACCCATGGAAGGCGGTAGGGGCTCATCCCATTGAGCACGACGAGGGCTGGGGTCAATGGCACTGCGGCGAGCGTCAGGTTCGCGATTCCCATTGCCACCTTTGTCTTCAGCCATTCCATGGGGCCCTCCTTCCCTTCAGATTCGCTCCTGTCATTGGTCAATCACTGGCGAGAGGCTCCCGGGTTGAAGTCAGGAACCAGGCTGGTAGTGGCGCCCAGGAGGCGGTCCTCGATCCCGGGCACCATCAACCAGGCGGAGCTCGGCTTCACCACAAGCGCGTTTCACTCAGGATCTGGACGAGTCGCCCCATGGCTTCTTCGTAGATCTTGACCACCTGGGCCTTGGGGGTTCCCAGTTCCTTGGCTAGCGCGGGGAGTGATCTCGGGGGTTGGCCCCCGAGGCCATGGTGGGCCACCACAATCCTGCGTTGGACCGGCTTCAACCGGCTGAGGGCCTTCCAAAGGTGCTGACTGGATTCAAGAGATTCCAGGATGTCTTCGGGGGAGGGGGTCGCATCGACCTGGCGCTCGAGCAGGGAGGGGCCATGCTCGGCGCGAGGCCAAGGTTCGGGCGCATCCAGGGACTGAATCCAGACGGGGTGCCCGAAGCCGTCCGTCCTTGGATGCCGGCCCGACAAGGCCTCCTTCATGGCGGCTTCGATCCAGGGCGCCGCATAGGTGAGGTACTTCGCACCGGCCTGGGGATTGAAGCGGCGGGCAGCCCGCAACGCGCCTGCCCAGCCCTCTTGGACCAGGTCTTCCACTTCGAGTCCAGCCAGGCGAGTCCTGGGTGCATAGCCCCAGGCCCGCTTGCGGATGTAACCCTCGACCTCAAGACAGATCTCCGGGTCGAGCCCCTCAAGGGCGTTCCATCGGTACATCCTCCCGTTCATGGGAATGACCTGCGTGACGTGCTCCTCGTTGCGGCGGGTCATCATGGCGAAAGCTCCTTGAATGGGTTCATCCCACTCAAGGAATACGGCTTCACGCTGGTCAGTGACTGGCCAACTAAAACTCGGGAGCTTGAGCCCTACACCTTCTTCCAGTAGGTGTTTGCAAGCACTTCGACATGTTCCCGGACTTCCTTGATCAATTCGGGAGGGGAGAGCACCTCCGCATCGCCCCCGAACTGCAGGATCCATCGGACCAGTCCACGGCAATTGTTGCTCTGGAACCGGATGAGGGCGGTGTCCTTGGATTCCTCCTGCATCGAGAAACCCGGGAAATCAGGATGGGCCTCCTTCATGGATTGGATCCACCAGGCCCCTTCGACCCGCATCACGACCTCAAAGGGAGGGATGGTCTCGGAGAAGCCGCCAAACTGGTGGTCGGCTGCCAGCCTGAGGGCCTCCTCCAGGGCTGGAAGGAGGACCACAGGGCGATTGGTGACCTTGATCTGCTCGATGCGGCACAGCTTCAGTGAACGGACCTCTTTCTCATTGACCTTCAGGCCCAGGAGGTAGGTGCCACCGCTGACCAGATCCTGTGACAGACAGTACGGGGCCAACAGGTAGGTCTTGCTCTTGGGAGCATCCGCGGCCCGATAGGTGATTTCCAACTGCCGTGGGATCTCCGCAAAGAGGGCCCGGAGGATGGTTTCAAGAACGCTCAATTGGGAGCTTTCGTGCTGATCACTGAACCCGCCTGAGACCCGGAGGTTTTTCCTGAGGTTTTCGAAAATCCGTCTGTCCCTGGCTGTCAGGTTCTTGTCCGTGATCGTCTCCAGGGTCTCCAATTGGCGCTCGAGCAGCGAATTCCCACCGTGCCCCAAGGTCATGGCAGCAAGGCGGAGTGCCAACCGGGTTTCCTTGCTGATCGCTTCGTCCCACTTGGGGCCCTTGGTCATGACGAAGATCTTTTCCCGTGTCCTGGGATCTCGCCTTTCCTCGAAAGCGGCTCCGGCGGCCATCAAGGCCTGTCTGGCCCGGTGCTCAGCTCTCGCACCAAGGACTCCCAGGGCCTCATTCAGTTGATGACGGGTCAGGCCCTTCTCCCCAGCTTCGTGGAAGGCCCGGACGGCCGCCTTGAGGCGGTCGGCGCTGACAAGCTTGTCGGTTTCGACGCTCACCTGAACCCCCAGAAGCTCCAACCTCTCGACGCGATCAAGTGTCCTCGGATGTGATCTGTCGAGTACTACCATGGGCCGATCCCGGACCGGGCGGGACCCTTCTCATGAAATGTCTGCCCTCCTGCGATGGTCAGTGACTGACAAGCCCGACTTGCGATCCTCGATCCAGCACCACCGCAGCCCGCGCCGGGGGGGCGAGCCAAAGCGGGACCGAATTCGAGGAGGTAGGGGACATCTTTCCTACGTGGAACCACCGACTGAGTGACCCGCTTGCCAGGCCGCCCGTCCACCCTGTTCGGTACAAATTGGAGCATTTCGTGGAGCACGCCCCCTTTTGCGAAAACTAGTGGTCGATTAAAAACAAGAACACCCTAGATTTCTCTAGGGTGTTCTGTTGGTAGGGCTAACGGGATTCGAACCCGTGTTACCGCCGTGAAAGGGCGGTGTCCTGACCCCTAGACGATAGCCCCATGGGGTGGAACTGGTGGGCCCAGCAGGACTCGAACCTGCGACCAACGGCTTAAAAGGCCGCTGCTCTACCGACTGAGCTATAGGCCCGTGCCGGTGGCTTCAGGGTGCTTGCCCGGGGGCCTGCGGTGCCTGAAACGGCAGGAGGACCAGTGTGCCTGTGAACGGAAGGCGGGTCAACCCAGCAGGGCCTCGAGGAAGGTGCCGGGGTAGACGCAGCCTTCGGTGCGGTCGGGGCCGGTGCTGAGGTAGGCGATGGGGACTTCCACGATCTCGGCCAGGGCCTCGAGGTAGGCCTGGGCCTGGGCGGGGAGCTGGCGATGGTCGGTGAAGCCGCGGGTGCTGGTCCAGCCCTTGAAGCGCCGGATCTCGGGTTTGAGGGCCGCCCACTCGGCCGCGCAGCTGGGCAGGCGGGTGGTGACGCCGCCCTCGCCGGTGCGATAGCCCACCACGAGACCCACCTCGTCCAGGCCATCCAGGACATCGAGCTTCATGATGGCCAGGCCATCCACGCCGTTGGTGCGGCAGGCGTGGGCGGTGATGGGGGCGTCGAACCAGCCGCAGCGCCGGGGACGGCCGGTGGTGGTGCCGAACTCGCGGCCGGCCTCGCGCAGGCGGTCGCCGGTGGCGTCCAGCAGCTCGGCAGGGAAGGGGCCGGCGCCGACGCGGGTGGTGTAGGCCTTGGCGATGCCCAGCACCTTGTCCAGGGCCTTGGGGGGCACGCCGGTGCCCGTGAAGAGGCCGCCCAGGCTGCAGCTGCTGGAGGTGACGTAGGGGTAGGTGCCGTGGTCGATGTCGAGCAGGGTGGCCTGGGCGCCTTCGAACAGGATGCTGTCGCCCCGCTCCCAGGCGGCCAGCAGGTGCCCCTGGGCATCGCCGATGAAGGGCAGGAAGGGTTCGGCGATCTTCAGGGCGCCGTCCACGATGGCCTGGAGGGAGGGAAGGCCCTCGCGATCGCCGAGGCGCAGGCGCACCTCCTCGTAGCCGGGCCGGATGCGGTCGGCCAGGAGTTCGGGGTGGCGCAGGTCGCCCAGGCGCAGGCCCATGCGGGAGGCCTTCATCTCGTAGGCGGGGCCGATGCCGCGGCCGGTGGTGCCGATCTTGGCGCCCAGCTTGTCGGCGCGGGCCTCCCGCCAGATGTCCAGGGCGATGTGGTGGGGCAGGATCAGGTGGGCCTTCTCGGAGAGGAGCAGGCGGCCGGTCAGGTCGAAGCCCCGGGCCTTCAGGCGGTCCAGCTCCTGCTGGAAGACCTCCAGGTTCAGCACCACGCCGTTGCCCACCACCAGGAAGCAGCCGGGATGCAGGGCGCCGCTGGGCACCTGGTGCAGGGCGATGCTCTGGCCGTCCACCACCACGGTGTGGCCGGCGTTGTTGCCGCCCTGGAACCGCACGACCTGCTTGAAGCGCGGGCTCAGCAGGTCCACGACCTTGCCCTTGCCCTCGTCCCCCCACTGGAGGCCCAGGATCGCCAGATTCGTCCTCGCCTGGCCCATGTTCGCGTCCTCCCGGCCCTCCAGAATACCGGCGCGGGCGGGTTATTCCCAGCTGAAACCCGGGCGGGACAGGGAGGCGGGATGGCGCTACCCTGTTGGACCGGCCTGGACCATCCCGGCTCCGGAGCCGTCAATGACCCGGAAGGGTGTCCCGTGTTCGAGAAGTTCACCGAAAAAGCCCGCCGTGTGATGTTCTTCGCCCGCTACGAGGCGAGCCAGTTCGGGGCGGAAAGCATCCAGAGCGGCCACCTGCTCCTGGGCCTCCTCCGGGAGTCGGAGAAGACCAGCACCCAGCTCCTGGAGCGGATGGGCGTCCAGGTCAGCTCCCTGCGGGAACGCCTGGTGGCGGCGCTCACGCCCAAGGACAAGAAGATCACCCCCAGCAGCACCAGCATCGACATCCCCATGGAGGAGGAGGTCAAGCGCATCCTCCAGCACGCCACGGCGGAGAGCGCCAAGCTGAACCACAAGCACGTGGGGGCCGAGCACCTGCTCCTGGGCATGCTCAAGGAGGAGACCTGCCTGGCGGGCCGCCTGCTGAAGGAGGCCGGCGCGGACCTGATCGCGGCGAAGGAGATCCTCCTGGAGAGCACCAAGGAGGAGAAGATCGCCAAGAAGAAGAAGGAGCACCCGCTCCTCTCCGAATTCGCCCGGAACCTCTCCGAGATGGCCGAGCGGGGCATCTTCGACAACCTCATCGGCCGCGAGCAGGAGGTGGAGCGGATCGTCCAGATCCTCAGCCGCCGCCGGAAGAACAACCCGATCCTGCTGGGCGAGGCGGGGGTGGGCAAGACGGCCATCGTGGAGGGCCTGGCCCAGAAGATCCACGAGGGCGCGGTGCCCCCCAGCCTCCAGGACAAGCGCATCTACGCCCTGGACCTCAGCCTGGTGGTGGCGGGCACCAAGTACCGCGGCCAGTTCGAGGAGCGCCTGAAGTCCATCATCGCCGAGGCCAGCAAGGATCCCAGCGTCGTGCTCTTCATCGACGAGATCCACAGCCTCATCGGCACGGGCGCGGCCGAGGGCAGCCTGGACGCCGCCAACATCCTGAAACCGGCCCTCAGCCGGGGCGAGATCCAGTGCATCGGCGCGACGACGCACAAGGAATACGCCAAGTACATCGACAAGGACCGCAGCCTGGTGCGGCGCTTCCAGCCCGTCACGGTGAACCCGCCGGACGAGACGGAGAGCCTCCGCATCCTGGAGGGCATCCGCAGCCGCTACGAGCTGTTCCACCGGGTGCGCTACGCCGCCAAGACCCTGGAGGCCTCGGTCTACCTGTCCAACCGCTACATCACGGACCGCTTCCTGCCGGACAAGGCCATCGACCTGCTGGACGAGGCCGGCGCCCGGGTGAAGCTGCGGGTGGGGCCCGGCGGCGGGGGTGGCGAGGCCCTGCAGGCGGAGGAGGAGCTGCACCGCGTCATCAACGAGATGAACGAGGCGGTGCTCAGCCGCGACTTCGAGAAGGCCGTCCTGCTCCGCCAGCGGGAGCTGCAGCTCCGCGAGGAGATCCAGAAGGACCGCACCGAACTGTCGGACGAGGACTACGCCCGCTTCCCCGAGGTGTCCGAGCAGGACATCGAGGAGGTGGTGGCCAGCTGGACCGGCATCCCCGTGACCGCCTTGAAGGGCGACGAGAAGGCCAATCTGGTGAACATGGAGGGCCGCCTCAACGAGCGCGTCATCGGCCAGCCCGAGGCCGTGAGCGCCGTGGCCCGGGCCGTGCGCCGGGCCCGGACCGGCCTCAAGAACCCGAACCGGCCCATGGGATCGTTCCTCTTCCTGGGGCCCACCGGCGTCGGCAAGACCGAGCTGGCCAAGACCCTGGCCGCCTTCCTCTTCGGCGATCCCAAGAAGATGATCCGCTTCGACATGTCCGAGTACATGGAAAAGCACGAAGTCTCGAAGCTGCTCGGGGCCCCTCCGGGGTACGTCGGCTACGAGGAGGGCGGCATGCTCACGGACCGCATCCGGCGGAACCCCTACTGCGTCCTGCTCTTCGACGAGATCGAGAAGGCCCATCCCGACCTGATCAACATCCTGCTCCAGATCTTTGACGACGGTCAGGCTTCGGACGCCTTCGGGAACCTGGTGGACTTCAAGAACACCATCATCATCATGACGTCCAATGTGGGCAGCCGGGAGCTGCTGTCGGAGAAGAACCTCGGCTTCGTCGAGCAGGATTCGCGTCCCGACGCGAAGTCGGGCGACGCGATGAAGGTCCTGAAGCGGACCTTCACGCCGGAATTCCTGAACCGCATCGACGAGATCGTCGTGTTCAACCGCCTGGGCGACGACGAACTGCGCAAGATCGTCCGCCTGCTGGTGGAAGACCTGAACATCACCCTCCAGAAGCACAAGCTCACGGTGACGCTCACGGACGCCGCCTGCGACCACCTGGTGAAGACGACCCTCCGCGACCGCGCCTACGGGGCCCGACCGCTGCGCCGGGCCATCCAGAAGCTGGTGGAGGACCCCCTGGCCGAGCTGATGGTGGGCCAGGACACCGTGCCGTCCGGCCTCGTGAACTTCGATCTGGCGGACGGCCACCTCGTCCCCACCCTGTCTGAATCCGGAACCATGGCCCCTGGCCAGGAAGCCCATCTGGTCGGAGTGCCTGAATGACGCAGCTGAACAGCGACCGGAACCGGGTCCGGCCCCGGTGGCGGAGGGGCCTGCTGCCCCTTCTCCTTGTGGCGGGATGCGCCATCCCCCTCGCCGCACAGGACCTCGAACCCCTCGTCAAGATCGAGGTGGTGGGGGCCCAGAAGCAGACCCCGGAGACGGTGATCTTCAAGTCGGGCCTGAAGGTGGGCGAGGATGTCCGCGACGTGGACTTCACCGCGGTGCTGGAGAAGCTCTGGAAGACCGGCTCCTTCGACGACATCAAGCTGGAGCTGGAGAACGCCGAGGGCGGCAAGAAGCTGGTGATCCGCATCAAGGAACGGCCCCTGATCAAGGAGATCGACTACCGCGGAGGCACGGAGATCGGCATCACGTCCATCAAGGACAAGATCAAGGAGAAGAAGCTCACCATCAATCCCGACACGGTCTACGATCCCGACGCGGCGCGGAAGATCAAGAACCAGATCGTGGACATGGCGGGGGAGAAGGGCTTCCGCAACCCGGTGGTGGACGTGTCCCTGGAGCCCATGGGGCCCGGCGCCGCCCGCCTGGTCTTCGACATCAAGGAGGGCGGCAAGGCCCGCATATACACCATCCGGTTCCGCGGGAACAAGGTCTTCAGCAGCTCCCAGCTCAAGGGCGTGATGAAGAAGACCCGCCAGCACTGGATGTTCAGCTGGGTCACCACCCACGACCTGCTGGTGGACAAGAACCTCGACGAGGACCTCGACAACATCAAGAAGGCCTACTGGAAGCTGGGCTACAAGGATGTCTTCGTGGGCAAGCCCACCATCGAGGTGGAGGACCGCACCACCGCGAAGCAGAAGAAGAAGAACGAGAAGCGCATCAAGGAGGCCAAGTCCCCGAAGTACGACCTGCGGGCCACGCTCACCATCCCCGTCATGGAGGGCGAGAAGTACTACGAGGGCACCTTCAAGGAGGAGGGTGGCAAGCTCTTCCGTCCCGAGTTCTACCGGACGAAGTACGCCGAGGTGAAGCGGGACAACAAGTCCTTCCTGAAGAAGTTCTTCAACATCAAGCCGAGCCTCGAGGACCCCAAGCCCGGCGCGAAGCCGGTGCCCTTCGACCTGGATGCGGTGAACGAGACCGTGGACAAGCTGAAGGAGGCCTACAGCGATCAGGCCTACATCCTCTTCCACGCCGAGAAGAAGTTCGAGGTCCGCGAGGAGAAGGGCCTCAAGTTCGTGGACACCAGCCTGAAGCTGGATGAGGGCGAGCCCTACACGGTGCGCCGCATCGAATTCGAGGGGAACACCACCACCAAGGACAAGGTGCTGCGCCGCAGCATGCTGATGCGGGAGGGCGACCCCTTCCGCACCAACCTCTTCAAGGACTCGCTGCTGTCCATCAGCCAGCTGAGCTTCTTCGACGTGAAGGGTTCCGATCCCAAGGTGGACCTGGTTCCGGACAAGCCGCAGGTGGACATCACGGTCCGCGGCGAGGAGGCCGGCGTCAACGAGCTGCTCTTCCAGGGCGGCTACGGCTCGCTGTTCGGCTTCTCCCTGGGCGTGAGCTTCTCCACCCGCAATCTGGGCGGCGGGGGCGAGACGCTCTCCGTCAGCTACAACGGGGGCAAGTTCTCGAAGAGCATCTCCGTGGGCTTCACCGAGCCCTTCGTCTTCGACCTCCCGTACTCCTTCTCCACCTCCGTCTCCAATGGCACGGCCGACTACGACGCCTCCCGCGTGGGCATCGCCAACGCCTACAAGCAGTTCACCCGCAGCCTGGGTGTCTCGGTGGGCGCGCGCCTGAGCAACTGGCTGCCGGGCCGGCCCTGGGCCTTCTTCACCACCTATTCCGCGGGCTACAGCTTCTCCCTCATCCGCATCGAGGGCGGGCGCAACTACTACTTCCGGGACATCAGCAACCAGCTGACCTCCACCTTCAGCCAGAGCCTGACCTACAGCACCATCAACCACCAGTTCAAGCCCACGGCCGGCACCAAGCTGGGGTTCAGCCTGGAATACGGCGGCTGGCAGTTCGGCGGGGACCGCCCCTTCCTGCGGGCCACCTGGGATTTCGCCAAGTTCACCAACTTCGCCGACCGCCACATCTTCGGCATGAACGCAACCTACGGATACCTCCAGAACCTGGGCGTGGAGGATCTGCCGATCTACAACATGTACCGGCCCGGCGGCGAGAACAGCATCCGCGGCTACCGCTACGGCCAGGTGGGTTCCATCCTCCTCGACAATGTCGGCAACCCCGTGTTCGTGGGCGGCAACAAGCAGTTCATCGCGAACTTCGAATACCAGTTCAAGATCGCCGAGCAGTTCCGCCTGGTGGCCTTCTACGACCTCGGCAACGCCTGGGCGCCGGGCACCAAGCTGTTCAGCCACGACACGATCTCCTACCGCAATGCCTTCACCGGCAACTACCTGACCTACACGAACCCGAC
>JAKBES010000024.1 GCA_021833665.1 Acidobacteriota bacterium
GCGGATGCCGAAGGCGCTCAGCTCCCGGCCGTAACCGGAGCGCTTGATACCTCCGAAGGGCAGGCGGGGGTCGCTCTTGACCATCCCGTTGATGAAAACGGAGCCCGATTCGATCTGAGCGGCCAGGGCCTCGCCGCGCCGCAGGTCCTTCGTCCACAGGCTCGCCCCGAGGCCGAAGGGGGACCGGTTGGCCAAAGCCACGGCGTCCGCCTCATCCCTGGCTCGGATCACGGCAGCCACGGGCCCGAAGGTCTCCTCGTCGAAGGCGGCCATGCCCGGCGCCACCCCCGTCAGGACCGTGGGCGGGTAGAAGGCGCCCTTGCCTTCCACGGGTCTGCCGCCAAGTCTGAGCACGGCGCCTGCCGCCACGGAGCGCTCCACCTGGCCGTGCAGCTCCCCGCGAAGATCCTCGCGGGCCATGGGCCCCACGTCTGTGGCCGGATCCATGGGGTCACCCACACGCAAAGCTCCCATGGACGCCAGCAGGGCCTGTTCGAAGGCCTCCGCCGCGGGCTCCACCACGATGAAGCGCTTGGCGGCGATGCAGCTCTGCCCGTTGTTGATGCACCGGGCCTGGGCCGCCGTGCGCGCGGCGGCCTGGATGTCGGCGTCTTCCAGGATGATAAAGGGGTCCGAGCCGCCCAGCTCCAGGACCGTCTTCTTCAACGCGCGCCCCGCCGCCGCCGCCACGGCCATACCCGCGGGTTCGCTCCCCGTGAGGGTCACCGCCTTGACGGCGGCGTCCCCGATGACCGCGTCCACGGCTCCGGACCCGACCATGAGCGTTTGGAAACAGCCGGGGGGAAAGCCCGCCTCCTTGAAAATGACCTCGATGGCCAGGGCGCATCCGGGCACGTTGGATGCGTGCTTCAGGAGCGCCACGTTGCCGGCCATGAGGGCCGGAGCAGCAAAACGGAACACCTGCCAAAAGGGAAAGTTCCAGGGCATCACCGCCAGGACGGGCCCCAGGGGATCGTATCGAATCAAGCTGCGGGAGGCGTCCGTGGCCACGGCCTCGGGCGCCAGGAAGGCCTCGCCATGGCCGGCGTAAAACTCGCAGCACAGGGCGCACTTCTCCGCCTCGGCTTTGGCCGCCGCGAAGGTTTTCCCCATCTCGGCGGTCATGAGCCGCGCATAGTCCTCCAGGTGGCGGCGAAGCTCCGCCGCCGCGCCCCTCATGAGGGCTCGCCGCTCGGCGAAGGGCACGCCCCTCCATGCGTGAAAGGCATCCAGGGCGCGTGCCAGGATGGCCTTGACCTCTCCTGGCCCATGTTCCGGGTAGTCGCGGATGGTTTCTCCCGTAGCCGGATTGACGGATCGCATGACATCCCCCTGAAAAAGCAGTGAAAAGTTAAAAGTCAGACGTGAAAAGCAAACCATAGAGAGAGGCTACGGGCGAAGCGATTGTTGCATCGCGGCCGTTGCCCTCGGGTGTGTGACGTTCGATGAACGGATCATCCCTCTGATCTCATCCCGCCAGGTGCTCACGCCTTGGCGAAGGCCGCGATGAGCCCCCGGGCCTGCTGGTCGAGGGCGCTGAAGGCCAGGCCGTATCCCCCCGGCACCTCCCGCACGATGCGGGCGTTGACCCGGATGACGTGGGGCGTTTTCTGCAGGATGAGGGCAAAGCCGAGCTGGATCATGGTTCCCACGGGAATCCGGTCGGAGACCACTACCTGGGCCCCCAAAATGGAGACGTCGCTGATGCGCCCTTCGTACTTCAGGCCCCCCTTTGACACCACGCAGGGCCCCCGCAATCCCTTGCGCGGCGCCTTGCGCAGGACGGGCTTCACGTAGCGCGCCAGGGCGTCCTCCAGGTCCTTCTCTTGAACTGGCTTCCTGAAAAACCGCGTTGCCCCGGCCGTCCGGGCATCCTCGGCGCGGTCCACCTCGGACACCACGAAGATGGGCAGGAGCATGAAAGCGCTGAACCGCCTGAGCGCCTTGATGGCGAGGAAAGGCTGAAACCTGGCCATGTCGGCGTCCAGGAGGAGAAGGTCCGGCGGGTCCTGAAGGACGAGCCGGTCCACCAGGGTCTCCTCGGGCTGCACATGCTCCACGCGAAGGTCGGCCCTGGCCAGAAGGCCAAGCCCAAGACCAACGGCCCGCGCTTCCTGCGGATTCACCGATACCACGGCAACCACGCGCACGCCCCGCCTCCTTCGCGCAAACCTTCACCCTCTCCACCTTCAAGATGACCCGTGCGACGATCTCGTGGAGAGTATAATTCCTCGGCGGCCCCGTGTGTAGCCCAAGGATGGAGTGGCACCGGGTCCATTTGCGTCAGGGCCAGGACTGGAGAGGAGAAACGGAGAGCCGGCCGCTTTTGAGCGCGCGAATCCCTTCGAGGGCGGCGTGAGCGCCCTCCACCGTGGTGATACACGGCACGCCCAAGGCAATGGCCTGGCACCGGATGCTGGCTTCGTCCCGCTGGCTTTTCCGGCCCATGGGGGTGTTGATGACGAGGCGCAAGGTTCCGGCCTTGAGAAGGTCCGCGGCGTTGGGTTTGCCCTCCCCCACCTTGTTGACGGCGCCCACGGGGACGCCTCGTTGCTCCAGGTGGAGCCGGGTGCCCCGGGTGGCCACGAGGGCGAACCCCAGGTCCGCCAGCCCCCGGGCCACGGACACGAGGGCCTCCTTGTCCTGATCCCTGACGCTGAGGAACACGGCCCCGCCTTTGGGAAGGGGCACGCCCGCACCGGACAGCGCCTTGGCGAAGGCCGCCCCAAACACGGGGGCCACACCCATGACCTCGCCCGTGGATTTCATCTCGGGACCCAGGACGGGGTCCTCGCCGAGCAAGCGCGCGAAGGGAAAAACGCTGGCCTTGACGAATACCAGGCCCGCCTCTCGGCTTTCGGCGAGTTCCTTGACCTCGGACAGGTCCGAAAGCATGCGCCCGGCCATGAGGCGCGCGGCCAGGCGGGCGAAGGGCACCTTGCGGGCCTTGGAGAGGAAGGGGACGGTGCGGGACACGCGGGGGTTCACCTCCAGAACGAAGAGGCCCTCCCGGTTCCAGGCGAACTGGAGGTTCAGCATGCCCACGACGCCCAGCTCCAGCGCCACCTGGCGCGTGAGATCCTCCACCCTGGCCTGGAGGTCCTGGGGAAGGGTCTGGGGCGGGAAGACCTGGGAGGAGTCTCCCGAATGGATGCCCGCCTTCTCGATGTGCTCGAGCATCCCCGCCAACACCACGTCCCGCCCGTCGCACAGGGCGTCCACATCGATCTCCACGGCGTCCTGGAGGAAGGAGTCCAGCAGGAGCGGGTGGTCTTCGCTGACTTCAATGGCCTGGGCGAGGTACTGGTCCAGGTGGGCCTCCTCGGTGAGGAGGGCCATTCCTTGGCCGCCCAGGACGTAGGAGGGCCGCACCATGAGGGGGAATCCGAGCTCGCGGGCCTTGGCGTGGGCCTCCTCAAGGTTGCGCGCCGTGGTGCCCGGTGGGGCGTTCAGGCCGAGCTTCTGGCACAGGGCCTGAAACTCCTGGCGGTCCTCGGCCCGGTGGATGGCCCTGGGCGACGTGCCCCACAGGGGGTAGCCGAGGGATTCCAGCTCTCTGGCCAGCTTGAGGGGGGTCTGCCCGCCGAAGGTGAGGACCACCCCGTCGGGCCGTTCCCTGTCCAGAATCGCCTT
This sequence comes from Acidobacteriota bacterium, assembly GCA_021833665.1. Taxonomy (GTDB): domain Bacteria; phylum Acidobacteriota; class UBA4820; order UBA4820; family DSQY01; genus JAKAJA01. The sequence goes on from JAKBES010000024.1 coordinate 3,634, forward strand.
CACGTCCTCCAGCGTCACGGGCTCGAAGTAGAGGCGCCCGGCCGTGTCGAAATCCGTGGACACGGTCTCCGGGTTGCAGTTCACCATGATCGTCTCGTAGCCCTCATCTTTCAGCCCGAAGACGGCCTGGCAGCAGCAGTAGTCGAACTCGATGCCCTGGCCCACCCGGTTGGGGCCGCTCCCTACCACGACCACTTTTTTCCCCGCCAGGGGGACGCCCTCTGACGTCCCCGAGTAGGAGCTGTAAAAGTAGGGGGTCTTGGCCTCGAACTCGGCGGCACAGGTGTCCACGCCGAGGTAGACGGGTTTCAGCCCCCTGGCTTCCCGGCGACGGCGAACCTGCGCCTCGGGCACGTCCCACAGTTTGCAAAGCCTTCGGTCCGCGAACCCCTCCTCCTTGGCCTGAACCAGGAGGTCCTCGGGGCAGGACTCGGCGCTGAAGAAGCGAAGGCGGTTCTCGGTGGCCACGAGCTGGGCCATCTGCTCCAGGAACCACGGGTCCATCCCCGAGAGGTCCCGGACCTCATCCACGGAGAGGCCGTGCTGGAAGGCCAGCGCCGTGTAGAAGAGGCGTTCCCAGTTGGGGATGGCGAGCTTGGCCTTGAGGGTGTCCCCATCGGGCACGGGAGGCACGCCGTCGAGGAGCCCGTACCGCCCTATCTCGACGGAGCGCAGGGCCTTTTGGAGGGCCTCCTTGAAGGTGCGCCCGATGGCCATGACCTCGCCGATGGATTTCATGTGGGTGGAGAGGGTGGGGTCCGTCTCACGGAATTTGTCGAAGGACCACCGGGGGATTTTCACCACCACGTAGTCCAGGGCTGGCTCGAAGGCCGCTGGGGTCGTCCGGGTGATGAGGTTGGGGAGCTGGTCCAGGGTGTAGCCGAGGGCGAGCTGGGTGGCCACGCGGGCGATGGGGTAGCCCGTGGCCTTGCTCGCCAGGGCCGAGGACCGCGATACGCGGGGGTTCATTTCGATGACGACCATGCGGCCCGTCTGGGGGTGGAGGGCGAACTGGATGTTGCTGCCCCCCGTGTCCACACCTACGGCGCGGATGACCCGCTTGGCCCAGTCGCGCATCCACTGGTATTCCTTGTCGGAGAGGGTCTGGGCGGGGGCCACCGTGACGCTGTCCCCCGTGTGAACGCCCATGGGGTCCAGGTTTTCGATGGAGCAGATGACCACCACGTTGTCGGCCCGGTCCCTAATCACCTCCAGCTCGAATTCCTTCCACCCGATGAGGGACTCCTCCACCAGCACGCTGCCCGACGGGCTCAGGGCCAAGCCGTAGGCCAGGAGCGGCCCGAACTCCGCCTCCGTTCTGGCGATGCCTCCTCCGGCCCCGCCTAAGGTGAAGGAAGGGCGCAGGATCGCGGGGTAGCCCACCTCCGCCACGCGGGCCAGCCCCTCTTCCACGGACCGTGCCACGAAGGAGCGCGAGGTTTCCATGCCGTGCCGGGCCAGGATGGCCTTGAAGGCGTCACGATCCTCGGCGGCTCGGATGGCCTGGGGACTCGCCCCGATGAGGTGGCATCCGAATCGGTCCAGGGCCCCGCTCTGGTGCAGGACCATGGCCGCGTTGAGGGCCGTCTGGCCGCCCACCGTGGGAAGGATGGCCTCGGGCCGCTCCTTTTCCAGGATCGCCTCCAGGGCCCAGGGTTCGATGGGCTCCAGGTAGGTGGCGTCGCACAGATCTGGGTCCGTCATGATGGTGGCCGGATTGTTGTTCACGAGGATCGTGCGGATGCCCTCTTCTTTCAAGGCCTTGAGCGCCTGGACGCCGGAATAGTCGAACTCGCAGGCCTGGCCGATGACGATGGGTCCCGAGCCGATCACCAGCACGGACTTGGGCATCACGGGTTTGATCACGGCAGTGTCCTCCGGGGCAGTGGCGCGTCGGCCCGGAAGTACCGTACCAGGACGGCGGCGGGCTGGCAAGGGTCCGGCCCTCCGAGAGGCGGTGCCGAAGGCAGGTTTCTGGTAGAATTGGAGTTTGGCGGGAGGTGGCCATGCGAGAATCTGACCGGCTGGGCGCCGTGGAGGCCATCCTCTTCGTCTCCTCGGGCCCCGTCACGGCGCAGCAGGTCACGGAGGCCCTGGACGGGGAGGTAACCCCCGCCGTGGCTCTCGCCCTCCTGGAGGCCCTCCAATCCCGCTACGAGCAGGAGTCCCAGGGCTTGCGGGTGGAGCGGGTGGCGGAGGGATTCCGCCTGGTGACGCGACCGCCCCATGCCCTTTTCGTCCGCAGCTTCCTCAAGGCCCAGAACCTGCGCAAGCTCACCCCCGCCTCCGTGGAAGCCCTGGCCATCGTAGCCTACAAGCAGCCCGTCACCAGCGCCGAGGTGAGCGCCATCCGGGGCACCGAGTCGGGCTCCGTCGTGAAAGGGCTTCTGGACAAGAAGCTCATCCGGATCACGGGCCGGAAAAACGTGGTGGGCAAGCCCCTCCTCTACGGCACGACCAAGGAGTTCCTCGTGCATTTCGGGTTGAATTCCCTGGAAGACCTGCCGTCCTTTAGGGAGATCGAAGAGGTCTTCCGCGAGGGCGTCCGCCAGGAAAGCCTGTTTAAGAACGCGGAGCCGGCGCCCGCCGCCGAGCCCGCCTCGGGGGGTGCTACTGAGCGGCCCTCCGAATCCCCCGAGGACGGGCCCCAAGAGCCGAAGGCCCCCGCGGGTGGGGGCGAAGAGGAGGCCTGCCATGTCCAGTGACGAGCGCGGAACCATGCGGATCAACCAGTTCCTGGCGCGGACCGGCGTGGCCTCCCGGCGCGCCGCCGAAGCCCTCGTCCTGGATGGCAGGGTGACCATCAACGGACAGGTGGCGTCGGAGCTTGCCATCCTCGTGGACCCGGGACGGGACGCCGTGAAAGTGGACGGACGCCGTGTCCACCTGCTCAAGGGCGGCGCCTACTTCGCCCTCTACAAGCCCAAAGAAGTGGTGAGCACCCTGGAGGACCCCGAGGGCCGCCCGTGCCTGAAGGACCTCCTGCCCAAGGCCTCCAAGGGCATCTTCCCCGTGGGGCGGCTGGACTACCACAGCGAGGGGCTCCTGCTCCTCACCAGCGACGGCGAGATGGCCAACCGCCTCCTCCATCCCCGCTACAAAGTGGTCAAGACGTATCACGTCAAAGTCAAAGGCGATCCGCCCCACGAAGCCCTCGACCGCCTCCGCAGGGGCATCGTCCTGGAGGGCCGCCGCACCCAGCCCGTCACGATCCGGCGCATACCCTCCCGGGAGACGCGCCACACGTGGCTCCAGGTGGATATGACCGAAGGCCGCAAAAACCAGCTCCGCGAAATGTTCTTCCGCGTGGAACACCCCGTCATCAAGCTCAAGCGGACTGCCATGGGCCCGGTCCTGCTTGGCAAAATGAAACCCGGCGAGGTCCGCCCGCTCACTCCCGAGGAGGTTGCCGCCCTGAGGAAGCACACGGGAATGCCGCCGGAACCCTGAGGAGGAACGAATGAGGATCCCCGCCCCGCCTTACATCGAGACCATCAAGCCTTACATCCCGGGCAAACCCATCGAAGAGGTGGAGCGCGAGTTGGGCCTGGCCCACACCGTGAAAATGGCCTCCAACGAGAATCCGCTGGGGCCCTCTCCCAGGGCCGTCGAGGCGCTCAAGGGATTCCTGGACAAGATTCACATCTACCCCGACGGGGCGGGATTTTATCTCTGCCGGGCCCTGGGCGCCCGGTACGGCGTGGATCCGGCGCGGATCATTCTGGGCAACGGCTCGGTGGAGATCGTGGAGATGTCGGCCCGGGCCTACCTGTGCCCCGGCGTGAACGCGGTCTTCAGCCAAGGCGCCTTCGCCATGTACCCCATCGCCTGTCAGATCGTAAACGCCGAGGCCCGGCAGGCTCCCATGCGGGACCGGACCCACGACCTCCACGCCATGCTGGACCTCATGGACGAGAAGACCCGCCTCGTCATCGTGGCCAACCCCAACAACCCCACGGGCACCTATAATGCCCTGAGGGACGTGGAGCGATTTCTGGAGCGCGTTCCTGAAACGGCCCTGGTGGTCATGGATGAGGCGTACAAAGAATTCGTGGACGCCCCGGACTACGGCTCCGCCTTGCCTCTGCTTGACCGGTTCCCCAATCTCATTGTCCTGGGAACCTTCAGCAAGGCTTACGGCCTCGCGGCCCTCAGGGTCGGGTACGGATTCGCCCAGCCCGAGGTCATCACGACCCTCCACAAAGTCCGATCCCCTTTCAATACGAGCGCTCCTGCCCAAGTGGCGGCCCTGGCGGCCCTGGACGACGAGGCCTTCGTCCAAACCTATCTGGCGCTCAACCGCGTGGAGCTGGCCTACCTCACGGGCGAACTGAAGGCCATGGGCCTCCAGGTGACCCCCTCGGTGACCAACTTCCTCATGGTTGACGTCCCCATGGACGCCGACGAATGTTTCCGCGCGCTGCTGCGCGAGGGGGTCATCGTGCGGCCCCAGAAGAGCGGCGGCTTTCCCCGGTCCTTGCGCGTCACCGTGCACACCCGCGAAGGCAACGACCGGTTCCTCGCCGCCACCAAAAAGGTGCTGGGCAGGTAGGAGACCACGAGGGGTGGACGGCGGGGGCTAGGCGGAAGGAGGGGGGCCGGAGGAGGACGCGGCGGCCGGATCGGTGCCCTGTCCTCAGGTTCGTGCTCCCGTGGCCATGATCGTCATCACGACGCACACCAACGCGGACTTTGACTCCCTGGCCAGCATGGTGGCCGCGCGCCTCCTGTACCCGGGCGCGGCCCTGGTGTTCTCGGGAGCCTCCGAGGCCCTCGTGCGGCGCTACCTGGAAGAGCACCGCGGGAAAGTCCCCGAATTTCTGCCCTTGAAAGACCTTGACCTGGGTACCGTGGAACGCTTGGTGTGCGTGGACGTGTCCTCCCGGGACCGGATCGGGCCCCTGGCCGAGCTCCTGGACCGCCTGCCCCCCGTGATCTTGGACGTCTTCAATCATCACGAGGGCTCGGGAGATCTTCGGGGCCGGACCCACGTCGTCCGCGAGGCGGGGGCCTGCACGAGCGTCCTCATCAAACACCTCCAAAGCGCGGGGCTGGTCCCCTCACCCGCCGAGGCGTCCCTATTCCTCCTGGGCATTTACGAGGACACGGGGTTTCTCACCTTCCCCACCACCCGGCCCGAGGATTTCGAGGCGGTCCTGGCCTGCCTGGGCTGGGGCGGAGACCTGGGCCAGGTGTCCAGAACCCTTCGGCGAGGTCTTACGGAGGAGCAGCTCCGTCTCCTGCCGCCCTTGCTGGAGAACCTGGAGTCGGTTCTCGTGGGCGGGGCGCGCGTCCACCTGACGGCCCTGAGCACCCCCGCCTACGTGCCCGACCTGAGCTTGCTCGCCCATGAGATCCTCGCCATTGAAGGGCTGGAAGCCCTCTTCCTCCTCGCCTCCATGGAGGGCCGTGTCCACATCATCGCCAGGTCCAGGACTTCCCTCGTGGACGTGCGGCAAGTGCTGGCGGTCTTCGGCGGTGGCGGACACGCCTCGGCTGCCTCAGCCGTGGTCCGCGACCGGACTCCCGAGGAGGTCCGCCTTTTGCTTCTGGACGAGCTCACGTCTGCCCACCCCGTGGGGCTGAAGGCGATGGACGTCATGACGCGGGAATTCCGGCGTATCGAAGGGTCGGCCACAATGCGCGAGGCGTTCCGGGAAATGAACCGGTTCCGCGTCAACGCCCTCCCCATGTTCACGGGAGGCCGCCTGGCGGGCGTCGTGACGCGCCAGGAGGTGGACGGGGCCCTGCAGCACGGCCTCGGCGAATCCCCCGTGGGGGACCTGGTGGTCTCCCAGCCCCCCCTCTTGCCGTCTGATACCCCCGTGGAGGAGGTGCGGCGCCAGATGATGGAGCGCAATTGGCGCATCGCCCTCTTCGGTGAGTCTCCCGACCAGGTGGAGGGCCTCATCTCCCGGATGGCCCTCTTCAAGACCCTTTACCGGGAAACGGGCGACCGCCCCTTCCAACGCGGCGGAGGCCACCCTTCGGCCTGGGAGGTATCCCACTTGGTCAAGGCCTCCTTCACGGCCGAGGAAGGCGAACGGCTCATGGCCCTCGGCAGACTGGCCGCGGCCAGGGCCGTTTCCTGCTTGCTCGTGGGGGGTGCCGTGAGGGACCTCCTCCTCAGGCGCCCCGTCAAGGACGTGGATTTCGTCGTAGAAGGAGACGCGGCGGACCTGGCCGAAGCCTGGGCCGCGGAGCAGGGCGGCCGTGTCCGGTCCCACCCCGCATTCGGAACCGCCGTATGGGTTCGGCAAGGGGGCGGGCACTGGGACTTCGCCACGGCCCGCGCCGAGTACTACGAAGCCCCGGCGGCGCTGCCCACGGTGGCCCACGCAGCCCTCTACCAGGACCTTTACCGGCGGGATTTCACCATCAATACCCTGGCCATGGCCATCACTCCGGACCGGTTCGGGGAAATCCTGGATCTCTTTGGCGGGGTGAGAGACCTCAAGGCGGGGCGCCTGAGGGTTCTCCACGGCCTCTCCTTCGTGGAAGACCCCACCCGCGCCTTTCGGGCCGTGCGTTTCGCCGTGCGCCTCGGGTTCACCCTCATGCCCGAAACCGAGAGGCTCATCGCCGCGGCTCACCGGCAGGGCGTCTTCCGCCACCTGTCTCCCAAGCGCGTGCTGGCCGAGGTGGCCCAAGCCCTGTCGGGCGCCAACGCCGTGGAGGGTCTCAAGGCCATGGAGACCCACGGCCTCCTCCAGGTGTTCTGGCCCACCCTCAAGCTCACCCCCAAGGTGGTGGAATCCCTTTACCGGGTTCAAAAGGCCGTGGATTTCTTCGAGACCCAGTTTCCCGACTCGCCCCTGGACCGGCCCTGCGTCTACTTCATGGCCCTCCTCGAGCGTCTGCCCACGCAGAACACGGCCGAGTTTCTGGCCCGCTACCCCTTCTCTCACAAGACCAAGGAGCTCCTGTCCCGGTACCGGAGCACCACGTGGCACGCCCTGCGGGAGGTGGGCGGAGAAGGCCTTGCTCCCCGCTCGCGGGCCTACCGTGCCCTGGCGGGCCAGCCCCTCGAGTGGGTTCTCTTCCTCCTGGCCAAGGTGGACGGCCCGGCGGGGCAGGCCCGTGTCCGCGATTTCCTCGTCCGGGACCGGTTCGTGGCCCTGGAGATCACGGGGCGCGATCTGACCAGGGCCGGGATTCCGCCCTCCAGCGTCATCGCCGGTGCCCTGGACACCGTGCGCGCCGCCAAACTCGAGGGCCGCTGCGCGACCAAAGAGGACGAACTTGCCCTCGCCCTTGAGGTGGCGCGGGGGAAGGAACCGGCCGGCAACAACAAGGAGCGCTGAAGATGTCACGAAGATCCCGGACTGGTCCAAGGATGATGGTGGCCAGGATCGCACTGCTGGGGCTGTCGCTGATCCTCCTCCTTTCGGGAGCGAGGCCCGCCCCACCTTTCAAGACGCCCCCCACCGTGGTCCTGATCAGCATGGACGGTGTACGATGGGACTACCCCGGCAGGGACCGGCTCCCCGCCTTCGCCGCCATGGCCCGGTCAGGGTGGACCGCCGCGCGCCTCACGCCCCCGTTCCCGTCCCTCACCTTCGCCAGCCACGCCACCCTCGCCACGGGCGTCGGTCCCTCCCGCCACGGCATCGTGGCCAACTCCTTTCTGGACCGGACCCTGGACCGCCGGTTCTCCGACGAGCCCGAGGCGGCGTGGCTGAAGGCCCCGCCCCTCTGGGTCCTGAGCGAGCGGGCCGGGCTCAAGGCGGCGGTGCGCTCGTGGCCGTGCTCCAGCGGCCCGTGGAACGGCACGTCGCCGAGCATGTTTCAGCCCTACGCCCGAGGCGACCACGACTCGGAGACGGCCCAGTGGATCCTCGATCTCCTTGCCAGGCCCGCCGCCCAGCGCCCGCGCCTCATCATGGCCTGGACCTCGGGCGCCGACGGGGCAGGACACGGCGAGGGCCCGGACTCGGAAGGGGTGCACAGGGCCATGGCCGCCGCCGACGGGCTTTTGGGGCGGCTGCGGTCGCGCATCGCCGCCCTGGGACCTTCCGTGCCCGTGGACCTGATCGTCGTGAGCGACCACGGCATGGCGGCGGTGAACCGGGTGGTGGACGTGGTGAAGGTCATCCCCAAGGAGGGCTATTTCCCGTTCATCGCCCCCTCGGGCCCCCTGTGCAACGTCTACGTCAAGAATGAGTCTCAGCGGCGGCAGGTGGCCTCCGGGCTGAGCCGCCTCCCCAGAGACGTGGCCGTCATGACCCGACAGGAGGCGTCGCGGCGGTTCGCGTACAGGGACCCTTCCCGCACGGGAGATTTTGTCCTCGTGTGCCCGCCCGGCGCCATGTTCTCCAGCTTCAACCGGAAGGGGGACCGCGGCCAGCCCCGCGGCATGCACGGGTACGACCCCGCCCTGGCCGAGATGGGAGGAATTTTCTACGCCGAGGGGCCGGACTTCGCCCCAGGACGCGTACTGAAGGACGTCCGCGCCGTTGACGTGGCCCCCACCGTGTGCGCCTGCCTGGGCATACCGCCGCCGCCCATGTGTGAGGGCGTGAACCTTCTGCGGCGCCCTTGAGCCCCAGCGCGAAACCGTGTCCCATCGGGTAGACTGGGCCCTCGGGAGGAGACGGGACATGGCCACGGGGAATCTACAGGGGAAGCCCCCCCGGGGGGTATGGCTCCTCCTCTCGGCGCAAATCGCCTCCCAGATGGGCGACGCCGCCTTCGGGGTCCTCCTCCTCTGGTCCGTCCTGGGCATGACCGACAACAAGGCCCTGGTGGGCGTCGTGGCGACCCTCAACTACCTCCCCATCCTCCTCTTCGGCATGATCGGCGGCCTGGCCGCGGACCGCTTCCCCCGGCGCGGTCTGATGGTGGCTTCGGACGGCGCGCGGGCGGCCATCGCCCTCTGCGTCCCCCTCCTGGGCCATCTGCACCTTTTGAACCCCTGGGTCCTGGCGGCCGCGGGATTCTGCCTCTTCACGGCCTCGGCCTTCTTCAACCCCGCGCGGGATGCTTACATCCCCGCCCTCGTGGCGAAGGAAGACCTGGTCCGGGCCAACGCCCTCATCCAGGTCAGCGTCCCCATGGGCTGGCTCTTCGGTCCGGCCCTGTGCTCCGTGTTTCTGGCCTGGGTGTCCCCCGAGAACCTGATGGGCGGCGTGGGCCTGTTGTTCCTCGTTTCCGTGGCGTTCCTCCTGGCCCTCCCGCGCTTCCACGCGGAAAAACGCGAGGCGGCGCCGCCCGTAAAGGCCATCATGGAGGGCTTCACGGCGGCGTGGCGCGACGTGCGCCTCCGGTGGCTCCTCATCATCACGGCGGTGGACAATCTCTTTATCATGGGGCCCGCCATCGTGGGCACACCCCTCCTCGTCAAGGGAAGGTACGGCGGCACGGGAACCGATTACGCCCTCATGGAGGCGGCCCTGGCGGCGGGCGTCTTCCTGGGCCTGCCCCTCACGGCGTGGCTCAACCGGCGCATGGGCCAGGGCAAGGTCCTCATGGCGGGCATCTTCCTGGACGGCATCACGTACCTGCCCCTCTTGTGGATCGGCCACCTATGGGCGGCGGGCCTGGCCATCGGATTGCACGGGATCTCCATCCCCCTCATCACCGTGACAAGGTCCAGCCTCGTCCAGCGCATCGCCCCCCCCGAGCAGCTCGGCCGCATCTTCGCCCTCATCGGCATCACCGTCCTGGGCCTAACGGCAGCCTCCTCAGGCCTCACGGGCCTGGTGGCCACGGCGGTGCCGGTGAACGTCATCTTCGGGGTCATCGCCGTGGGGGCGGCGCTGTGCGCCCCTGCCACGTGGATGAGCAAGGCGTTCCGGGAAGCGTAGCGCGCGCCGCCCGAAGCAACGGGCCAGCCACCGCGGGGATAACTTAGGAAAGATCACCGCCAAGACACCGGAGCACCGAGGAAGGCAACAGGGCAGACAGGTAAAGGATCGGGCTTGGCTTGTCGCCTGTTCCCGGCAAGCCCCAATCCCTATGGGATGGCCCCAAAGGCCAAGACGCGAGCAGAACCCCGTCACTTTACCTTCACAGCCACCCCAGGCTACCTCCGAACCGCCCGACCCCACCAGACGGGGCACGGCGAGGATTTAAGAAAGTGGAGAGCGAGCAAGAAGAAATGTTAATTGTTGGATGTGATCCCAAGTCGCTACCAAGTCGCTACTATCTTGCTGGTGGGCTTGGTCCGTCTTCAATCTTTAATGCATGTTTCAGGAGATTTATCGCATCTTGATTCTTGCCTACTTGGGCAAAAGTGAGGGCGGTCTTCCCATCCTCATCCACGGCCTTTGGGTCAGCCCCCTTGGAAAGAAGCGCCTCTATGACCATTGGAACGCCAGCATGTGACGCGAACATTAATGCTGTGCGCCCCTTGTCCTCGTGGAGGTTGGGGTTTGCACCAGCATCGAGGAGGGCTTTCACAACAGCAACGTCTCCAGCAGTCGATGCTGCCATAAGGGGAGTAACACCCGTCTTGCCGGTGGCATCTAGGTCTGCATTCCCCTTAATTAGTGCACGGACCACTTGGCCGTATCCATTCCCATGAATTCCGGAAAAGGAGTCAATGCTCTTGGGCTTTCCGCCCATTACCAGGGCGGTTGCCTCATTTGATCCGGCACAAGCCGCTGCCAGTAAGGGATTAATCTTGGATTCATCACTAGCATCAGGCGAAGCACCCGCCTTAAGGAGCAGGTCAGCTATGTCTCCATGCCCCATCCATGCGGCGAAGAGCAGCGCTGTGCAACGTCCATCCCTTGATCCAGTGTCAACTGCTGCTCCGTGCTCTAGCAAGAGCGAAACGATGGTCTTGTTGCCCGACATTGCGGCGTTCATAAGGGGAGTGAGGCCTGCGGTATCGAGTGCATCGGTCGGAACTCCGCGGTCCAAGAGGAGCTTGACGATTTCCTCGTAACCACCACCATCTACAAATACCAATTTACCTTCTGCTCGCCTAGCAGTTTGCGCCACGGAGTTCTGTTTGCGGATCGTTGGGTTACTGTTGTAAATTGTGGCAGTCAAGGCGGATTGACCCTGATTGTCTGGACCAATCAAAACCGCACCGCTCTCAATCAGCAGAGCAAACACGCCAGACTGACCCCACATTGCGGCTTGGAGGAGAGGAACGTTGGGATTCGCTCCAGCAAGTAATAATGCGCGAACCTCCTGTACCTGTCCTATAGCGACTGCTCGCCGGAGTTGATTGTTCAGCGAAGTTCCTTGAGAGTCCTGCCCATATATCTGGAGGGCAAGGTATAAGCTCAAAGAGAGAGCGACCAGCGCTGCCCAAATTCTCCCATCCGACCTGCTCATTACCATAGACCTCCTAGCCCGACCTAGGTCCTAGTTGCTGACTTTTGGTTGCGCTGGAACTTCGATAGATAAGGCCACGCCGATCTAGGAAGCTTGGGGTCAGGTCTTTACTGTTAGTGTTCGTGTGTTGGTTCATGACCGGCTCCGTGTCGTCTGATCCTTTTCCTTGGCTCGATGGTTCTGAAGAAAATGGGGCCATTCATCTTGCATTCTAGCATCCACCTGCGACGCGCGGGATTGGGGCATCGTCCCACCGGCGAGAGCAAGCCCGAGGCAAGGCCCGCAAGCGTTATCCTCTAGTCTTCTTGCCTCATCCCGCTTGGGTGTCTTGGCGCCCTGGTGGTCATCCTCGCTTCTCCCGTCCCTGTCCCCGTTACGGTTCCGCCTCAACCAGGGCGCAGAGCACGTGGCCCAGGACCGCATGGAACTCCTGGATGCGCGGGGTTTCCTTGGCCCCGTAGACGAGCGCCACGTCCACGAGGGGAGCGATGGTGCCGCCGTCCCGGCCCAGGACGGCCACCGTCTTGCACCCCTGGGCTTTGGCACGCTCCAGGGCCGCCTGGACGTTGGGCGAGTTGCCGGAGGTGGAGATGCCCACGGCCGCGTCGCCGGGGCGGGCCAGAGCCTCAACCTGGCGGGCGAAGACCTGGCCGAAACCGTAATCGTTGCCGATCGCCGTGAGGGCGGAGGAATCCGTGGTGAGGGCGAGGGCTGCCATTCCCGGGCGCTCGCGCAGGTACCGGCCCGTGAGTTCGGCGGCCCAGTGCTGGGCGTCGGCGGCGCTGCCGCCGTTGCCGAAGAAAAGGACTTTCCCGCCCGAGGAGAGACAGGAGCGCAGGAGTTTAGCCGCATCGAGGATGGAACCCTGGAGCGCTTCCAGGGCTTCCTCCTGACGCCGCAGGTTTTCCCGAATGGACCTGTGTTCGGCCTCAAACGCGCGCTCCAAGCTCATGGGTCTCTCCCGTGCGGGCCTCCCCGCAGTTTCTAGACGGTGCAGGGACAAGTATACTTCAGCCATGGAACGCCTGGGACCCGTCATCGCCACCGCCGCCGCCCCCACCGTCACCCAGGCCGCCGCCGCGGCCAGGGCGGCGAGGGCCGCGGGGGCCGACCGAGTCGAGGTGCGCCTGGACCGTCTCGCCCCCGGGCAGGATCCCGGCGCCTTGCTGTCCCTTGCCAAGGAGATGCCGCTGCTCGTCTCGGGCCACCGCGACGGGCTCAGGCCCCACGAAGGGCCCTTGCTCAAGCAAGCCCAGAGCCTCGGCGCATGGGTGGACGTGCCCTTCGCTGAGGCTGAGCCCGAACGGGCGGCCGGCCTCGACCCCTCCCGTCTCGTGGTCTCCTGGCACGACACGGACGGAACCCCCCCGAACCTCGAAGGCCTCCTCTCCCGCCTTCGCTCCCGCCGGGCGGCGGCTTACAAGCTCGTGCCCACGGCGCGCGACGTGTCCGCCACCCTCGCCGTACTGAGCCTGCTGGACCGGGAGGGCGGGCGCGGCGACCTCTGCGCCTTCGCCATGGGGACGCCAGGAACCCCCTCGCGGATCCTGGCCCTTGCCTGGGGATCCGTCGCCACCTACGCCTCGGCCCCGGGGTGCGGGCCCGCCGGGCCCGGCCAGATGGCGCTGGAGGACCTCCTGTCGGGTTACAGGCCCCGCAGCCTTAGCCAGGCCGGCCCCCTCTACGCCCTGGCGGGCTGGCCACTCGGCTTCACCAGGACCCCCTCCTTCTTCAACCCGTGGCTGAAGCAGGCCCGTCTTCCCGGCTGCTATGTTCCCTTTCCGTGCACGAACCCGCGAGAGCTCCTGGACAGCGGCCTGCCCCTGGCGGGCGTGGCGCTCACGATCCCTCACAAGGGGACCGCCTCCTCCCTGGCCGCCCGCGCCTCACGACTGGTGCGGCGCGCGGGCGCCTGCAACACCCTCGTGGCGGAGAGGGAGGGCTGGATCGCCGCCAACACAGACGTTTACGGGGTGCGAAAGGCCCTTACGGGGGTACCCCGTGGAATTCGGACCCTCGTCCTCGGCTGCGGAGGAGCCGCGGCGGCGGCGGCCCTGGCCGTGGCGGCGAAGGGTCCCGTCGCGGTGGCGGGCCGGGATGAAGCCAAAACAAAGGCCTTCGCGTTCCGGTTCGGCGCAGAGCCCGTTTCCTGGGACCAGCGGGGTTCGATCGCCTGGGACCTGCTCATCAACGCCACCCCCGTAGGCCGGGAGGGTGACGAAGCCCCCTATCCCCTGGATGGGCTTTCGGGCCGGTGGGTCCTGGACATGGTGGTTCGGGAGGGAAGCACGCCCCTGCTCCGCACCGCGGCCGCACGGGGGCTGGAGGCCATCCCCGGCGAGGCCATGCTCGTGCCTCAGGCGGCGCTGCAATTCAGGCTGTGGACAGGAAGGAGACCCTCAACGGGTGCCCCCATGGTCCCGCTCCCGTGACACGGTGAAGGCGGCTGCTCCTGGAATAGCGCGCCAGGGTACGCCGTTTCGCATTCAGAAGCTCGTTGTGTCGAGCACTTCGCCCGGGGGGGAAGAACGATGGCACGCAGCAGGCTCAGGCATAACCGTTCTACGCGGCCCTCGGGGCACTTGCCCGCCCTCATCCCTTTCCCCGCAAACGACCGGGGCCGGAATGCTTCCGGTCCCCTGTCCGCCCACACGTGAAGGAGGAATGTTCATGGCCTACGAAGTGAAAGTCCACCTCAAACCGTCCGGACTCAAAGGCATCTCGGAGAATCAAATCGCGCAGCACTGGAAGCTTTACGAAGGCTACGTGGCCAACACCAACGGGCTCCTCGCCGAGCTGGAAGCCCTGCGCAAAGAGGGCAAGGGCGCGTCGCCGCTCTACGCCGACCGCCGGCGCCGCTTCGGATTCGAGTACAACGGCATGGTCCTGCACGAGTACTACTTCGGCAACCTCAAGGCGGGCGTCGCCGAACCGGCCGGCGCCTCGGCGCTCAAGGCCGCTCTCACCGCGCAGTTCGGCTCCTTTGAAGCGTGGAAGGACGACTTCGCCAAGACGGGCGCCTCTCGCTCCATCGGCTGGGCCATCCTCTACCTCGACCCCGCCGCGGGCGTCCTGGCCAACCATTTCGTCCAGCTCCACGAGGAGGGCAACGTGGCCGGGTTCGTGCCGATCCTGGTCATGGACGTATGGGAGCACGCCTACATGGTGGACCAGACCGCCACGGGCCGTCCCGACTACATCAAGGCCTTCGCCGAAAACATCAACTGGGACGCCGTGAGCCAGCGCTACGACGACGCTTCCGCCGGGAAGATCCCCGCGAGGTTCTAACCTTCAAGAGAACCCCTTGGGGTCGAGAAGAGCCAACCAGAAAGGGCGGGCCCGGCCCGCCCTTTTCCCATTCCGGGCGAGCCTTGCTAGCCTTTGCGGCTCCGGCCCTTGGGCGCCAGCAGGGTGCCCCGGCATTCGGGGGCGCCGCAGCGGCAGGGGTAGCGCGACTTCACGGCGCGCGTGTGGCGGCCCGGAAGCTCCAGGTAATAGTCGTAAGTCAGTTCCTCGCCTGGAGCGATGGTCCGGAGCGCCTCGATGAAAATGCGGCCTTCCTCCTCCACCGCCTGGCACGAGGGCTGACACGAGTGATTGATGAACCGGGCCTCATTGCCCCCCCGTCCCCCATCGATAACCGTGCCGTCTTCAAGGGAGAAGAGGACCACGTGCGGCTGGCCAGAACCTTCGTCGCCGTAGCGCGCCGAGGCTTCATCTTCGCAGATGCGCTCCCCCGTGTATTCGATGATGCGGGCTCCCGCGGCGATGGCGCACTGGGCGAAGACCCCTTTGCCGTGAATGGAGGAGTTTCGGACGGCCCAGAGCCGGGGCGTCGTCCTCGCGGCGGCCTTCACATTCTCCTCGCAGGGGTCATCCCTCTTCACGCTCCGCGGCGCTTGCTTCCATGCGCCTGATGAGAACGCACCCAAGGCCCAGAAAGAGCCCCGTGTAGACCAGGAGGAAGGCGAGGGCGGTGATGCGGGATTCGCTGGAGGCGAGCATTTGCTGCACGACGCCTTGGGGGGCGGCGCTGTGAGGCAAAAGCGTATGGAGGTGGAACAGGAGGGTCAAGCGCTTGAGGAAGCCCGGGAGCCATGCCACGAGGTTCTCCCAGCCGAAGCCGATGATGAGGCCCCAGAAGAGGGGCTTCTTCATGGCCAACCCGAGAAAGGCGAAGAGCGCCCCGTAAGACGCCACCGCCAGGGCCGTGGTGGCCAGATCTCCCAGGAGGGTTCCCGCTTCCCGTCCCAGCGCGCCGGCGCCGTCGATGGACATGGACAGCAGGTAGGTGCCCAGGATGGAAAGCCAGCATCCCGCGGCGAGTACCGCCGTCATGGCGGCCACCTTGGCGAGGAAGATCTTCTCCCGCCGAAGGGGCCGGCCAAAAAGGTAAGGCAAGGTGCCGCCCTCCACCTCGTCGGCCACCAGAGAGGTGCCGAAGAAGAGGGTGGCGATGGGCACGAGGAACCCCGTGACATAGGCCAGGACCAGGATGCCGTAGAGGGTCACTCCGCCCATGGGCACCTGGACGCCCTTCCAGATGAGCAGGCGCAGGAGGAGGGCCGCGGCCCAGGGCAGAACGAGGAGCAGGCCGAAGAGCCAGCCCTTGACGGAGCGGGTCATGCCCCGCGCCGTGAAGCCGAACACCGCCCGCGCTGCGCCGTCCATCATCACGCCACCAGATAGGAGAAGACGGCGGACAGGTTGTCGTCGAGCGGGTTGAGGATCTCCAAGCCCAGCTCCCGGTCTGCCATGAGGTCGCCGAGCCTCAGGCGGAAGTCGCTCATGTCCGTCACCTCCGCGGTGAGAGCCTTGCCCTCCGTGCCGAAGGACACGGATTGGACGCAGGGCCAGGTGATGAGGGCCGCGGCCAGGTCTCTCGCGTCGGCGCACCGCACGAACACGTTCATGGGCCTGGAGGCGATGGCCTGCCTCACCTGGGGCACCTCTCCCGAGGCCAGGAGTTTGCCGTGGTGAAGCAGGAGGATGCGGCTCGTCATGGCCTCTACTTCGTGCAGCATGTGGGAGGAGACCAGGACCGATTTGCCCTGCTCGCCCCACCGCCGGATGGCTTCGATGGACTGGGCCCGGCTGGGCGGGTCCATGCCGTTGAGGGGTTCGTCCAGCAGGAGAACCGGCGGGTCGTGCACCAGGGCCTGGGCCATTTTCACTTTCTGCCGCATGCCCTTGCTCATGGCCCGGACTTTCTTGCCCGCTTCCTCCCCCAGGGCCACCTCGTGGCACGCCTCCACGGCCCGCTCCCGGGCCCGCGCCGGGGAGAGCCCCGAGAGGCGGCCCATGTACGCCACGAACTCCAGCCCCGTCACATCCTCGTAGAAGTGATCGGGGCTCGGACAGTAGCCCAGGGATTTCAAGGCCTCGGGGTTGGCAAACACGGGTTTGCCGTCCAGATCCACGGTGCCCGAGCTGGGCTTGAGGAGGCCCGCCATGAGGTTGAGGAGCGTGCTCTTGCCCGCGCCGTTGACCCCTAGCAGGCCCGTGACTCCGGGCTCCACGGATAGGGAGATCCGGTTCACGCCCACCACCAGCCCGTACCACTTGGAGACGCTCTGCACGCGGATCACCGGAGCACCCCGCGGCGCGAGAATCGCGCCCACAATACCGCCGCGCTGGCGGTGGCGAGGCCCGCGAAGAACAGGGCCACGAGGGCCGGGTGAAGATCCGCCGAGGCATAGGGGGGCGGCGCCCCGAGGCATAGGCTGGCCAGGGCCGTGAGCTCCCGCGAAAGGGAGAAAAACCAGACCGCGCTCACCTTGGTGATGGCGTACACCACGCCGCAAGCCATGTCCCCGAAGAAGACGAGGGCGATGAAGGCCAGCCCCACCACGCGGGGCGAGCGTGCCATGGACGACAGGGCGAGCATGAAGAGTACCAGGGTGCCCGGCCCGATGGCCGTATAGAGCAAGGTGCCCCACAGAACCCTGAGGTGTTCCACGAGCCAGCCCGCCTGCCCCGTGAGTCCCACCTGAAAGATAACCAGGATGAGCGTGGGCAGGAACGAGAAGAGGAGGAGGAAAACGCCGAGGGCGGCGCCTTTGGCCCAGAGGTACTGGACGGAGGTCACGGCCCGCCCCAGGAAAACGTCCAGGGTCATGTCCTTCCGGTCCCGCGCCACGAGGCCCGACCCCACCCAGATGGCCACGATGAACAGGAGGAAGAGGTCGTAGCTGTTGGTGAGCAGCTTGGACACGAGCTTCTCGTCCACCACGGGGAGCTTGGTGACAAGGTCCTTGGCCCAGTCCGCGTCCCCGAGCTGGGTATGGAGGAACGTGAGGGCAACACCGTACAGCCATGGTAGGAGGGCCAGCACGAGGAGGAATACGAACCGCCTCTTCTTGAAATACGGCAGGATCTCCTCTCTGAAGAGGGGTTTCCACCGGCTCCCCAGGGGGTTCCGCCGCCCTTCGTAAACCTCGTAGCCCTGCTCATAGACCGGCATGGGACTCCCCGTTCTTCTGGAGAGCCGAGAGGAAAAGCTCCTCCAGGGAGGTCTCCTCGCGCACGAACCGGTTCACGGCCCCCCCCGCCTCCCGCGCCACGCGAAAGACGCTCCGGGGGCCTTCACCCGCCGGCAAGACGAGCTTGAAGAGCCCGTCTTTCCGGGGCTCAGCGCTCCAACCCGCCCGGCCGCACGCGGCGGCGAAGGCTTCGCCGCGCCCCTCGCCCTCCCACTGAACCAGGAAGTGCTGGGCTTCGCTCCGGGTCCAATCTTCCACCGACACTCCCGCCTGCACTTGCCCCCGGTGGAGGATCACCACCTGGGCGCACAGGGCTTCCACGTCCTTGAGGATGTGCGTGGAGAGGAGGACCGTTTTCCCCTGCTTGACGATGTCACGGCAGAGGCCGAGCATCTCCTCCCGGCCCACGGGATCCATGCCCGACGTGGGCTCATCCAAGAGCAGGAGGGCCGGGTCGTGCACGAGGGCCCCGGCGAGCTTGAGGCGCTGGCGCATGCCCGTGGAAAAGGTCTCCACGTTCCGGTAGCGGCTCTCCTCCAGGCCCACGTACTGCAGGACTTCGTGGGCCCTCTCCACGGCCGCGCGCCGGGGAAGGCCCGAGAGTTCGCCCAGGAGGGCCACCCACGCCACGCCGCTGGTGCCGGGCCGAAGGCCTTCCCGCTCGGGGACGTAGCCGACGCGGTCCCTCAGGGCCGGGCCCAGGGCGCGGCTGTCTTGCCCCATGAGGTCGAAGGCGCCGGAGGCAAGCGGGACGAGGCCGAGGAGGGCCTTGATGAGGGTGGATTTGCCCGCCCCGTTGGGGCCCAGCAGGCCCACGGCCCCGCCCTGGACTTCGAAGGTGACCCCGCGCAGCGCGTCCGTGCTGCCGTACTTCACCCAGATGTCGTGAACCGAGAGGACGCTCATGTCCGATTCCTACGAAGGGTCCGCAAGGGTAGTTTCACCAAGACACTTCCTGACGGAGGCCCGGTCGAACGCCCGCCAGAGACCGGCCAGGCGCCCCCGCCGCTCGCGGGCCGTCTCGCGCTGAATTTGGATCAGGGCCCCCAAATCCAGCAGCGATTCAACGGGGAGGTCCCCCCGTGCTGCCAGTTCCTGGGCGAGGGCCTCGATCTTCCGCGCCGCCACCACCGCGTCCTGGTGCTCCCCCAGGCAGTCCTGGAACTTTACCATGGCCTTGATCATCGGTTCCAGACGGCCTCCCAGGGCCGGATCGAAAAACTCGCTGGTGTACCGGAGGCGCTTGAAGAGGATCCGAAGGCGGTGGAGGGCCGCCGGGTCCTGCGAGGGCACGGCGGCTCGGCCCTGTTTTACCACGCGCCGGTGGGCTCCTTTGATGAACACGGACGCGGCGAAGTCGGTGCGCTGGGCCGCCAGCCCGCGCGCCGACCTGGGCGGGGGGGAATCGGCCAGGGCCTGAATTCTTCGGAGGAGAGCCTCGTAGCGTCTCCCTTCCAGGGCCGCCGCCAGGGCCTCTCTCGCCGGGGATCTTCGGGTCAGCAATTCCGCCTTCAGGCGCAGGGCGATCCGTCCCGACTCTCCCAGCCTCACCGCTTGGGTCTCGAAGTTGGCGATAAAGACGTCCAGGTCCCGCACTTCGCCCAGGAGGGCGGCGATCCACGAGAGCTCCAGGCGCAAGGACTCGGCCCGCTTCGGACCCAGCGCCGGCCCCAGGAGCCGGAGGGCCGACCGGAGCCTGCGCGCGGCCACGCGCAGGTCGTGGAGGTATTCGGGATCAAGGTCGAGGCGCGTCCCCTCCGTGTTGGCCCGCATCTTGAGGGCTTGCTGCCCCACGATCTTCCTGGCCGCCACCACAAGTGGGTCCCCCGCCCTGGTTTCCAAGGTGCCGGGGGCTTGTCCCCCGGGCTCAACCCGGCCCAGGAGGGCGAGGCCCAAAGCGCAGGCGTCTGCCGGTCCGGCGCTTAGCCCCAGACGGTCCCGCGCATAGACGGCGAGATGGGACAGTTCCGCCTCTCCACCCTCGGCGGCCCGAATGGCCAGAAGGACCTGGGACGCGGCGGTCCAGGGTCCGCCGTGGGGAGGGCCAGCGGCGCTCAAGGTCTCATGCACGTACCAGAGGGGCGTCCCGCCGGGAGCCTCCATGCGGCCCTGCGCGCAGACGCACCTGAGCCGAAGGATGGGAAAGAAGCCCTTCCCGCCGGCCGCTTCCTGGACGAGCGGGGGGAATGCTTCAGCCGCCATGGGCCAGGACGCCGGTGGGGAGGGGCCCGTTCCCCCCTGAACCGGTCCGGACGGGGGTTC
>JAKBES010000025.1 GCA_021833665.1 Acidobacteriota bacterium
CTCCTGCTTCACGGCCTTGGTCTTGATGTCGCCAAGGTCGCTGCCGGCGCTGGGCTCCGTCAGGCACATGGAGCCGCCCCATTGCCCCGTGTACATCTTCTCGCAGTAGATGGCCTTGAGCTCGTCCGTGGCGAAGCTTTCGATGAGGTGCGCGGCTCCGCGGGAGAGGAGGACCGTGAGGCTCATGGAGGTGTTGGCCCCCATGATGAACTCGCTGATGCCCGTGCCCACCGATTCGGGGAGGCCCATGCCGCCGAAATCGGGATTGGCCGTGGGAGCGATCCACCCGCCCGCGGCCAGATCCTGATAGGCCTTATCGAAACCCGGCGCGAGGGTCACCTTCCCGGCATCGAACCTGGCGCCGACCCTGTCCCCCGATTCGTTGCACGCGGCCACGCTTCCCCGGGCGACCTTGAGGGCCTCGTCCAGGACCGAGTTCAAGGTGTCCCTGTCGAACTCCTTGTAGCGTTCTGCTTTGAGGAGGGTGTCCAGGTCCAGCCACTCGAACAGGTTGAACTTCACGTCTCGGGCGTCATCGAGGTATTTCATCGGGCCCCTCCTTTGCGTGCCAGGTCTGCGGTCAAGGCTTCAAGAACACAAGCCTAGCACGATGGAGAGTGTAAGTAAATACTCACAGGAAGAGAGTGGAAGGATATTCGGAGGGGGAAGGGGACAGAGGACAGGACAAGGCGGAAGTAAAAGCGGAAGGAAAGGCAACGGGTGATAGGCCATGGGCGAAACGCAAGGAGGCGGACATGACCGGAGCGCTGATGCAAAGGCCGTTCTTGATTTCTAACTTCCTTACCTCCATTCTCCCTGGACCTCGGGGCGCCGCGAGGTTACCCTGGCTCGGTGGCCGCATCTTGGTCATGTGAACCTTCGCCGTCGCGAAGGACTTTGGAGGATACGATGGACATGGACATCACCTTTCCCGGCGGCAAGCGCGTGGACGCGAGCATCGCCGGGCAGACGCTGAGAACCGACCAGTCACCGCAATCGGGCGGTACAGGTACTGCTCCCGAGCCCTATCTCCTTTTCCTCGCCAGCATGGGCACCTGCGCGGGCATCTACGTGCTGGGCTTCTGCCAGAGCCGGGGCTTGCCTACGGACGGCATGAAGCTCACCCAACACATGGAATGGGACCAGGTCACTCACCGCCTCACGCGGGTTCACTTGGACATCCACCTTCCCGAAGGATTCCCCGAAAAGTACAAGGATGCCGTCATCCGCGCCGCCGACCAGTGCGCCGTAAAGCGGACCATTCAGGATCCCCCCGAATTCGTGGTCCGGACGGTGTGAGACTGGGGAGAAGGGAGCGGGGAGCGGGGAGCAGGAGGCCCCCCGTCTCCCAGGCCCCGTGCGTCGTGTACCTTCCCTAAGCGCAGTTAGGAAGTGAGGAAGCGAGGAAGCGGCACCGGCCCTCACCGTGGCTGACTGTTCCCTTGTTTCCGCATTTCCTGTCCCCGCAAAGGGAGCGAGAAGGGGGCATGATCGGTGCGCAGTGAATCCAGGCGTGCCCGAAGCGGCGTGTCATGCCCAAATCCCCAATCCGATTTCGTCCCTCCCCCGCTTTTCGAATTCCCAATTCCCCTCCTGTCCTCCATCCCCCGTCCTGGTGTATCCTTCCTCGCTGGAGGTTCATCGATGCGCAAGGTTTCCCCGACGATCCTGACGCTTTCCGCCCTCTGCGCCGCCCTGGCGCTTCCCACGCCCGTTCCCGCCCAACAGGCTCGCCCTCCCCAGGACAAGGCCGTCTACCGTCCGCACGTGGAGGACCCCGTCCTGAAGGAGTTGGAGGACCGGGACAAAAAGGCCGGCGAAGACGCCCTCGCCGCCACCCAAAAGATCGAGGACGAGCAGAAGGCGCTCTCCAAAAAGGAGGGCGAGGCCAAACAGGACCTGCGGGTGGACATGACCGGCCTCGTCAAACCCTCTAGCCCTCAAGCCTTCAAGGTCCAGGCCTGGCACTTCCCGCCCGTGGCCCAGTACCTCACGGGCACGTGCTGGTCCTTCTCCACGACCTCCTACTACGAATCCGAGATCAAGCGGCTCACGGGCCAGGAGATCAAGCTCTCGGAAATGTGGACCGTGTGGAACGAATACCTGGATAAGGCCAAGCGCTACGTCGCCACGCGCGGCAACTCGGTCTTCGAGGAGGGTTCCGAGGCGGAAGCCATTCCCAGAGTCTGGAAAGCGTATGGCGTGGTGCCCGAGGCGGCCTACCCGGGCGTTCTCGCCAAGGACGGCCGGTACGACCACGCCGGTATGCTCACGGAAATGAAGGCCTACCTCGCCTACTGCAAGGCGAACAATCTTTGGGACGAGGCCCAGATTCTGCCGGCCCTCAAAGGCATCATGGCCAAGACCATGGGTGTGCCTCCCACCCAGGTCACGTGGGAAGGCAAGACGTATACGCCCCAGGCCTTCCTGGCGGACGTCTGCAAGCTGAACATGGACGACTACGTCTGCTTCATCTCCACCACCTCCATGCCCTTCTGGACCCGCGGTGAGCTCAAGGTGGAGGACAACTGGTGGCATGACAAGGAGTACTGCAACGTCCCGCTGGACGTCTGGTACGACACCCTCGTCAAGGCCGTGAAGGCCGGCTCCACCACGGCCATCGGCGGAGACGTGAGCGAGCCCGGCTACGACGGCTTCGCGAAGGTCGCCATGGTCCCGAGCTTCGACGTCCCTCCCGGCTACCTCACCCAGGATGCCCGCGAATACAGGATTGACAACGGCACCACCGCCGACGACCACGGGATCCACCTCGTGGGCTGGATGAGCCTTGGCGGCCAGGACTGGTTCCTCATCAAGGACAGCGCCCGCGCCGCCCGCAAGGCCCCCCCCGAGGGCTACCTCTTCTACCGCGGCGATTACGTCAAGCTCAAGATGCTCAGCTACACGCTCAACAAGAGCTTTGTCAAAGACGTGCTGGCGAAGTTTGGAAAGCCGTGAGTAGGGGAGCAGGGGAGTAGGGGAGCAGAGGAGTAGAGGAGAGCCGCCGCGCCCTCCCGGCGAAAGGACCAATGCTGCGCCGGTGACGGCTGACCCGATTATCAGGCAATCAAGGAACCCAATGAACAATGTGCAACGGGGCGGCCTGCCTTCGGGCCGCCCGCCCTGCGTCAGGAAGGATTGATCCAAGATCAGGGCTCCTCGCCACCGTCTTGCGCGGTTTCCGGGGCCGCTGGGGCCGCGGTCCACGTGGGCATTTGCCGCACCGTGCCTTGGTCCGCTAGGGCTCGCGCCGCAGGGCCATGAGGGAGAGGTCGTCGGTGACGGGAGTGCCGGCGCGGAAGCGGTCCAGCTCGTGCATGAGGGCGGCCAGGAGGTCCCTGGGCGGGAGGCCGGCATTCAGCGCGAAGAGGGACGCCAGGCGCTCACGGCCGAATTCCGCCCCCGCCGGATCCCGGGACTCGGTGTAGCCGTCGGTATACAGGAGGAGCGCGTCGTCCGGGCCGAGGACCACCTTGGAGACCGAGAATTTCGCCTGGCAGAACATGCCCACGGGCAGGCCCGTGGCGGCGATCTCGGCGACCTTTCCTCCCCGGACGACGAGGGGCGGCATGTGGCCGGCGTTGGCCATCTCCACCTCGCCGGAGGGGTGCGCCCGGCCGCAGGCCAGGGTGGCGAAGTGAGCAGGCAGCGTGGTCTCGCACAGAGTCCGGCTCACCTTTTCCAGCAGAAGGCCGAGGGGCGTATCCGCGTCCAGGAGGATCCTCACCATAGCCTGGAGGTGCGCCATGAGCATGGACGCGGCGATGCCCTTGCCGGCCACGTCGCCCATGGCGAAAAACAGGGTACCGTCCGCCGCCGGGGCGAGATCGCAGTAGTCGCCGCTCACGGCTTCTAGAGGATGGTAGAGCCGGGCCACGGACCGGCCGCCCGCCTGTATCTCGGCCTTCGGCTGACGCAGACGAGGCCGCCCGCGATGAGGGCGAAGCCGAGTGCCTCCTGCCAGGTTCCGCGCTCACCCAGGAGGAGGATCGCAAGGAGGGCGGCGGCCACGGGCTGGAGGGTGGTGTAGGTGGCCACGAGGGCGGGAGAGGAGCGGACCATGGCCCACGAGTTGAGGGCGTAATTGACGCCGCTGGGTATGAGGGCGATATACGCCAGCGAAACCCAGGACATGGGGGACAGGGAGGCGAAGTCCGTGCGGGCGAGGGTGGGGGCGGCCACGATCAAGACGCCGAGGCCGCCGAAGCCGAAGGCCCACGAAACCACCGTGATGGGGTGGTAGCGCAGGAGCACGTCCCTTTGGAGCACGAGGTACAGCGCGTACACGATGCAGTTGCCCATCAGGAGGGCATTGCCCCACAGGCTCCCGCTGGCGGAGGCCAGCTTCGACACGTCGAGCATCGCCACCGCTCCAGCCACCGCGAGCCCCACCCCGAGCACCTTGAGCCGCGTCATGCGCTCCGCGCCCTTGGCCCAGGCCAGGAGGGCCACGAATACGGGGATGCTGGGCATGAGGATGGCGGCGTTGATGGCGGTGGTCATCTCCAGCCCGTAGATGTAGAAGAGCTGGTTCGCGAAGATACCCAGGAATCCAAGGACGGCGAAGCGCGCCAGGTCGCGGGGGGGCGGGATGGAGCGGTCCACGCGCAGGGCCAGCAGGAGGAGGAGGGGCGCCGAGACGATGGTCCTGGACGCAACGATGGCGAGGGGCGGCAGCACGTTCAACAAGGATTTTCCGAAGACGTGGAATGCCCCGAAAGTGACCTGAACGAAGAGGAGGGCAGCGTGGAGCTTCCAATCGTCGGGGGTGTGCGACTCAGATCTGCTGGTCATCGGAGGTGGTGCCCATGAAAAGAATCGGGAGCAGGGAGCAGGTTGCGGGGAGAAGGAAGGGGAAAATCAGGGTAGAGCGCTTTGAGCGGGTTGTATGCCCGCAGGTTCGGGTCACTTCCTACCCCCGGCTCCCCGGTCCCCGCTCCCGGCCTTCGGCTCCCCACTCCCGGCTCCCCGCTCCCCGCTCCCTGTCTCACAGCAGTGGCCCCAAGAGGTTCGCCGCCGATTCCTTGATCTGGGTCCAGGTTCCGCGCCGCTCGAACGGGTCGAACAGGATCTCCTCGGCGTGCGCCAGGTCCCGCTCGTAGAGGGCGGCCATCTCGGCGGCGGCTTCCGCGCTCCTGAGGAAGCAGGTGATTTCGAAGTTGAGTTTGAAACTCCGGTTGTCGAGGTTGGCGCTGCCTATGGCCAGGTGCTCCCGGTCGAAGATCCAGGTCTTCCCGTGGAGCACGGCGGGGAGATATTCGTAGACGCGGACGCCCGCCCGGAGCAAGGCGGGGTAAAAGGAGCGCCCCGCGAGCTGGACGAGGCGGCTATCGGAGCGCCTGGGGACGAGCAGGCGAACGTCCACACCGCGGTAGGAGGCTGTCCGCAGGGCCGTGAGGACGTCGGGGCTGGGTGCGAGGTACGGCGTGGTGATCCATACCCGTTCGCTGCTCATGGTAATGCCCATGAAGAAGGTGTCCAGCGTGGGGTTGTCTATGGTGTCAGGCCCGCCCGCCAGCATGGCGCAGGTGGCCGGTACGCCCTCCCCGCCGCCGGGCGGGATCGTGGCGCCCTCGAAGTAGGCGGGATCAGCGCAGGTCTCCCCCGTGGCGAAATACCAGTCATCCAGAAACACTTCCTGCAGCTGGGACACGGCGGGCCCCGCCAGCCTCAGGCCCATGTCGCGCCACTCCCCCATGTACTCGTCGCCGATGTTGAGCCCGCCCGTGTAGCCGAAGCCGCCGTCGACGACGGCGATCTTGCGGTGGTTTCGGAAGTTCAGCGAGAGGGAGCGGCGGAGGTAGCGCGTGGGCATGAACACCGCCACGCGTCCTCCCGCCTCCCTCAGCGGATCCATGAAACGCCCGGCCGCGCCGCCCGCTCCCATGGCATCCAGGAGGACGCGGACCTGGACGCCCGCGCGGGCCCTCTCGGCCAGGAGGTCGCGGAAGTACCTGCCCGTGGCGTCCTTCTGCCAGATATAGAAGAGGAGATGGGCGTGGTGCCTCGCGGACAGGATCATCTCCTGGAGCGCGGTGTAGGTCTGGGCGCCGTCCACGAGCAGCCGGGCGCGGTTGCCCTTCACGGCGGGGAAGATGCCCCCGGCGTCCTCCTCGGGAAAGCGGAGGGCGGGGAAGAGGGCGGCGCCGCCCTCGTCCTCCACGCCCGGGGGACGGAGTGTGACGAATCCCCTCGTCACCGAGAGGCTGGCGGTGCGCCGCTTGCGCCGCTTGCGCTTGAGATGGGACCGGCCCAGGCCCCACCACAAAAGGACGCCGAAAAACGGGAGCCCGATCAGACAGAGAATCCACGCCAAGGCCGAGAGGGATTGTCCCCTCCGCTGGAGGAGCACCGAGGGAATCGTCAGGAGAGACAGGATCTCAGCCACCAGCGTGAAGGCCGTCCAGCCGTTGAGTGACCAGTTCAGGTCGCCGAGACCAGAGATCAGGGTGTGCATGCGGAGGAAAGACGAGTCCATAGCGGGGTGCGAAAGGGAAACTCGGTGTTCCACACCATGGACACCATGCTTGGGCATGAGCCTTCCCGAGTTTTGTATCTTTGGCTTTCACTCCGCACTTCGAAGTTCGTAATTCGCAAGGCCGCCCTCACCTGGTCGTGAACGCGTAGGGAGGCAGCGCCGAGGCGTTGCCGAGGTAATCGCTCACGGTGGCGACGAGGATGTGCCGGCCAGCGGACATGCGGCTCAGGTCCACGCGCACCGTGCCCGTGGCCATGTCGTAGTCGAAAAAGGCCGCATGCCCGTCCAGCTTCACCTGGAGGGACCGCACGTTGGGGCCGCTACCTTCGTCGCCGAGAGTAAAGCGCAGCTCGGGCGCATTGATGTGGGGGATGCGGGTGATGAAGGGCTTGCCGATCCGCGGGGGCCTTCGATCCTCTTCTAATCGATAGAGGCCGTCGGCGCGGAAACCAACGGCCTTGCCCGACCAGCGGTCCAGGAAGAGGACACCGCCCGCGAAGGCGCCCATGCGCGGCCTCGGGGTGACGCCCGGGAACTCCACGGTGGCGCGGGCCTGGTAGCAGTAGGGACCCACCGCGAGGCGGGCGGAGCTCCCCGGCGGCATGCCCGGAGCGGCGGGTGCTGACGCGGCCGTTCCCACCGCCCCTTCGGGTAGGTTGAGCCGAACCGATCCCGCGGTGATATGGCCAGGCCCGGCCGCCGCGAGGAACGACGACGGCGAGCCACCCAGGAAGAGGGGCGCGCCCTCGTGGGGAAGATCCTCGCGGGGGAGGAGGGCCGTCACTTTGTCTCCCGCCTCCGTCACCCGCAGGTCCTGGATGAGGGTTCCGCCCACCGCCACGGGCGTGACGCCGGCCCTGGAGCTTCGCGCCAGGACGAGGACGAGGCCCGCGGGCGTGATCTGGTGCTCTACCATCCGGTAGCCGCTGCCCGGCAGGGCGAGGCGCTGATGCGAGGTCACGTCGTTCCCTTCGAGGACGCCCGTGACCACCGAGTCCTGCCCCGCGCGGTTGGAGGCCACGATTTTGAGTGCGTGGGGCCCGGGGCTCAGGGCGCCGGGAAGGCCTCCGCCCTCGAACTCCGTCACATGCATCCAAGGGAGGCGCCGGAGGCGGTAGGTGTAAGTGCCGGGCCGGTCAAAGTTCGGCTCGAAGAGGGCGGTGGATTCCTTGAAGTGCGCCAGGCTGATGGCCCGCAGGTCCATGTGAGAAAAGACGGTTCCATCCAAGGAGGCGGTGATGACGGGCACACCCGTCGTGTGCTGGGGCACCCCCAGGTGGTCCCCCGCGCAGAGGAACGCATCGACGGCGCCGGTTAGGGCCACGGGCCGGGCCAGCGTGTACCCGCCCGCCTTCTTTACCGCCTGGACGAAGACGGGGATAAAGCCGCCGTCCACCGTTGCGCCCGCGTCCCTCGGTTCGAACGTGACGCCCGCGATGTTGGGCGCGGCCACCCCGTCCGGAAGGGGCAATCCCTCAAGAAAGGGGTCGAGCTGGTCGTCCCCGCGCCGCACTTCGAAGTGCAGATGGGGCGTGCCGATGCCCAGCTCTCCCGAGTAGCACACCGTGTCGCCGGCCTTCACGGGAACGGGCGGGTTCAGGACGACGTCGCCGGGGAAGGAGGTCCCGGCGCGCTCGCACGCTCTGACCAGGGCGTCGTCCAGGTGAAGTTTGGCGTTCTCGAAGCGGCACACGTGGCCGTAGACGATGGTGCGGCCGTCGTCGAGATCCAGGTAGAGCACCCGCCCGTAGCCTCCGGGCTCGCGCCGAAGGCGCACGACTTTGCCGTCGGCCGGTGCGAAGCACGCCCACCCCTCCTCCTGGTGCGTGCGCATATCCACGCCGCCGTGAAAGTGTGTGCGGCGGTACTCCCCAAAGCTGGACGTGATGCCCTCGCGGATCGGCAGCGGCCACAGGAGGGGAGGGGCGAGTCCGCCGGGTTTGGCGTCGAGGGAACCCAGCGTAAGGAGGGCCAGACCCAGGAGCAGGAGCTTGACCTTCGGAATCCGGCATGCGGCATTCGGAAAGAGAGAGTCCCGCTCCTCACATTTCACTTCTGTCTTTATACTCCTCACTCCCCACTCCTCACTGATTTCTGGGACAGGGGGACAGGATGCGTCGTCGGCGGTTTTTCTTTTTACTTTTCACTTTTTACTTATTACTCTATTTCATCTCCCCCACGATCCTTCGAAGGTAGGCCGCGAAAGGTTCCTTCAAGTCCGGCCGGGTGAGCGCCGTTTCCACGGTTGCTTGGAGGAAGCCGAGCCGGTCTCCCGTGTCGTAGCGCCTTCCCGCGAAGCGGTAGGCGAAGACGCGCTCACGGGCGAGCAGGGAGCGGATGGCGTTGGTGAGCTGGATCTCTCCGGAGGCGTCTCTCCCCGTCTTCTCAAGCTCCTCGAAGATGGCGGGCGTGAGGATGTAGCGCCCGATGACGGCGGTGTTGCTCGGGGCATCCTCGGGCTTGGGTTTCTCCACGATGTCCGACACGGCAAGCAGTCGTTCCCCGGCGGGCGATCCCGCCACGATGCCGTACTTCCGTGTGTCCTCCCGAGGTACGTCCATGACGCCAAGAACGGTCGCATGCTTCTGCTCGAAAACGTCCATCATCTGCCGGATGCAAGGGGTGGCGGAGCGCACGATGTCATCGCCGAGGAAGACGGCGAAGGGCTCGCCGCCCGCCCAGTTCCGGGCGCACATGATGGCGTGGCCCAGGCCAAGGGCTTCCCGCTGGCGGGTGTAGGAGACCTCCACCATGGAGGCGATGTCCCGCACGATGGCCAGCTCCGCCTCTTTGCCTCGCTCTTTCAGAACCTGCTCAAGCTCGAAGGAGACATCGAAATGATTTTCGATGGCTTCTTTCCCTCGGCCCGTGATGATGAGGACCGCTTCGATGCCCGCCGCCACGGCTTCTTCCATGACGTACTGAATGACGGGCTTGTCCACCACGGGCAGCATCTCCTTGGGAGACGCCTTGGTGGCCGGAAGAAACCGCGTTCCCAGGCCCGCCGCTGGAATGACCGCCTTACGGATGCGCATCATGACCTCCTGACGGCGGGCATTTTAGCACGGCGGCCCTGGCCGCTCCCACAGGCTGGCCCATGGAGTGCCGAGCTGCGAGGGTCTTCTCGGCGCGGCAATTCAACGGCGCCGGGACTATGGACGAACGGGACGTGTGCTAAACTTTCAAAAGTGGGCCGAGCGCTCGGCGGGGAGGTGGACGTGCGCAGTCGCCTGGGAGGACGGGGGGCCCTTGCCGGGCTTCTTTCATTTTGCCTCCTGATGCTGGTCCTCCACGGCCATGCCGATGGCCAAGGCCAGGTGCGCGGCCCCGTCCTGGCCACGTCCGAGGTCCACTGCCCCGTCTGTCTTGCCCTCCATGGCGGGATGGAGGCTCCTCCGGCTCCCGTGGTCCTGCCGTATCTGGATGCTCCGCCCGTCCCCGCCGCTCCATCCGTTGATTCCAGCCTCCTGCCCGGCCAGCCTCCCGAACTGGCCGTCCGTGGTCCTCCCCGCCAACCGGCCGTCTAGAGGGCGTTCCATCGGGCGATCGTGCCCGCCGGTTTGACGTGACGGAGGATCCATGAAATCGATGACGATAGGTTTGTGCGCCCTCGTGGTGTATGCGGCGGGGGCGCGGGCCCAGACGCCAGGCCCTGCTCCCGGCGAAGTGCAGAAGCAGCTACAGGCCTTGCAGCAGCAGATGCAGCAGGTGATCCAGGACTACCAGTCTCAAGTCAAGAAGCTTCAGGATCAAATCGACGCCTTGAAGGCGGGGCAGGCCTCGGCGAGCGTTCAGACTCCCGTCCAGGGGGACCAGGGGTCCGTGCCGCCCATCCCATCGGCGCCCCCCTCGCCCGCCCTTCAGAACCCCGCCATTTCGGTCCTGCCGGACTTCACCTATTCGGGCGGGAACGATCCCTACTGGAAGAGCCAGGACGCCTTCCAGGTCAGGGAGGTGGAGCTGGCCTTCAGCGCCGCCATCGATCCCTTCGCCACGGCCAACGTCTACCTCTCTCTGGAGGACGGCCACCTCCACGCCGAGGAGGCCTATGCGGCATTTCCCGGGCTTCCGGGCGGGTTTTCCATGAAGGTGGGCAAGTTCTACGCCGATTTCGGCAAGCAAAACTCCATGCACACGCACACGTGGTTTCAGGCGGATCAGCCCCTGGCCCTCCGCACCATGCTGGGAGACGAGGGTCTCAACGACGTGGGCGTGAGCGTGAACCACCTCCTGCCGACGCCGTGGATGAGCGACCTGACCGTGGAGGTGACGGGGGGCCGGAACCCCGATCTCTTCGGTGGAACGCGTTCGGACCTGGCCTACAACATTGCGTGGCGCAATTTCTGGGACCTTTGCGACAACGCCAACCTTGAGGCGCAGCTCTCTCTGGCGGGAGGCAAGAACGCCACGGGCCACGGGACGGGGCTGGGCAACCTGTCGGTGACCTACCGCTACAAGCCCTTGGCTTCCGGCACACGGGCCTCTTTCCTGTGGCGCACCGAAGTCATCCGCGAGAACTACCGGGCCATGGACGGCCTCACGCGGTCCACGGGTGCTTTCTCCTACGTGGACTGGCAGTTTACGCGGGGGTGGTTCGCGGGCCTGCGGGCCGATTACGCCGAGCATCCCTCCGATCCGCGCATGCACGACAAGGGCGGAGCGCTGGTGCTGACTTACTTCCCGAGCGAATTCCAGAAGGTGAGGCTCCAATACGAGCGAATCCATTACGCCGGCCAGGGTCTCCGGAACGCCGTGGTGTTCGAGTACGGCTTTGCCATCGGGCCCCACGGGGCGCATCCGTTTTGAGGGGGAGAACGGGAGAAAGGGAGAACGGGAGAACGGGAGAAGGGGAGAAGGGGAGTGGAACAGCGGATTGGCCACTATGCTGTTCTTCTGCTCCCTGCTCCCTGCTACCGAAAGGAGATTGAAATGAAACGAACCATCATGGCTGCACTGATAATCGCCGGAACCACCGCCTCTGTGCTGGCCTCCGGCAAACTCAACGTGGTATCGGTGTATCCGGACTATGGCTGGCTGGCCTCGCAGGTGGGCGGGGACCACGCGGCCGTATCCGTTCTGGCCAAGGGGACCCAGGACCCGCACTTCGTGGATGCGAAGCCGTCCTTCCTCGTGGCCCTCCACAAGGCGGACCTTCTGCTCGTGAACGGGCTGCAGCTCGAGGTGGGCTTCCTGCCGCCCCTCCTTCAGCAGTGCGGCAACGCCAAAATACAGCCGGGGGCGCCGGGCTACGTGGACCTTTCCACGTTCATCAAGCCCATCGAAATCCCCGCGGGCGGCGTGGACCGCTCCATGGGTGACATCCACCCTTACGGTAACCCCCACTACCACCTGGACCCGCGCAACATGGCCGCCATCGCCACGGGTCTGGCCGGGGTGTTCGCCGCCGCGGACCCCGCCCACGGGGCCGACTACGCCAAGAAGGGGGACGCCGTCGCGGCCCAGCTCCTGAGCCTGGATGCCGAGGTCGCGCACGACCTTGCCCCCCTGAAGGGCGCCCCCGTGGTGGCTTACCACGCCACTCTCGACTACTTCTTCCTTCACTACGGCTTTAACGTGGTGGGCTTCGTGGAACCCAAGCCCGGCATCAAGCCCTCTCCCGCGAGCCTGATGGCGCTGGAGAAGGCCATGCGGGACAAGGGCGCGAAACTCCTCATCGTGGAGAATTACGAGGACGTCAAGATCGCGGACAAAATCGCCGGGGACACGGGCGCCCGCGTGGCGGTGATCCCCTCCTACACGGGCGGCGCCCCCGATGCCCAGACCTACCCCGCCCTCATGCGGGCCATCGTTCACGAACTCCTGGAGGCCTCCCGTGGCTGACGCCCTCTTCGCCGCAGATGGCCTGGCCATCGGCTACGGCCGGCCCCTCCTGCGCGATCTCACGTTCTCCATCGGCCGGGGGGAATACTGGGGCATCTTCGGCCCTAACGGGGCGGGCAAGACGACCCTCATCAAGACGCTCCTTGGCGTCCAGCGCTCCCTCGGCGGCACACTGAGGAAGGCCGAGGGCATCCGTCTGGGCTATGTTCCCCAGCTCACGAGCGTGCGCGAGAGCCTGCCCCTCTCGGTCCGGCAGGTGGTGGAGCTGGGCGCCCTCGACCTCAAGGGCCTGCCGCCCGTGGGCGAGGCCCTCGCCCGCGTGGGGTTGCGAGATATGTCACGGGAGCCCTTCAGCGCCCTGTCGGGGGGACAGCGCCAGCGCGTCATGGTGGCCAGGGCGCTGCACCGGCAGCCCGACGTGCTCGTCCTCGACGAGCCCACGAACGGAGTGGACCTTCTGACGCGCCAGGCGCTGCGCGCTCTCATGCGGGAACTCAACGGCGAAGGGGTGGCGGTCCTCCTCATCACCCACCTCCTCAACGAAATCGGCTCCGAGGTGGGGCACTTCCTGTGGCTCGATGCGCGCGAAGGGCTCTTCCTTGCGGGGGAGCGGGAGTCGGTGCTCGGAGACTTCCGCCTCCGACGCGCGTACGGCGCCGGGCTCAGGGCCGTGGACGTGGCGGGCGAAACGGTGCTGGCGTGGACCGACGGGGGGGAGGCGGAGCATGCTTCTTGACACGCTGGCGCTAGTGAGATGGCCGCTTCTGGGCGCGGTCCTGGCTTCCCTGCCGCTCGCCTATTTCGGGGTTTTTCTCCTGGAAAGGCGCATGATTTTCGTGAGCGTGAGCCTGGCGCAGGCGGCTTTGTGCGGCGCCTCCATGGCCTTGTTTTTCGGCTGGGAACCGCGCCTGACGGGTCTTGCGGTCGTGGGGGTGGTGATCGCGGCCCTGGCCCTGCGGGGCCGGGACGGGCGGGATGCACTCCCGGAGGACGCCGTACTGGGGATTCTCTACGTGGTCTTGGGCGGCCTTGCGGTGATCTTCCTGAGCAAGAGCGCCCAGGGCGGTCTGGACGAAGCGACCCTCCTCTTCGGCTCTCTCCTGGGAGTGTCCCCCAAGGACGTGGGCGTTCTGGGCGCCGTGTGCGGCCTCCTCCTCATGATGGGACTCCTGCTCCACAAGCGGTTCCTCGCCGTGGCCTTCGACCCTGAGACGAGCCGGGTGATGGGGCTGCGGGTGGGTCTGCTCGAGCTGGCCTTTTTTTCAGGGCTCGGGGCCCTCCTGGCCGTGGCCATCGGCCAGATCGGGGTTCTCCTTTCCTTCGCGTACCTGGTTCTTCCCGCCGCCGCTGCGCGCGGGCTGGCGAGAACGACGCGAGGTGTCTTTGCAGCGGCGGGGTGCATCGGCGCCCTCGGAAGCGCCGCCGGGACGTTGGCCTCCATCACCTGGGACGTGCCCACCGGCGCCGCGATTTGCCTCGCCCTCGCCGTGCCTTTGCCTCTGGCCCTGGTGGTTCGCTGCCGGGACTAGGAGAGTCCGGACCGTGACGCAGCCGTGGCTTCTGTGCGGCGCGCCTCCGTTCCGGTATAATGCGGGCAAGGGAAGGGGCCGTCCATGGACCGAAAAGTGTTCTTCTCCCTGGTCTACTTCGGCGCGGTGGTGGCCATCCTGTACCTCATGCTGCGGCTCCTCTCGCCCTTTCTTTCCTCCATCGCCTGGGCGGCGGTCATTGCCCTGGCCGCATTTCCCCTGCACCGGCGCTACCTGCGGCTCTTCAGGGGAAGGCGGACGGCGGCATCCGTCTTCTCCACGACCACCGTCGTCCTGGTGGTGGTGATCCCCCTCACGGTCATGGCCGTGCTCTTCGCGGGGCAGGCGGTGAACGTGTACGACCTGGCTCAGAAAGCGGCGGCTACGGGCCATCTCCCGGGGAAAGATGAATTTCTTTCCAATCCCCTCGTGGCGAAGATTCTGGAGAAAGTCCAGCCCTACGTGGCCGAAGTGGATTTGAAGCCTCTCGTGCTTTCCGCCATGAACGGCCTCAGTGCCCTGGCCGTGGGCGCCTCCAAGGCCCTCCTCATCAACACCCTGGCCTTCATCGTCAAGTTCTTCGTGATGGTCGCCCTGGTTTTCTTTTTCTTCAGGGACGGCGAAACCATGGTGGCCCGGTTCTGGGAGATGGTCCCCCTCAAGGAGGAGGACAAAATCATCTTGGGCTCCACCGTGGACCGGGTGGTTTCCGCCGTCCTCTACGGCATCGTTCTCACGTGCATCGTGCAGGGCATCCTCGGGGGGATTGGCTTCGCCCTGGCGGGGGTGCCTTCGGCGGTGTTCTTCGGTGCGGTGATGATCGTCTGCGCGTTCATCCCCCTCATCGGCACGGCTTTGGTCTGGATTCCCGCGGCCCTCTACCTCTTTGCCACGGGACACGCGGGCGGCGGTCTCTTCCTCGTGTTCTGGGGGGTCGCGGTGGTCTCCAGCATCGACAACTTCATCCGCCCCTTTTTCATCAGCGGGAGGGCCAAGATACCCCTTCTCGTGATCCTTCTTGGCGTTCTGGGCGGCCTTGCCACCATGGGGTTCCTCGGCGTCATCGTGGGGCCGCTCCTCTTCGCCGTTTCCCTGGAGCTGGCCCGCGTCTACCGCACGGACATCATTTCGCAGCTCAAGGCCGAACGCTCCGAAGGCGCCGCTCCCTCGCCCTGAACAGCGTTCCTCTCCTTCCAGAGCGAAAAAAGAGGGCGGGACCTCGGGGTCCCGCCCTTAATGATGGAACCTCTGGAACGGAGGCCGGGCTAAAACCTGATCACGATCTTGCCGCCTTCCTTGGTGACGCGGAGGGTGTCCCCGGTGTTGCCCTGAAGCTGGTAAAAGACCAGGGGAGGCGTGTCGGCCAGGTCGGAGGCGTCGCCGGGGAAGGATGTCCCCGAAAGGAAGCCCGAGACGATCGTGTCGCGCCCCGGATCCAGGGCGGGATCGGCGGGGTATGGGGCCACGAAGATCGCGGAGGCCGCCGGGGTCAAGGGCGAGAGGCTGGTGACGCCTCCATAGCGGAGCAGGTTCACGGGGGCCGCTACGGTGAAGGCGACCGCCGCGGAGGGCTGGGAGACGTTGCCCGCGCCGTCCTCGGCTACGGCGGTCACGGAGTAACTTCCCAGAGCAAGGGCAGGTGACGTGACGGAGAAGGCTCCCGTGACGGGGTCCGCCGTGGCCGTGACGGTGTAGGGTCCGCCGGTGCCCGTGAGGGTGAGGGTCACCACCGTGCCCGCGGGTGCCGTCCCGCCGAGGGTCGGCGTCGTGTTGTAGGTGATGGATCCGTTGGCGGGATCGGTGATCGCGGGCGGGGTCACGTCGATGATGCCCTGGTTCTTGCCGCTTCCCGGGGGCGGATTGGGATCGGCGGCGCACACGCCGTCCACCGACTGGATCGCATCGAAATAGTACAAGGTTTGGTCGCCCAGGGTGGTTCCCACGGCGAGGGTCCAGTTGCCCGCCAAATCGGCCACGACGGACCCGCTCCAGGCGAAGGTCACGGGTGGCCCCGCGGCGTTCACGAAGAGGGTGACCCTGGCGCCAGGGAAGGCGGTGCCCGTGACCATGGGAGTGGCCGAGACCAGATAGCCGCTCGTACCGGGGACGGTGATGACGGGCCTGGCCATGGCCTGGGGTTCCATGACCTTGAACCAATCGTTCAGGTTCACGTCGCAGTTGCCGCCGAACACTTCCACCAGAAACGGGTGGGCCGAGTCCTGAGACGTGAGGTCGAAGAGCGTCCCGTTGCCGGTGTTTCCCGCCAAATCAAGGACCGTCTCGGCGTTGAGGTTCACCGTTCCGGCTCCAAGGGCGGGCGTCGTCGTGGCGCCCGTTCCCGTCAAGGTGGTGCCCTGGTGCGTCACGAAGATCGTGCCCCCGCAAGTGAGGGCGTGGCCGCGGGTTTCGTGAATGCCGCCCGCGTCCTGGCCCTGGTAGTACACGGCGTCATCGCCCATGCCCCAGACGCTTGAGGACCCTTCATTGTCCCCCGCAAGGAGGCCCACGTCGGCCGTGGACGTGAGCTTGTAGGAGCCCGCCGCGATGGCTTGGTAGTCCAGCGTTCCGGTGGTGATGGTCCTGTTGGTCAGGGTGGTGCCGCCTGCGGTGAGGGGTGTGAGGGAGTAGGTCCCGGCGGCGTAAGGGAACACGGCCATGTGCGATCCGCTCCCGAAGTTTTGCACGTTAAAATAAAAGGATTGTCCCGCGGACGCCGTGGTGCAGGAGCCGGGGTTCAGGCTCTGAGTGGAAGGCGGAACCTCCGTGGCCGCGTTTTGGCTCGACTGCTCCACGAGGAAGGTTGTAGCCGCGGAGGTGAAGGCGTAGACCGTACCGCCGGAGCCGGCGGGGATGCTGGCGTCGGGCACCTGCCACGCGCCGCCCTGTGCGGGGAAATCGTGGTAGGCCATCTGGGCGGCGTCCGGGAGGCGGCTCACCGTGACGCGGCCCTGTCCCGTGGCGAAGACCCACACGTGGTAGACGCCGGGGGACTGGATGATGGGTACGGTGAAGGAGCTGCCCGTGAAGGTTTTGCCGTTGTCTGACAGGAAGAACGTGCTCCCCATGAAGTTGGAGCACTGGTAGTACGTGAACGCCTGGACGGGCTGAGAGGCGGCGAGGCGGAAGCGGCTGTTGTCGGCCAGTAGGGGGATCGTGGGGCTGGTCAGGAGCTGGCCCTTGTTCACCGTGCCCGTGGCCACGTCCGTCCCGGTGGTGAGGTCGGTGAGGGTGAACGTGGTGGCGTCGGAGATGCCGGTGAGCCCGAATCTGGTGCTGTTGGGGACGGCCGGAGAGCTGCACCCGTAGTTCACTTTGGTGGCACCGTAGTAGTAAAAAACCTGAGAGGCGGCAGCCTCGTTCCGGCCGCCCGTGAGGGCCAGGGTCGATGAATCGCCGGACTCGCCTCGCACCGTGACAAGGACGGGATAGGCGGGCGACGGGCCCGGGGCCGGGAAGAGAGATCTCTCCTCGGCGGACGAGAGGATGCCCAGGTCTTGCCACGGGCCCGCAGTGGAGCACCGCGGAAGGCCGTCCCCCGATGCCAAGGCGACGGCCTTGCCGGACGCATCCATGGCACGAGCCTTGAACGCCTCCTGGGTGCCCCAGTTGGTGAGGGTGAAGGCCCTGGGGCCTCCGTCAGCCGCAGGTGACTGGGCCAAGACCACATCACGGGCCGGGGCGAGGGTGAGGGTGCAGGGTGTGTCGGGCTCCATGCGGAAGCGCAGGGCCCAGAGGTCCGAGACGCTGGAGACGTTCACGGGGAGCAGGCCAGAGCCTTTCACAAGGGCGATCTCTTGCCATGATTCGCCGGGTGCCTGGGAGACCAGAAGTCTAGCGCCGTCCCCTGGCGGCGGATCGAGGCGGGCCACCACGCCGGACAGGTGCAGCCAGCCAGGACCCGACGGGATGACGGCCCGTTCCATGCCACTGCCCGAGCGGCTCGCCGCCGGGACGGCCTCGAACTCCGTCGTCGTGGGAACCGCCGCCCCGAGGGGCAGGGCGGCCAACATCCAGCCCAGGAACCCGATTACGTAACCTCTTCGCGTCATCTCCGCTCCTTCGCGCCGCTCCTTCGCCCGTCCTCGGTTGCCCTTGACTGGGAACCTCGGGGCCTCATGGTCCCGGGCGGCTCGCATTAGATTAAGCAAGAAATGTGCCTGACTCGTTTATGTTGATATAGCTATATAATGCAAATGGTTGCATAGTGGGGTATTTGGAGTCGTACCTGATTATGCATCCAGACGGTAACACTGGTGAACCGCCCAATGCCCACCCCGCCGTGTGGATTGCATCCCCTCCCCCGCAACGCTGGCAGACGAAAGTGCCAAACGCCAGCGAGCGGCGGGAGAGGATCACCCGCCGCTCGGTTTGGGCCGGTCTTCAAGCCTTAGTTCGTGTAAGTAATGACGATTTTCCCGCCGCTCTTGGTGACGCGGAGGGTGTCGCCGGTGTTGCCCTGAAGCTGGTAA
Organism: Acidobacteriota bacterium; assembly: GCA_021833665.1. Classification (GTDB taxonomy): domain Bacteria; phylum Acidobacteriota; class UBA4820; order UBA4820; family DSQY01; genus JAKAJA01. Next base: position 18,318 of record JAKBES010000025.1, read on the forward strand.
AAGACCAGGGGAGGAGTGTCGGCCAGGTCGTAGGCGTCGCCGGGGAAGGGCGTCCCCGAAAGGAAGCCCGAGACGATCGTGTCGCGCGCCGGATCCAGGGCGGGATCGGCGGGGTATTGGGCCACGAAGATCGTGGAGGCCGCCGGGGTCAAGGGCGAGAGACTGGTGACGCCTCCGTAGCGGAGCAGGTTCACGAGGACGGAGACGGTGACGGCGCTTGAGAGAGCGCTGGTGCCCTTGCCTGTCTCGGTGGCCGTGGCGGTGATGACGGTGCCCGCCACCAGAGGTGAAAGGCCGATCAAGGTCCAGCCGTTACTGGTCACGGTGGTGGAGCCCAGGTAGGTAGGCTGAGTCCCTCCAGGCAGAAGGCCGTAAACGTCGATGCGCGTGCCGTCGGGCGATGTCGACGTACCAGGGATGGAGGTGGCAGTGGCGTTGATGGGCGAGCCCACCACGGGGGCCGGGGTCGCGCCCGCCACGCCAGCGACGTAGACGGCGGCCGAAGGCCCGCTTTGCGCGAGGCCGACGGCCGTAGCCTTGGCGGTGACGCTCTGGCCGGCGGCCAGGGCCGAACCCACCGTCAAGGTCCAGGTGCCGTCCGATTGAACGGTCGTCTGGCCGGCCCATGTGTTGCCCAACGTGGTGTCGTACACGAAGACATCGATCTGCGTGCCCTTGGGGGAAGAAGAGGTTCCCGAAACGGCTGTGGTCCCGGCGATGAGCGGGGAAGTGACGGAGGGGACGGGGGTCACGTCGCCAGCACCGGAAGGTTCGACGATGACGGGCGCCGAGGGAGACGACGTGCCGTGGTGATTGGCCAGGTCCATGGCCGTGGCCGTAATCACCTGAAGGGTGGCCAGGGGCCCGATGCCCGAAAGGGTCCAAGTGCCGCCTGCCTGCACCGTGGCCTGGCCCACGAACAGCCCGCCCACGTAAACGTCAATGATCGCCCCCGCGGACGAAGTGGACGTGCCGTAGACCATGGCGGCGCCGTCGTAAATGGGCGAACTTACCGTGGGAGCCGGGGTCTGGTCGCCCGCGTCGGCGGAGACGTAGACGGGGGCCGAGGGGGCGCTTGTGCCGTGGTTGCTGGCCAAGTCGGTGGCCGTAGCCGTGATCTTCTGGCCGTCCGTGAGGGGTCCGATGCTGCCGAGCGACCATGTGCCTCCAGCCTGAACGGTGGTCTGGCCCACGAAGACTCCATCCACGAAGACGTCGATGATCGTTCCCGTGGGGGAGGTGGAGGTGCCCGCAACGCTCGTTGCATCCGCGAGGATGGGCGAGGTCACGACGGGTGCCGGGGTCACGTCCGTTGCATTGGCCGACACGACCACAGGGGCCGAAGGCGCCGAGGTGGCGGTACCGACCGTAACCGTGGCGGTGAGGGTGTCGCCGTCGGCCAATGCAGGAACGGTGACGGACCAGCCGCCGTCCGCCTGCACGGTATTCGTGTAGGTGTTCCCGCCGAGGGTGACGGTGATGGTGGACCCCGCCGGGGCCGCGCTCGTGCCGCTCACGCTTGTGGCTCCCTCCAGAATCGGCGAGGTGATTATCGGCGCCGCGGGGGTAACGATCACCGGGCCGGAAGGGGCGGAAGCCTCGGGGGTGCCGGCGGCGGCAACGGCGGTGATGGCTTCGCCGCCCACGAGGCCCGTGACGCCGGTGAGCGTCCATTGGCCTCCGGCAACGCCGGCCGTTCCCATGGAGACGCCGTCCTTGTAGATCGTGATGACCGTACCGTCGGGGGACGCGCTGGTGCCTGACACGCTCGTGGCACCCGCCGCGATGGTGCTCTCAACGACCGGAGAGGGATGATGAACGACGACCGTGTTGGAGACGGGGGACGTCACCCCGTCCGCGGTCACGGTGGCATTGACCGAAGTGCCCGCGACGAGCGCGGGGACGGTGACGGACCAGTTGCCCCCCGCACCCACGCTGCCCGCATACAGGGTGCCGCCCACGGAAACGGTGATGGCGGAGCCCTCGGGGGCCGCGCTCGTGCCCGTGACGGCGGTGGCGCCCGCCGCGAGGTTGTCGTTGACGACAGGAGCGGACAGGGTCGCCACCGTGAAGGAGCTGGACAAGGACGTGGGGGAGATGTTTCCGGCTCCGTCCGTTGCCACGGCGCTCACGCTGAAGGATCCCAAGGGCAGGGCAGGGGACGGCGCCCTGAACTGCCCCGCACCGTCCGCCGTGGTGGTGACCATATAGGGACCGCCCGGTCCGGTGATCGTGAGGGTGACCGTGGTACCAGCCGGTGCCGTGCCGAGAAGAGTTGGCGTGCCGGTGTAGATCGTGGAGCCGTCGCCAGGCGCCGTGATCGCGGGCGCCGTCACATTGATGACGCCCGAGCTGCCGCTGCTGCCGATGGGGGGGACGGGCACGGCGGAGCAGGCGCCCGCGAGGAATTGGACGGCGTCGAAGTTGTAGGTCGTTCCCGGCGTGAGCGCGGCGAAGCTTCCGGTGGGATAGGGGAGGGACCAGTTTCCGTTGGCGTCCGCGGTGGCCTCTCCGAGAAGCACCTGCGTGCCCGGGGTGCCGGGAGGCGGAGGAGCGATGTAAACCTGAACGGTGGCGGTAGGGATAGCCGTACCCACGAGGGTGGGCGTGGTGGAGAGGAGGGGGCTGTCTGAGGCCGGGTAGACGATGACGGGCCGGCCTACCGCCGCGGGCTGGAGGACCTTGGACCAGTCGTTGAGCTGGTCCGTGCAGTTTCCGCCGATGACCTCCACCAGCAGGGTGTGCAGGGTGTCCTGCGTATGAAAGTCGAAGAGGTTCGTATTGGAAGAGTCTCCGCTGATCGTGAGCACCGAGTCAGCATTGTACGGGTTAGAGATGCCCGTCGGCAGGCCGCAGGGCGTGCTGGGGGTGCAGCCGGCCGTGATGTTGGTGCCGTCCTGGGCGACGAAGAGCTTTCCGCCGCAGCGCATGGCGGCTCCGCGTATGTCGGTGCCGTCGCCGTGGTAGTAGAATGCGTCGTCGCCTAGGTCGTAGATGGAAGTTCCACCCTCCGGTGATCCTGCGATGATACCCACGGCGACCGTGCAGTCAACCCGGTAGGCCCCCGACGGAAGACTATCGCTTCGGTAGGCCCGGCCCAGGCGGGCGTGAGTCGTGATGTCCGTTGAAGCCCCGGTGGCCAGGTTGGTCGCCCTCACGACCCCCGACCCCGTTCCTTCATAAGCGAAGGCGGCGATGCGCGCGTCACCGCTGTACTGCTGGATATCCACGTAGAAGGTACGGCCCACGTTGGTCACGGTGCAGGCATTGGCGGCCTGGGTCGTGGCGGGAACGTCGGTGGCGGCGTTCTGGCTCGATTGCTGGACCGCGATGACGGCGCCCGAGCCGGCCACATCTGGCACAAAGCTTATCGTGTAGACAGTGTTTCGCGTGAAGTTGGTGAGGAGGATCTGCCAAGCCCCCGCAGCGCCGAAGTGGTAAGAGGCCTCAGAGACGGGATTGCCCGCAAGGTCCTTCACCGTGGCGGTTCCCGCCCCCGTGGCAAAAACCCAATATTGAAGGCGGGGGGTCCCTGAGGTCTCCCAGTTGGCGAAGGGCACGGTGAAGCTGGTGCCGTAGTTAAGCATGCCGTCGTCGGCCAGGAAGAACATGGAGCCGGGGAGGGTGCCGCTGCAGTCGTATCCCATGTAGGCCTGCACGGGCTTGGACGTAGCCAGCTTCCATGCCTTGGCGTCGGTCATGGAACTGACGGTGGCCTGGGCGCCCTTGGCGCTAATGGTACCCGTCGCGAATTGCTGTCCATCGGTAAGATTGTAGAGGGTGTACGTGACGGGCGCGGAGATAGCCGTGATGACCATGGACGTGGCTCCAGTGACCTGAAGACCCGTGTCACAATCCCACTGCTTGGCGGGCGTGAGGCCGTAGTAGTTCACCTGGCCCACGGGGGCCGCCTCCGGGGCGCCCGTGAGCACGGCGTAGGCGGCGCCCTTCGCCTCGTTCTCCACCGTCACGGACACGGGGTAGCGCACCTTTTGGCCCGCGGCCACGATGACGTCGCGTTCGAAGCCCGTGGGCAGGACGCCCAGGTCGTACCACGCTCCCTGGAAACTGCACGCCAGATTCACGTCCGCGGATTGAAGCTCCACTGCCCGTCCCGCCAGGTCCACGGCCTTGACGCGCAGCGCCTGAGCTTCGCCCCAGTTGGTGAGGGTGAGCGCGGGAGCCACGCCTTGTCCCGTTTCCAGGTCCGTCAGCACCAGGGGTCGCGAGGGTACGAGCGTGAGGCTGGAGGCGTCGGCGCCCTCCACGCGGAAGCGCAGGGCCCAGAGGTCGGAGACCGTTGCGACGTTGACTGGGAGTGTGCCGGTTCCGTCGGCCAGGTGGACGCCCAGCCACTCGCCCGACAGGCCGTTCTCGACCCACACCCGCGCACCCGTCGCCGGGACCGGTTCGAGGCGTACGATCATCTCGGGAAGGCGAAGCCCGCCAGGCCCCGAAGGCGGGACGGCCCATTCGGGCGCTCCCGCCCCTTCGCCTCGCGAAGGAACGGCCTGGAAAGAGGTCGCAGTCCCTCCCATTCCCGAGGCCAGGACGCCGAATGTAGCGCCAATGGCGATCAGCACGAAGAAGAACCTTGCATTTTTTATCGCGAAGCCCATGTTCCCTCTCCTCTGCCGCCACCCCTTTGCCCTTCCTCGGGTTCCCGAATCTTGCTTTCGGGCCCTCAGGCCCTCAGCGCGATAGGGGGCGCACGGCTTCATATTAGCAAACACCGTGCCGTTTGTAAAGATATGATAATAAAGCTACTTCTTGAGACATCCGCCGCCGGTTTTGTCACGGGCTGTTCCCATGTGTGAGAGGCCGGTGACAGTCATCGGAAGCCGCCCATTCGCTCGTGCCACGCGGAGGCTTCTTCGGGATATAATCCCCGAGGGAGGACGAGATGGAAAGGTTCAAGATCGAGGGCGGTGTCCCGCTGAGGGGCACCACGAGCGTGAGGCCCTCCAAGAACGCCCTCCTGCCCTGTCTGGCGGCCACCCTGTTGACGGACCAGACGGTCACCTTCTCCGATTCGGCGGACCTCATGGACATCGCGTCCATGCTCGATCTCCTTCGGC
>JAKBES010000247.1 GCA_021833665.1 Acidobacteriota bacterium
TCTTCCTTTACGACACGGCCCAGCTCCGGGACCTGTACCGCGTGTTCTCGTTTCTGGGCCTGGGGCTCAGCCTCCTGCTCCTGGCTTTCCTCTACCAGCGCTTCGTGTTCGGAACCAGCCGCACCCAGGCAGGGCCCGCCGAAGGGCTCTGACCGCCCGCAGGACCATCGAGAGGAGGGCGTCCGCCCATGCCACCTTCAGTACGTATTTCGCCCCCTGGAAGACCTGGAATCGTCCATGGTGGCCCTCTATCGGTGGTACGCGGACGTCTTCGCCCTGGATGCCGAGGCTCGCGCCATGTTCACCAAGCTGAGCGGCGAGGAGGCGCGCCATGTGGCGCTCGTTCGATATGAAAAGAAGCTCGTGATCAAGAACCTGGCCATGTTCGGCGAGGTGGACGTGGACCTGCAGGAGGTTCGCCAGCTCACCCAGGAGGCGCGGGCCCTCGCCAGCCCCGCCGAGAGGCCTACCCTCGAGGAGGCGGTGGCCATCGCACTGCGATTCGAGCGCAGCGCCGGCGAAGCTCACCTTCGGTCGGCCATGACGCAGGCCAATCCGGATCTGGCCAGACCGCTGAACGCACTCTGCCAGGGCGACAAGGGGCACATGGCGGGACTCGTGGACTTCGGCAAGAGGCGGGGATTTCCCGTGGAAGACATCCGGGCCTGATGGGCCTCGTGGTTGCGGCACGACCTTCGGACTTCACCTGAAAGGAAGGGCATGAAAACCGTACTCGTCACGGGCGGCGCGGGCTTTATCGGGAGCAATTTCATCCGTCTGGCGCTGGAGGTCCGGCCCGACTGGCGCGTGGTGGTTCTCGACGCCCTCACCTACGCGGGAAATCTGGAAAACCTGGAGGGCCTTGAAGCCGCCTACCCCGGCCGCTACCGCTTCGCGCACGCCGACGTGACCGACGCGGGCCGCGTGAGGGCCCTCTTCGAGGAGGAAGCCATCGCCGCCGTGGTCCACTTCGCCGCCGAGACCCACGTGGACCGCTCCATCCTCGGCCCCACGGCCTTCGTGAAGACCAACGTCATGGGAACGGCCACGCTGCTTGAAGCGGCCCGCGGCGCGTGGAAAGACCGCCCGGGACGCTACCTTCAGGTCTCCACCGACGAGGTGTACGGAAGCTTGAAGGAGACGGGATTTTTCACCGAACAGACGCCGCTGGACCCCTCGTCTCCCTACTCGGCCTCCAAGGCCGCGGCGGACCAGCTCGCCCTCAGCTACCACCGCACCTTCGGCATGGACGTGGTGGTGACCCGCTGCTGCAACAACTATGGCCCGTACCAGTTTCCAGAGAAACTCATCCCCCTCATGATCACCCGGGCCCTGGCGGGCGAGAACCTGCCCGTCTACGGTACGGGCCAGAACGTGCGGGACTGGATCCACGTGGACGACCACAACCGCGGGGTCCTCCTCGTCCTGGACAAGGGCCGGGCGGGTGAGGTGTACAACCTCGGTGCCCGCTGCGAAAAGCGGAACCTGGACCTGGTGAAGGAACTCCTGCGCGTGGCGGCCGAGGTCAAGGGATGGGATCCCGTTCAGGCGGAAGGGAAAATCACCTTTGTGACGGACCGGCCTGGGCACGACTGGCGGTATGCGATCGATCCATCTAAGGCCGAGGCGGAGCTGGGCTATGCCTCCCAGGTGCCCTTCCGCCAGGGGTTGGAGAACACGGTGCGCTGGTACCTGGAGCACGAGGGCTGGTGGCGGCGGGTCCAGTCGGGCGCCTATAAGGACTTTGTCCGCGCCCTCTACGGCGAGCGCCGCTGATGGAGTTCCGGTCGGTTCTCGTCACCGGGGGAGGCGGCTTCGTGGGCGGGAACTTCGTCCGCCTGGCGCTGCGCGAGCGGCCCTCCTGGGCCCTCACCGTCTTCGACAGCCTCGGAGGCCCTCCCAGGCCCGTCCTGCAGGGATTGGAGGAAAGGTATCCGGGCCGCCTCAGGCTGGTTCAGGGCAGGGTCACCGATGAAGGAGAGGTGGCGGCGCTCCTGGGCGCCGGCCCCTTCGACGCGGTCGTCCACTTCGCCGCCCGAAATCCCAGCGGCCAAGACGGAGGAGACCCGGTGGGCTTCGCCGAAGTGAACGTGCTGGGCACCGCCATGCTCCTGGAGGCCGCGCGGCGGGCTCCCGGGGGCGGTCCTGCCCGGTTCTTGCACCTCTCCTCTTACGAGGTCTATGGCAGCAGCCACGAGGGCATCTTCGCGGAGGACAGCCCCCTCAATCCCTCCACGCCGTACGCCGCGAGCAAGGCCGCGGCGGACCAGCTCACCCTCGCCTACCACCGGACCTTCGGCGCGGGGACCCTCGTGACTCGCACCACCAACATCTACGGGCCGTTCCAGTCGGAGGACAAGCTGGTCCCCGCCATGGCGCGCGCCGCCGCCGCCGGCAAGCCCCTGCTGGTGTTCGGCGACGGCTCCAACACCCGGGATTGGATTCACGTGGACGACCACAACCGGGGAGTCATGCTGGCCCTGGAGAAGGGACGCCCCGGCCAGATCTATCACCTCGGGGCCAGGTGCGAGCGGAGCAATCTCACCCTCGTGCGAAGCGTCGCCCGTTTCGCCGCGCAGGCGCTGGGACGGCCGGAGGAAGGCGTCATGGCCCTCATCCGGTTCGCGAAGGACCGGGCGGGGCACGATGCCCGCCGGGCCCTGGACCCGCGAAAGGCCGAGGAGGAGTTGGGATTCGCCCCGCAGGTGGGGTTTGAACAAGGACTTCGGGACACGGTCCGCGGTATTCTGACGGACCGCTGAGCGCGAGCACAAGGACCAGGGAGAGTGAGCATGGCAAGTCCATCGGATCAGGACACCCTAGGACAGCAGTCACCGGAGACGGCCTCGCCAGAAGAGAAGGTGAGGCGCGCCGTGGACGGGCTCAACGCCGCCTTCCGTACGGCAGACCCCGACGCGGGGGAGGGCTTCGTCCATCTCCCCACCACCGAGATCATCGAGTGGAAAGGGGCGGCCAACATCTGGCATGCCAGTGTGGACGAGTTCAGGCAGACGGTGGAGGCCCACCGGGAGGAGCCCATCACCCAGGAGACGCTGAGCGAGGCCATCGAGTGGCTTTCGCCCCTCTCGGCCGTGGTGCGGCGCCAGGTGAAGACCAGGCTACCCGACGGCCGGTCCTTCGTTTCTCCGGCCCTCTTCGTGGTGACCCCGGACCGGACCGGGACGTACAAAGTGGCCTTGTCCTGGTGGGGCGCCTTCCCCGACTGGTTTCAGGGATGAAGCCGCTGCCCTGGTTCAGCCATGGGGCCGCGCCCAGTTCCGGATTTTGGGCCCAAGGGGGGAATTGACGCCTCCGCCACTTCGTTGTATATTTCCCCGAACCGGCTCCGAACTCGGGCCGGAGAGGCTAGGTAGCAGTTTTTATAGGAGCACGGTATGAAGGCAGTCACCACCATCACCCGGACCCTTTTGATCGCTGGGGTTCTGGCCCTGGTCGCCACGGGAGCCATGGCCCAAGTCAACGACCTCGCGGTCGGCAAGGCCAAGGAGTTCATCGGACTCCTTCAAAAGGGCGATTTTAACGGTGCCTACGGCAAGGTCGATTCGAACCTCGGGTTTAAAGCCAGCCCCGATACCTTCAAGGCGTACTGGCAGAACCTCATCAATAAGGCCGGAAACTTCGTTGAATACAAGGAGGCCTCCGTCGAGAACAAGGACGGGGTCATGGTGGTGACACAGGTGGTGAAGTTCGAGAAGGGGCACGTGGACTTGAAGGTGGCCCTCGACAACAGCTTGAAGGTCTCCGGCTTCCAGTACACGAACCACAAGGCGAGCGAGGCCCACGCCTCGGCTTCCGCACAGCCCCCCGCTGGCGGCGCCCCCGCGGCCTCTCCCCAGGCCCAGGCCCAGCCCAAGCCCGCGGCGGCCCCGCCCAGCCCCTCCACCTGAGGGTTCTAGCGCCGCACTCATCCTGATGATCGGATTCGCCGCCCCGGGCTCCCGCCCGGGGCGGTTTGTTCCATGTTCCCGGGGCCGCCGGTCCCGGGACTCCCTCCCACCGTTTCAACCCGCATAGGGGGCCGGCCATGGCGACCGAGACCGTCCGTCTCCAGCCCGAGGACACGCCCGATCTGGTGGTGAAGCCCGAGGAACTACAGGGGCTCGACCCGAGTCCGGGGACCATGCTGGACATCCCCGGTTCACGCATGTTCGAGATTCGGGACGCCCTCTCCGTGTACCACCGGGACTTCCCCGGCGGGGAAGAGTTCGACGCGAGCCAGGGAGACGGCGGCGCCAGCCTGCCCGGCGTCCCTCCCGAGCTTCTGGACCGCGCGCACCAGCTCCAGAAGGAGCACGGCACGGCCTACGACCAGCCCTTCGGCACGGCGGCCTACCGCAAGGCGGTGGTGGAACCCTACTGGGGCCTAAACGCCGCCACGGGCTGGGGGCCCGCCAACGTGCTGGGCTGCCAGGGGGGGCGGGACGCGCTGAACAAGGCCTACGACGCCATGAACTTCCTGGGCCACGGGCGCCGCGGCGACTTCGTGGTGGTCTCCCGCGTCCCTTGGATCTCCTACAACTGGGGTCCCTACAGCGTGGGCGCCAACGTGCTGCTGGCGCCGGGACGGGAGGCGGATGCGTGGGCCCTTACCCCCGAGGGGATCGCCGCGTGCGCGCAGTGGGCCGCCAGACAGGGGGGCCGCAAGATCGCGGGCCTCGTGGTGACCTCGCCCGACAACCCCACGGGGCGCACCATTCCCGAGGAGCGCCAGCTCGAACTGGCCCGCGCCGCCTTCCAAAGCGGCATCCCCTTCGTCCTTTTCGACTGGATCTACCACCGGGTCACCGACGGGGCGCCCCACGACCTGAACCGGTTCCTCCTGGCCCTGGAGCCCGCGCAGCGGGACCGGTGCCTCTTCCTGGACGGCCTCACGAAATCCTTGGGAGCCAGCAACATCCGCAACGCCCACCTGCTGGCCTCGGCCAAGGTGGTGAAGTTCATGCAGAACCGTGCGTCCCACGGCGTCATCCCGTCCTTCTACAGCCTGGCCGTGGCCATGGCCGCTTATGAGATGGGCTACGATAAGGCCAGCGCCAGCATCGTGGGCCCCACCAACGAGAGCAGGAACGTCCTGCAGCGCTTCTTCGAGGAGAAGGGGCTGCGCGCCGTTCTGGGGAAGGGGTACTATGCCTTCATCGACGTGGGGCCGTACATGGACAAGGCAGGCATGAAGGACAGCGCGGCCATGGGGTCCTACCTCGCCGAACGCTTTGGCGTGGCCGTGGTCCCCGGCGTCTATTTCAGCGACTACGGGGCCCGGTGGATCCGCTTTTCCTACGCCCTGCCCCCCGACAAGGCCGCCCGCGCCGCCGCGCGCATGTGGGAAGGGTTGGCGGCGCTGTGACGAGATGAGGAGATACCGAGATGAGGAGATGAGGGCAACCCCTCGTGTGGCAGCAGCCCCAGTCCCCTAGTCCCCTAGTCCCCTAGTCCCCTAATAACAGTCTCCCCCGAAGGACCCTCTAGCATGCAAACCACAGACTGGTCCCAGTTCGCCGAGAAGGTCCAGCTCGCCGTGGAATCCTCCCTCGAGACCCATTTCGAGCGGGGACTGAGCGGCCTGGAACTGGAGTTCAACCTCCTGGACC
>JAKBES010000248.1 GCA_021833665.1 Acidobacteriota bacterium
TCCGATTGCATGCGCCGGAAGTGGAGTGCATTGCAACCATTCGCGAAGCGGATAGGGCCGCATCGGCGCAGCCGATGGCGGGGGCGAAGCCCCGAGGGCCAGCGGCCCGAGCCAGGGGGAAGGCGCACAAGCCCTACGAATTCGGGGTCAAGACCAGCCTGGCGACGACGGCACGGGGCGGGTTCGCGTTGGGAGCAATGTCCCTGCCGGGCAACCCATTCGATGGGCACACGCTGGAGGAACAGCTTGAGCAGGTGGAGCGGCTCGCCGGAACGATGCCGAAGCGGTGCCACGTGGATCGAGGGTACACAGGGCACGGCGTGGACAGCGAGATCTGCCGCGTGATCATCGCCGGGAGCAGGAAGGGCATCAGCAAGGCCATCAAGCAGGAGATGAAGCGCAGATCGAGCATCGAGCCCGAGATCGGCCATCAGAAGTTCGACGGGAAGCTGGGCCGGAACTGGCTGAAGGGCATGCTCGGAGATGCCCAGAACGCGATCCTCTGCGCCGCCGGGCACAACCTGAGGAAGATCCTCGCCCACCTCAGGCGTCTTTTTGTCCTTGTCTGGGGCTGGCTCACAACCGTCCTCAGGCTGTTGTCGCGCCCCCTTGCGTCAGAGGCGGGTGCCGCATGAGCCGTGGAGGCGCTTTTTCAAGACCGACTGGAACAGGCTCAACTGAACGAGAATTGTTCAGGGAGCTTGCGGAGGCCCGGCAGGTGGCGGGAGAATGGCTGCGTGACTCCAGCCACCGCCGCCCTCACACCGCCCTCACACCGCCCTGGGAGTTCCCCCCGGCGGAGTTTGCGTGCCGCCGGGCTGCGCTCCGGTAGCCTACGGCTCCTTCCGCCCAGCTCAGCGACCCCGCCCCCATCAACCCGGATTCCACACAAAGACCGGGCTAATCATGGGGGAACTTCATCTCCACTCCCGCCAAATGATCACTGTTTCCAATGCCAACCTCCTTATTGCGTCTTGGTAACCGAAGACGAGAAAGCCATACCGATGGACAATGGTCACTCAAAGGGATTGGACCCCCTCGCTCCCAGCGAGGACAAACTCACAGCATCCAACTCGCGCCTGCGGGCAATTGTCGGCAAGTTTTGCGGTCTTGGGGAGGTGTTCGGCCTGCCAATAAGAACGTTATTTGTCCTTGGCTTTTCCTCTGCGATTTTCGCTCAGAGCGCTTACAAAGTGAGCGCTATTCCTATTACATTCCATCAGCAGCAGGTTGGACGCCTGATTTCCCCTGAAGAGTCTGGAATGGAGCCTCAACCCCTTGCTGCCTTGAATGCCACCTCTGGGCAGAGAGAAGTGATGGCAGATGAGCATCAGAGGGGCAGCAGGGAAGTCCTATTCAGGCGTCAGGTTATCAACCAGAATCAGGTTCTTAACCTTAGGACTGATTTCGGAGCCAAGGGTGATGGAAGCACCAATGATACAGCAGTACTTCAAGCCGCCATTACCACGGCATTTTCCGAAGGAAAATCTTTATATATACCATCTGGAATTTATATTTATACCCCGCCTCTTGACATTGAAGGCAGCGGGCTGATTATTTATGGCGATGGCCCAGGCAACACCATACTTCAGCCCCTCTCAATTTCGGCCGCGGCCATTCAAGTGGCCCAGACTTCCGATGTTAGCGGATTGACTTTCCGTGATCTTCAATTACGGGGAAACTCCGTTTGTACGGCTGGTATTCTAGTAGGTATAAACAAATTCGATCAGCACTATGCTGTTGGATTGAGATTCGACAACTGTGCTATTGAGAATTTCACCGCAACGGGAACAGGTGCGTATTGTATTCAACGTGGATGGTGGATTATTATAAATGGTGGTTATACTAATAATAATTTTAATGCAATTCGAATTCCCAATGAAAGTACCGTCACCACGCTGACCGTAACAGGCTGGGCGCGACTCAGTAATTGCTTGAATTATGCTATTTGGGTTGGAAGCACTGCCTCGGGAATTGGTGATTTTGAATCTTTTTGTGCAAGAGATTGTGATATTAGTAATAACAATAAGGGTGCGATTTACTCGGTCGCTGCCCCGGGAGAGTTTCTGTTTGAAAACTGCTACATGGAGGCAGATTGTAAAGATGGTGTTTCCTATCTTTTTAACGCCATAGGCTCAAAACTTGATAATTTTCATCACATTAGACTTACTGTAAAAAATTGCAAATTATCACCCATAAAAAGCAACAAGCTATTGAATTCTGATTATTCAATCGTAGAATGGCGAGAAAATTATGGACTTACCCCTAATGCTTCCTCGGCTGAGGTTAGCTTCAATTCTGGAACGGTGTGGGCAGAATTTTATTGGGATAAATTTAACAGTAGCAGCGATGTTGTAGATTATGCGCAGACGCTTGCTGGTAGAATCCGCGTAGACGATATTGATCCGGTCAGTGGAAGAAGACAAATTTTTCAATCAGATGGATTCAACATTAATGGCCACATCTCAACAATCCAGAATGGCAAGACTAGAGTGGCAGGAGGTGCAGCACTGGGAGCGGGGGGGACCGTGATTCTATCCCCCAATTCTAATGATGTTGCTGGCCAGATTCAGTCAAACTTTGGGACCTCTGGTTGGGGTGGTGGAGTTGTGGCAATCATCAGCTTTGCTAGGCCTTACTATCGCATCCCTACCGTTGTTATTTCTCCAGCCAGCACCAAGGCTGCAGAAGAATTGATGACGCGAAAAGTTGAGGTTACAAACGTATCTCGCACTGGATTTGAGCTGTATTTTGCTAATGCAGAAACTACACCTGGGTTAGCATACTGGAATTATATCGTTATTGAATGATCTGAATTCCAAAGCCCCAGGGTGAGCAGAATGACTCGCAAATCCCCCCACAAGGTCGCCCGGGCGGCGTAATCCAGGTTGATGCGGATCTTCTCGGGCATAATCTCCGAAATATAGGTGTGATCTGGATCATCTGCCAAGGCCAGGAGGTCACTCTCACGGCGGTATTTGACTGAGGCAGGATCAGTGATCCCGGGTTTCAATAGGAGCACCCGGCGTTGGTCGTCCGAATAGAGATCAACGTATTTCTGGACTTCGGGTCGGGGACCTACTAGGCTCATTTCGCCTAGCCATACATTGACCAGCTGGGGCAACTCATCTAGCTTGGACACCCTGAGCCAACGACCGATCCGCGTGATACGGCGGTCTTGGCCGATGGTGAGTGTTGCGCCCATGTGTTCGGCGTTCACTACCATGGTCCGGAATTTCCACATCCGGAAAGGCTTGCCGTGCTGTCCCACGCGCCACTGCTTGAAGAATACTGGCCCTCTGTCTTCGAGTTTGACCAGGAGCGCGATGCCCAGGAAAAACGGCCAGAGAAACAGCAGGCCAAGGGAGGCCCAGAACCAATCGAACAGGCGCTTCGCCAAGGGGTCAGGCCTCGAATTTGGCGATTACGTCCCGGACGGCCTCCACGACGTCCTGGACATCGCGGTCCGAGAGCCCCGGATGCAGCGGAAGGGTCAGCATCCGCGAAAAGGCATCTGACGCTACCGGACAGTCCCCAGGTTTGTACCCGTACTTGTCCCGGTAGAAGGGGTGCATATGAACGGGGAGGTAGTGGACCGAGGTGCCGATATTCCGGCGCTTCAATTCCTCGATGAAGGTGTTGCGGTTAATGCGGAGCTGCTCAAGGCGTAGCCGGATGACGTACAGATGCCAACTGGATTCCACCTCGGGGCGTTCCACCGGAGTCTGGATAGCCGGCAGATCGCCGAACCCCTTGGAATAGGCGGTCACGATCTCGCGTCGCCGCCACTGGAACCCCGCCAGGCGCTCCAACTGATGGAGGCCGATGGCCGCCTGGACGTCGGTCATGTTGTACTTGAAGCCCGGCAGCACAACCTCGTAGTACCATGAACCCGACTTGTCGAATCGCTTCCACGCATCCCGATTCATGCCGTGATGGCCGATGATGCGGGCCTTATCCACCAGCTCCGGGTCACCCGTGAGGCAGCCTCCCTCGATCGTAGTAAGGTTCTTGGTGGCGTAGAAGCTGAAGGCAGCCAGGTTGCTCCGGGAGCCCACCATGGTGCCCTTGTACCTGGCCGGCAGGGCATGCGCTGCATCCTCCATGACCTCCAGTTCATGCTCTCGCGCCAGGGCAAATACCGAATCGAGGTCCACGGGGTGGCCCGCATAATGAACAGGGATGATGGCCCGGGTCTGCGGCGAGATGGCGCGCGCAGCAGCCTCCGGATCGAGATTCAAGGTGTCCGGGCAGACGTCAACAAGCACAGGACGTGCACCCACGTGTTCCACGACGTTCGCGGTAGCGGCAAACGTCATGGATGGCACGATGACCTCGTCGCCTGGCCGGATGCCCAAGGCCACAAGGCCGACATGGAGGCCGGCCGTACAGGAGTTCAGGGCGACCATCCCCGGTGCGCCAAGATAAGCCGAGAGTTTAGCCTCGAAAGCCTTGGTTTTGGGGCCAGTGGTTATCCAGTCGGAGGAGAGGGTGTCAGCCACTTCAGCTCGTTCCGCATCGCCGAGGCTCGGCGGAGAGAAAGACAAGAAATCTGGTCGCATGCGCACTCCAGAGCATTCCTTCCCCGGACCCAGAGAGAAGGCCGGCCCGGGGGGGAGAAGAATGATATTACCCCGGATTTTGCAGTTGCCCCTTGGCCCCCTGGAATCCTGGGGGGTGGATTTGGTTGAGGGTTGGGGCAGAGGATGGGCACACGCTGGAGGAACAGCTTGAGCAGGTGGAGCGGCTCGCCGGAACGATGCCGAAGGGGTGCCATGTGGATCGGGGGTACAAAGGGCACGGCGTGGATTCGGAGACCTGCCGGGTGATCATCGCCGGGAGCCGGAAGGGCACGGACCCATGTGTGAGTGCTCTCGGGAATCCGGTTCCGGTTCCCCACCTCGAATCGGGTAATGGCCCCCTGCTTTCCAGGTCAGAATCTGGAGATTTCAATCCCCTGCCAGGCGCACCTATCATTTCGACGAAAACCATATTAAGTCAAATAAAACTATAATGATACATAAGAAAACCGTAATGACGAGGCAAAGACGAGGCCCGAACTGGGCCTCGTCTTTGCGTGATGGGGAGATGGATGCCTACCGGTCGCGGCGAGGGGCCCGGGGCCGCCTCGGCCGATCGTCGTGGCTGGGGGTCTCGCCGGCGGGCTCGTCTTCCATGCCTTCGGGCTTGGGGATGAGGACCTTGCGGCTGAGCTTGATCTTGCCGCTCTTCTCGTCAATGCCGATGCACTTGACCATGACTTCCTGGCCCTCGCTCAGCTCGTCGGCGGGATCCTTCACGCGGTGGTGGGCCATCTCGCTGACGTGCAGGAGGCCATCCAGGCCGGGGAGGATGGTGACGAAGGCGCCGAACTCGACCACCTTGGCGACGCGGCCCAGGTAGGTCTTGCCAACCTCGGCGGTCTGGATGAGGTCGCCGATCATCTTGAGGGCGATCTGCAGCTTCTCCTGGGTGGGGCCGGCGACCTGGCAGAGGCCGTCGTCATCAATGTTCACCTCGCAGCCGCTCACCTCGATGATGTTGCGGATGGTGGCGCCGCCCTTGCCGATGACGTCGCGGATCTTCTCCTTGGGGAGCTGGATGCTGT
>JAKBES010000249.1 GCA_021833665.1 Acidobacteriota bacterium
GCCCATGGGCGAGGCGGCCTCCACGGCGAGCTTGGGCACCTCCGCGGGAAGGACCGAGCGCCGGTAGGTCTCGGGCTGTTCGGCGAAGAGGTCCCAGGAGGGCATGGAGACGACCCGCGCGCGAATGCCCTTGGCCGAAAGGAGGGCTTCGGCCTGGAGGACGAGGGCCACCTCCGATCCCGTCGCCAGCAAGATCACCTGGGGCGGCGCGCCCGCTGTGTCCTTGAGAATGTACGCGCCCTTGGGAACGCCTTCGCGTATGGGATAGAGCCCCGGATCGAGGACCGGAAGGCCCTGCCTGGTGAGGGCCAGAGCCGTGGGGCCGCGGCGGTTCAGGGCGACCCACCAGGCGGCCGCCGTCTCGTTGGCGTCGGCGGGCCGCAGCACGGTGAGGCCGGGGATGGACCGGAGGCTAGCGAGCTGGCTCACGGGCTGGTGGGTGGGGCCGTCCTCTCCCAGGCCGATGGAGTCGTGGGTGAAGACGAAGATGGAGCGGGTCTGCATGAGGGCCGCGAGCCTGAGGGCCGGGCGGGCGTAATCGCTGAACACGAGGAAGGTGCCGGCGTAGGGTATGAGGCCTCCGTGGAGGGCCATGCCGTTGACGATGGCCGCCATGGCGTGCTCCCGCACACCGAAGTGCATGTTCCGGCCCAGGCGTTCCCCGGGAGCGAAGCTGGCATACCCCTTCAGGTTCGTGCTGTTGGAGGGAGCGAGATCGGCGGAGCCGCCCATGAGGCCCTCCAGGTGCGGCGCCAGAGCGTTGAGCGTCTTGCCCGAGGCGGACCGGGTGGCCACGGAACCCTCCTGGGCGCCGAAGGACGGAAGGTGGACTTCCAGCTCCGGGGGGATGTCTCCGCGCACGGCCGCCTCGTAGGCCGCCGCCAGATCGGGGTGGGCGTCACGGTACGCGTCAAAACCGCTGTTCCACAGGGTTTCGAAGGCGCGCCCCGCGGCGGCCACTTCGCCCGCGTGGCGGGCCACCTCCTCGGGCACGTAGAAGGCCTTGTCCGAGGGCCAGCCCAGCGCCTCTTTCGTGGCCCTGGCCGCCTCGGGCCCCAGGGGCTCGCCGTGGGCGGAGGACGTGTCCTGCTTGGGGCTGCCGTAGCCGATGTGGGTGCGGACCATGATCAGTGAGGGCCGGCCCGTTTCGGCCTGGGCCTTGGTGATGGCCTCGCCGATGGCCGTAAGGTCGTTTCCGTCGGACACCTTTTGAACGTGCCAGCCGAAGGCCTGGAACTTCATGCCCACGTCCTCGGTGAAGGCGAGGGATGTGCTGCCCTCGATGGAGATCTTGTTGTCGTCGTAGAGGTAGATGAGCTTGCCCAGTTTCAGGTGGCCGGCGAGGGAGGCCGCCTCGGAGCTGATGCCCTCCATGAGGTCGCCGTCGGAGACGAGGGCGTAGGTGAAGTGGTCCACCACCTCGTGTCCCGGCCTGTTGAACGCCGCGGCTAGGTGGGCCTCCGCGATGGCCATGCCCACGCCCATGGCGAATCCCTGGCCCAAAGGCCCCGTGGTGGCCTCCACGCCGGGCACGTGGCCGTGTTCGGGATGGCCGGGGGTCTTGGAGCCCCACTGGCGGAAGTGCTTGAGGTCGTCCAGGGAGAGGCCGAAGCCGTAAACGTGGAGCAGCGCGTAGAGGAGAGCCGAGCCGTGGCCCGCGGAGAGGACGAACCGGTCCCGGTTGGCCCAGGCCGGGTTGGACGGGTTCTGCCTCAGGAACCGGTCCCAGAGCACATAGGCCATGGGCGCGGCGCCCAAGGGAAGCCCGGGGTGGCCGGATTTGGCCGCCTCCACCTGATCCACCGCCAGGAACCTCAGGGTGTTGACGGCCAGTTCGTCGAGTCTCTCCATGCTCGTCCTCCAGCGTCCGAGTGGGGCAAGGGCTCGCCGTTTGAACACGCTCCGGCGCCCGCCTGTCCGCCTCTGGTTTGTGTAACGCGTCGTTCGTCCCGGCGCTTCCATGCGCCGGCCCCACGTCATTATGACGCAGTCTCGTCCCGTCTGCTTGGCCGGGCGGCAAGCCCGGGTGTATAACGTGTCTGCGGCGGAGCGCACCCGCGAGAAGAGGGGAGACCCGTGAGGCCCAGAACGGTCCTGATCCAGCCCAACGGGGAGAACTGGGTGGCGGGCAAGGAGGACGTGACCCGCCTCGCCAACATCATGCCTCCCCACGGCCTCATGATGCTCGCAGCCTGTTTGGAGCGGCGCGGCTTCCCGTGCTCCATCGTGGACACCTTCGCCCATCCGGCCACCCCCTCCGAAACGGTCCGGGAGGCCCTCGCCGGCAACCCGGCCCTCGTGGGCTTCACCGCCACCACGGCGAGCTTTCTGGCGGGAGTGGATCTTGCCAGGGCCATCAAGGCCCAGCGGCCCGGCGTCAAGGTCCTCTTCGGCGGGGTCCACGCCACCTCCCTCTGGCCCCGGCTCCTGGCCGAGTATCCCGCCATCGATTTCATCGCCGTGGGGGAAGGCGAGGGAACCCTGCTGGACCTCGTGGAGGCGGGACTGGAGCCGGGAGCGGGCATCCCGGGGCTGGCGCACCGCGCGGCCGACGGGCAGGTGTGCTACGGAGGCCCGCGGCCCCTCATGAAGGACCTGGACGCCTTGCCGTTCCCCTCCTACGATAAGCTGAAGGGGTTTCCCAAGGCCTACCCGCTGCCCCTCTTCAGCTATCCCCGGGCTCCCGCCACGACCCTCATCACCAGCCGCGGCTGCCCCTTCACGTGCAGCTACTGCGACCGGTCCGTGTTCGGCAGCAGCTTTCGCGCCCACAGCGCCGAGTACCTCCTGGACCACCTCCAGTTCCTCAGGACGCGCTACGGCATCCGCCACGTGAGCATCTACGACGACAACTTCACCCTGAGGCCCGAGCGCGTGGCCGCCTTCTGCGAGGGCCTCATGGCCAGCGGCTTGCGCATGACCTTCAACTGCATCGGCCGGGCCAAGAGTTTGGATCAACCGACCCTCAAGCTCATGAAGCGGGCCGGCTGCTGGATGATCAACCTGGGCGTCGAATCCGGCGACCAGGAGGTGCTGGCCAAGCACCGCTCGGGATCGGACGCCGAGGCCCTGGACCGGGCCATCCGCGACGCCAAGGCCGCGGGCATCCGCGTGAAGGGGCTCTTCATGATGGGGTTCCCCGGAGAGACCGAGGAGAGCATCCGCAAGACCATCGGCTTCTGCATGGCCAAGGACTTCGACGAGGTGAACCTCACCAAGTTCACGCCCTTCCCCGGGGCCCCCGTCTACGCCGCCGCCAAGGCCTCCGGGCGGTTCGAGGAAGACTGGAACAAGATGAACTGCGTCAACTTCGTCTACGTGGCGGAGGGTTTCACGCGGGAGCGGCTGGAGTACTGGTACGCGCAGTTCTACCGCACCTACTACCGCAGGCCCCAGACCCTCTGGCGCTTCGCCTCCATGACGTGGAAGACCCCCGACAGCTTCCTCCGCTTCCTCCGCCACCTCCCCAAGCTCATGGCCGTGCGCACCATGATGGACCAGGCCGTCAACGAAAAATCCTAGCCGGCCGCCTCAAGGCCAATTTGGCAGCCCCGCGGAGATTGACGGCGGGGGGCGATCGCGCTAAACTGCACCCGTTCCGGCGAAGCGCAGGTCAAGACCAAGGTCAGGGGGAGGCCATGGCAGACATCCGTTCCCAGGGGAAGCCCCGCTTGCTTGAGGCGCTTAGGCAGGCCATGCGCCTGCGGCACTACAGCTATCGCACGGAGCAAACGTACGTGGATTGGGTCCGGCGCTTCATCCATTTCCACGGCACGCGCCATCCAAAGGACATGGGCGCGGGCGAGATCAACACGTTCCTGTCTCACCTGGCCGTCGCCGGCCACGTGGCCGCCTCCACCCAGAACCAGGCCCTCGCGGCCATCCTCTTTCTCTACCGCGACGTCCTCAAGCTCGACGTGCCCTGGATGGACGGCGTCGTTCGCGCCAAGAAGCCCAAGCGCCTCCCGGTGGTCCTCTCCAAGGACGAAGTGTCCCGACTCCTGGCCGCCATTCCGGGGCGCAAGCGCCTCATCGCTTCCCTCCTCTACGGTTCGGGCCTCCGTCTGAACGAGTGCCTGGAGCTGCGGGTGAAGGACGTGGATCTGGGCCGCGGGGAGATCACGGTGCGCCATGGAAAGGGCGGAAAGGACCGCCGCACCATGGTGCCCAGGCGCCTCGTCCCCGCCCTCCGAGAGCACCTCGAGGCGCTCAAGGTGTGGCTGAAGGCCGACGAGGAGGCGGGCGGCCCCGTAGGCGTTTCTCTCCCCGATGCACTCGACCGCAAGTATCCCAACGCTCCCACCGATTGGGCGTGGCAGTATCTCTTCCCCGCGCCCAAGCCGTCGCGCGATCCGAGGACCGGGGCCATCAGGCGGCACCACTTGCACCAGAGCGTGCCCCAACGGGCCATCGCCCGCGCCACGAAGGAGGCGGGTATCGCCAAGCACGTAACCTGCCACACCCTGCGGCACTCTTTCGCGACGCACCTGCTTGAGGGTGGGCACGACATCCGCACCGTTCAAGAACTTCTGGGCCATCGGGACGTGTCCACGACCATGATTTATACGCACGTTTTGAACCGGGGCGGGCTCGGCGTAGCGAGCCCTCTCGATGGGTGTGGAAACGACTGAACAGGTGTGGAGAGGACAGGGAACCGAGGGGGCCGTACCCCGCCTCCGGACGCGTGAGCCTTCTCACGAGAAGGGCGGAGCCTGCATGTCGGAAAAAGTCCAAATTGGGAATTCATTAAAGAAAGCGCCGCTACACTCCCTGCACCCGCTTTTCGCGGCGGACGCGAAAGGCACCTACCGAAGCGGCAAGCCCAAGAAGGGGCTGCGCACGGTGAGCGTTCGCCGCCCCGGCCAGAAGGGCACCCTCGGCGCGCTCCGCGACTACGGTGAGCGCCTGGTCTGCGTTCGCTATCTCAAGGACGGGATCCGCTGCAAGCGCTACAAGACCGTGGAGATCATCATTCACGAGGAAGATTGGACGCCTCCACCGGCGGCGCACCGCAGAGCCCTCGCCCCGGAAACTGTCGTAGCCGTCCGCCTTCCCTCGTCCGGAAATGACCTGCGCGCAAGGGTCTGGTCCGCCGGCGGGCGGTGGGACTCCGAGGCCAAGGTGTGGAGGATGCCCTACAAAGCTGTTTGCAAACTGAAGCTCGAAGCGCATATCCTGGATGACGAGGGAGACACTCCTTGACTCTGGCACGAGTTCACCCGCAAGAGATCGAAACGCGGCAAATACCGCGCCAAGTAACGCGGCAAGAAACGCGCCAAAAAACGCGCCAAAAAACGCGGCAAAAGTCACTATCGGCAGCAACCGCAGGGTTCCTACCTGTATCCCCCTCCGGGCTCCTACCGGCAGCACCCTGGTACTACCAACAGCAACTTATCCCTGCCCGCAGCAACCCGATCAGCAACCTAATTAGCGTTAGACGTGCCAGAATCATTCTGGGTTAAGGCGCAGTCTCAATGGCCTCTAGAACCTGTGTTGGGCATGGCAATCAGGTTGTGAAAGGTTTGCGAAATTGCGAGGCCGCCGTGGTTCTCTTCAATATGCATCTTCGGGTAAATGCGTGTGCCATGCCCGCATCAAATGAAGGCC
>JAKBES010000250.1 GCA_021833665.1 Acidobacteriota bacterium
GCCACAACGTTCTCCTCCTGGGTCCCCCCGGATCGGGCAAAAGCATGCTCGCCAAGCGCTTTCCCACGGTCCTTCCGCCCATGTCCTTCGAGGAGGCCCTGGAAACCACCCGGATCCACTCGGTTCGCGGGGAGCGAAAG
Organism: Acidobacteriota bacterium; assembly: GCA_021833665.1. GTDB lineage: Bacteria > Acidobacteriota > UBA4820 > UBA4820 > DSQY01 > JAKAJA01. Next base: position 141 of record JAKBES010000250.1, read on the forward strand.
CGAGGCGGGTCCTCCGTGGCGGCCATGCGGCCCTTCCGGGCCCCCCACCACACCATCTCTTACGCGGCCATGGTGGGCGGCGGCGCCTCCATTCAGCCCGGCGAGATCTCCCTGGCCCACAACGGCGTCCTCTTCCTGGACGAGCTGACGGAGTTCAAACGGGACGTCCTGGAGAGCCTCAGGCAGCCCCTGGAGGATCGTGCAATCAGCATTTCCAGGGTCAAAGGGAACCTCACGTTTCCCGCCTCCTTCACCCTCTTGGCTGCCACAAACCCCTGCCCTTGCGGGTACTACGGCGACCCCTCGCGCCAATGCCGATGCACGCCTCCGCAGATCGCCCGCTATCTGAGCAAGCTCTCGGGCCCCCTGCTGGACCGCATCGACATCCAGGTGGAGGTGAGCGCCATCCCTCCCGAAGACCTTCGCCACGCCGCGCCCGGTGAGCCTTCCTCCGCCGTGCGTGCCCGGGTGGCCGGGGCGCGTGAGCGCCAGCGGGAGCGGCTGAAGGGGACGGGAGCCCACGCCAACGCCCAGATGAGCGAACGGCACGTGGAGCGCGACTGTCCCCTGGCGCCCGAGGCCGAAGCCTTCCTCATGAACGCCATGAGAGCTTTGGGCATCACCGCCCGCGGCCATCACCGCATCCTCAAGGTGGCCCGCACCATCGCCGACCTGGCGGGAGAAGACGCCATCGCCGCCCCGCACATCGCCGAGGCCGTGCAATACCGCACCCTGGACAGAAAGCTGTTCGCGGGGTAAATCGGGAGCCGGGATGCCGAGATGAGGAAGAAGCGGGAGAACCGCGCCGCCCCGGAACCGGCTCGGTCCTTCCTCATCACCGGGCCACCCCGTCCCACGCTCACCTGCCGGCAAAGCACAGGCCGCCCGAAGGCGGCCCGCTGATGTGCCTTGGAACACGCGTGGCCCCAGCTATTTGCGGCCCTCCAGCCTCCAGCTCAGCTTCCCCAGCAAGGCGTTGATGGGATTATTCCGGGAAAGAAAGCCGATGGGCGGGTTTCGGCGGCGGCCGATGGTGCTGTAAAAGGCATTGAGGTATTCCCTGTGCGGCGAGCGGAGCTTGAGGCCTTTGTTGACGGCGCGCACGCACTGGTAGCGGTCTCCCATGGCCAGGTAGGCGCGGGCCAGGTTCAGGAAGCAAAGGGCCTCTTGGGGATCCCGCCGGGCCGCTTCCCTGCACATGTCCAGGCCCTCGTGGATCAAACCATCCTTGACGGTTCGGAGCATGCCCGCATAGGAGAGGGCCAGGGCGCTTTCGGGGTGGATCTCCAGGTAACCCTCGAAGAGGGCGCGGCCTTTCTCGAGGGCTCCGCGCTCAACGAGTTGCACGCCTTCCTTGAGGCGAAGGGGGAGATCTTGAAGTTCCAGGTCCGCCATCGTCTACCCTCGCCGTGCCGGGGCGGCCTCGTGGCCGCCCCGCCTCAACCCGCCGCCGCCTTAATCTAACACTTTGAACCCTTCGTGCTCAATGGTTCTTTCGGCGACGCGAATGGTGCGCGCGTCTCCGTTGCGCTCCAATAGGGCAAGTTCGTCCCTCACCGTACGCCACGCCTTGGCGAAGAAGGCCTTGGTGAGATCGGCCTCATAAACGCACGCCTCGGGTCCCTTGGCCTTGACCAGGGTGTCCAGGCGCGACAAGGTGGCGATCATGCCGTAGAGCTGAATCGCGGCGTTGGCCACGCGCTCTTGCAGGAAGCCCATGCTCACAACCTTTTTCCCGTGGGCCACGAGGAGCTTGTCCACGGCGATGGCGAAGGCCTTGGTCCCCTCCTCGATGCGCTCCACGTGCCACGCCAGGGACGGGTGGGCGCCTTCCAGGTGGTTGGCCGACAGGTGCTTCTTCATGGTATGGGTGCCATAGCCCACGAGAGCTCCCACGCCGCCCCGCTTCTGGATGGCCTTAAGGACGTCGCCGGGGCGCTTCATGCCCGCGAGGGTGATGTAGAGGCGCTGGATCTCGTTGGTGCCCTCGAAGATCATGTTGATGCGGCTGTCGCGCATGAGGCGCTCGTAGGGGTATTCGGTCATATAGCCGATGCCGCCCACGATCTGCATGGCGTTGTTCGCGGCGTCCCACAGGCGTTCGCTGCAGTAAGCCTTGCAGCAGGCGCTTTCGATGGAGAAGTCGGTGACGTCCCGGTCCACCAGCGACGTGGCGAGATACACCATGGAGTCGCAGACCCAGGCCGCCACGGCCATCTGCGCGATTTTGCCCCGGATCATCTCCAGGTCGCTGATGGGGGCGCCGAACTGGCGGCGCTGCTTGGCGTGGCCGATGGCCAAGTGCATGAGCTCCTTGATGCCCCCGGCGCACCCCGCGCCCAGCGAGAGGCGGCCGTAGTCCAGGACTTCGAGGGCCACCTTGAAGCCCTTGCCCCGCTCGCCCAGCACGTTGGCCTCGGGCACCTCCACGTTCTCGAAGTTCAGCTCCGTGGTGTTGGAGGCCCGGATGCCCATCTTGAGCTCGGGCTTGCCCCGGGTGAGGCCGGGCGCCTCACCTTCCACGATGAACGCGGTCATGGCGTCCTTGCCGTTGATCTCCTCCTTGGCGAAGACCGTGAGAAGTCCGGCGATGGCGCCGTTGGTGATCCACAGCTTGGACCCGTTGAGGGTGAAGCTCTTCTTGGCCGGGTTGTAGACCGCCCGTGTTTTGACGGAACCAGCGTCGGAGCCCGCCTCGGGCTCGGTGAGCGCGTAGGCGGCGATGCGGCGGCCATCGGCGCACTGGGGCAGGTACTTTTCTTTCTGCTCCTCGTTGCCCGCCAGGAGGATGGCTTTCATGCCTATGGACTGGTGGCCGCCCACGGTCACGGCCAGGGAGGCGTCATGGCGGCCCACGGCTTCCATGACCTTGCAATAAGCCGTCATGGAGAGGCCGGCCCCGCCGTACTGCTCGGGGATGGCGAGGCCCATGAGGCCCAGTTCGAAGAGGCCCTTGAGGACCTCGGGGGGCGTCTCGTGGGCCTGGTCCATCTTCACGGGGTCCAGCTTGCGTTTGGCGAATCCCGCGAAGGAGTCCAGGAGCATCTCGACGGTCTCGGCTTCATCGGCGGACATCTTCGGGTAGGGGAAGATGAGGTCGCGGTCGAAGTGGCCGGCGAAGATTTGGGGCATGATACCGAGCTTTTCGGCTTTGGCGGATGCGCTCATCTCAAGCCTCCTGTCCATAGAACGTGGCGTTGCGTTTGGCGAGTTCCAGGATCTGCGGGGACGGGGCGAACCGGGAGTCCACCTGCTGGGCGAGGGCGGAGAGCCTTTCGGCCAGCCTGGCCGCGCCCAGCGTGTCGGCGTACCGGAGAAGGCCGCCGCGGAAGGGCGGGAAACCCGTGCCCATGATCATGCCCAGGTCCACCTCTCCGGCCGTGCGCACGATGCCCTCGGCGAGGAGGCGGCTTGCCTCGTTGATCATGGGCAGGACCATGCGCTCCTGCAAGGACCCTTCGGGAGACGCGGGCTTGGCCGCGGGCAGCAGGTTCTGAAGCTCGGGGTTGAGACCCGTCTCCTTGCCCTTGTCGTCGTAGAAATAGAAGCCCGCTCCACCCTTTTTGCCGAGAAATTTGGTTTCCGAGATGGCCTTGAGCAGGGGGGCGCCCTTCATGCGGTCCTTGAAGCAAGACTCCAGGTAGGTGCCCACGTGGTAGGCCACGTCCAGCCCCACCTCGTCCATGAGGCGCACGGGACCCATGGGCATGCCGAAGGCCAGCATGGCCTTGTCCACCGACTCCACGGGAACCCCTTCCAGCAACAGGTAGGCGGCCTCGTTCATGTAGGGCATGAGGAGGCGGTTCACGAGAAAGCCGGGGCCGTCCGAGCAGACCACGGGCACCTTGCCCAAGGCTTTGGCCAGGGCGTAGACCGTGGCCGCCGCCTCGTCGGAGGTTTTCTTGCCCCGGATCACTTCCACGAGGGGCATCCGGTGGACGGGGTTGAAGAAGTGCATGCCCACCACCTGGCCGGGGTGGGCCGACTCGGCGGCGATCTCCGTGATGGGAAGGGAGGAGGTGTTGGAAGCGAAGATGACCTTACCCCCGGTGAGGCTCTCCACCTCCTTGAGGACCTGGCGCTTCACGGGAAGTTTCTCCACGACCGCCTCGATGACCACGTCGAGGGTACCAAAGCCGTCATACGCCAAGGTGGGGCTGATGCGGTCCAAGCGGAACTGGGCCTCGTGCTTCTTCAGGCGCCTTCGCTTCACTTTGGCCTGGAAGAGCCTGTTGGCCTCGGCCAGCCCCTTGCCCAGGAACTCCTCCTTGATGTCCTTCATCCGCACGCTGATGCCCCGGTCCGCCGCGAGCTGGGCGATGCCGCCGCCCATGACCCCCGCGCCCAGGACCCCCACGCGCCCCACGGCCAGCGGCTTCGTATCGCCGGCCACGCCCGTGGCCTTCTTCACCCCCTCCATGAGAAAGAAGAGGTGGATCAGGTTTTTGCTCACGTCCGAGACGATGAGGGGGGCGTTCTCCCGGGCCTCCGTCTCCAGCCCCTGCTCCACGGGCATCCCGTACGTCTTTCGGATGACCTCCAAGGCCACGAGGGGAGCGGGATACTGGCCCTTGGTGGCCTTGATGACCGCCTCCCTGGACTTCTTGAAGACCAGGTTTCGGCCGAAGGGCGTTTTCTCCAGAACCCAGTTCATGGCCCCTTTGGGCTTGAAGGGCCGCCCCTTGGAGGACGAGTGCGCGGCCTTGAGAGCCAGGGCGGCCGCCTCTTCGATGAGCAACCCCGCCGGAACGCAGGCGGAGACCAGCCCGGAGCGCAGGGCTTTCTTGCCGTCCACGGTGGAACCGTTGAGGATCATTTTGAGGGATTCCTGAAGTCCCACCACCTTGGGAAGGCGCTGAGTGCCACCGAACCCGGGGATGATGCCCAGCTTCACTTCCACCAAGCCGAGGCTGGTCTTGGGGTTGTCCGTGGCGATGCGGTAGGTGCACGCCAGCGAGAGCTCCAATCCGCCGCCCAGGCACACGCCGTCGATGGCCGCCACGCTGGGGACGGAGAGCTGGGTGATCTTGTGGAGGATGAGCTGGGCACGGCGGGCCGATTCGAAGGCCGCCTTCTCGTCCGTGACGCCCCGGATCTCGTTCACGTCGGCGCCGGCGATGAAGACGTCCTTCTTCCGGCTGGCGATCACCAGACCCTTGATGCGCCCGTCCTTGGCCACGGTGTCAAGGGTGGCCTCCAGTTCCTCCATGACGGGCGAGGAGAGCTTGTTCACTTTCTCGCCCGGCAGGTCAAACCAGAGGACGCCCACCCAGTCGGGACGGAGTTCCAGGTTCAGCGCGCCCATGACTACCTCCTCTCCACAAGCATGGCAGCACCCTGTCCGCCGCCCACGCAGAGGGAGGCCATCCCCATGCCGAGGCTCCGCTCTTCCATCTCATGCAGAAGGGTGAGGATGAGCCGGTTGGCCGTCTGTCCCACGGGGTGTCACCGGGTGATG
>JAKBES010000251.1 GCA_021833665.1 Acidobacteriota bacterium
TCCAGGAGCACGCGGCAATCCTTGCGCACGAGGGTCTTCTTCTTGGTGGCCGGGTCCACGGTGATGATCTCTCCCATGCCGCCTGTGTTGTACTGGAAGAAGTGGACCTTGCCCGGATGGGTTCGCACGAGGCCCATGACGATGTCGTAGAAGGCGTTCACCTTCCGGCCCTGGGGGCCCACGATGAAGTCGTCCATGCCCACGATGCGCACCGAATCACCGGCCTTCTCGGGCACCGTGGCGAAGGAGTGGGTGGACTCGCCCCACAGGTAGGCCAGGACCCCCTGTTCGGGGGTGAGGCGCTGGGCGAAGGGCATGATGGTGCCGCGCCGGGTAATGAACGCGAAGACGAGGCCGTCCAGGTGGTCCAAGCCGGGCAAGTCGATGGAATCGGCGCAGATGGAGACCATCTTGCCGCCACGCTTCACCTTGAGCTGGCGCCGGTCGAGGACGCCCCGGCCGTTTTCCCCCAGCCGCTCGTCCAGGAAATTGATCTTTCCCGCACCGTCCACCATGACGTTCTCTAGGAGGGCCGACTTGTGCGCGAGGGAGTAATACATGGCTTCCTGGAGCTTCGGGTCCACGTCGGTCTTCACGTAGAAGCCCTGCTCCGTCCCCAGGGCCGACCCGTCGCGCTTGAGGATGACGATGTCGTCCTGGGAGACCCACGTGCCTTCTCCGAGATCGGGGTCGAGGCCGAGCTGGTGGCAGGACCACGTGGACTTGCCCGTGGCCGTGAGGCCGAACATGAAGACCCCGTAGGTTTTGACCTTGCCCGAGGCGTGGTCCCGGGCCTTCACGACCTTGGTCCCCGCGTGGAGCCCCAGCATGCCCTGCATGTCCGCACGGTACATGGCCTGGCGAAGAAATCCCTTCTTGCACTCGCCCGTGTAGTCCGTGCCCATGGCGATGTTGATGTCGTGCTGGGGGAGCACCAGGATCTGCATGCGGAGCTGATGCTCCTCGGGGACGTGGATCATGATGAATTCGGGACCCGGACCCCGGCCCTTGACGGGGCCCATGGTCATGGCCCACTCGTAGGCCAGCCGGTAGTTCTTAGGGTCGGAAACGGAGACGTAGAGATTGCAGACGGGGTTGAACTCCCGGTTGTTCCCCATCTGCCTGCGGATGTGGACGAAGGGCTGCGTCCGCAGGAGCTGGAGGACCTTGTGGAGCTGGTCGGGGGCTCGCTCCACGATGGCGAGCTGGCCGGGCGACGGCCGGGGGAGCTGGACGCTCTCGTCGCCGAGGTACACCGTTTTGGCCGCCTGACGCGAGGAGATGGCCGAGGTCCATAGGTAAGATCCATTGGCCGTCTTGCGCGCACTTTTCAGAGCCTTCCGGCGCAGGCCCCACAGGGTGGGATGTTGAATGTTGGGGCTGCCGAGGGCTCCCTTCAGGTTCTCCGCGAAGCGCCGGTAATGATCTGGATCGTAAGGACCTTTTGCCGACATGGCCACCTCTGAAGGGTTCCTCGGGGCGCTGGCTCCCCAAAGGTCTAGCATAGGCCCGGTGAGCCCCGCAGGGCAACGCGGCCCCCCGGAGGCACCCCGAAATGGGTGAGTTGCCCAATGGCTTGGGCCCGCGTCCGCCTTCAGGCCTTGAGGGAGAGCCGAATTTGGCTTAAGGTTAAGGTCTCGCCCTAAGGGGGGATTGACACATCGGAGGGACCCCATGGTGTTTCTGCCTTGGATCATAGCTGTAGCCGCCGTCGTGCTCCTGGCGCTCATCGTGGCCGCCTGGGCACGGAACTACAAGAAAGTGGGCCCGAACCAGGTGCTGGTCATTTCGGGCCGGACCTCCACCGTCACCGATGCGGGAGGCCAGAAGCGCAGGCTCGGCTACCGCCTCCAGGTGGGCGGAGGGACCTTCGTGTGGCCCCTGTTCGAGTCGGCCGAGGTGTTTCCCCTGGAGGTCTTTTCCATCGCCCTCAGGTGCCCCGACGTCCTCACCGCCCAAGGCGTCCTCATCTCCGCCGATTCTCAAGGCCAGGTCAAGGCGTGCAGCGAGGGCGCCGCCCTGCACCGCGCCGTGGAGAACTTCCTCTCCAAGGGCTCTTCGGGCATCACCTACGTGGCCCAGGAAGTCCTGGAAGGGCACATGCGGGCCATTCTGGGGACCATGGCCGTGGAGGAGATTTACTCCCAGCGGGAAGAGTTCGCCCACAAGGTTCGCGAGGCGGCGGCCCAAGATTTCGACCTCCTGGGCCTGGAGCTCATCTCCTTCTCCCTCAAGGACATCTCCGACGCGGGCGGCTACATCCAGGCCATGGGCGCCAGGCGCCTGGCCGAAGTGAAGCGCGACGCGGCCATCGCGCAGGCGGAAACGGAGCGGGACGCGACCATCAATACCGCCGTAGCGCGCAAGGAGGGCGACGTGGCCCGCCTGCAAGCCGAGGCCGAGCTGGCTGAGGCCACGAGAGACTTCGAGGTGAGCAGGGCGCAATACCAGGCCGCCGTGAACGTCCAGCGGGCCCACGCCGACGCCGCCTACGACATCGAGAAATCCAAGCTGTCCCTCGAGCTTCGCGAGCAGGAGTACAAAGTCCGTCTCGCCGAGAAGGACATGGCAGCCCAGGTGGAGGAGAAGGAAGTCCTGCGCCGCGAAAAGGAGCTAGAAGCCACGGTCAAACGCCCCGCCGAGGCCATGCTCTACCAGGCCCACCTAGAAGCGGACGCGGAGGCCTACAAGAAGGAGCTGGAGGCCAAGGGTCGGGCCGCCGGAGTCCGCCTGGAAGGCGCCGCCAGAGCCGAGGCCACCAAGGCTCAGGGTGCCGCCGAGGCCGACGCCATGCACGGGAAGGCCGAGGCCTGGAAGGAATACACCGATGCGGCCCTGGCGGACATGGTCATCAAGTCCCTGCCCGAGCTGGCACGGGCCGTGAGCGAGCCGCTCTCCAAGGTGGAGAAGATCATCATGGTGGGGGACAACAACGGCGCCCCCAAGATCACGGGGCAGGTGGCTGGGGTCCTCGCCCAGCTTCCCCCCATCGTCGAGAGCCTCACCGGCCTCAAGCTCCAGGACCTCGTCCACAAGTCCAAGCCGGCCGAAGATAAAAAACAATGAACCGCAAAGGCGCAAAGACCGCCAAGTCTTTGACCTTCTCAAAGAACCCCTTAGCGTTGCGGTTAAGGGTTTTGGGTGTCTCCCATGCTGTCTGACCGGGTGAACAAGATCGCGCTGTCGCCCACGCTGAGGATTTCGGCGCGGGCGGGGCAGATGCGGGCCCAGGGCATCGACGTGGTGGATTTCTCCGCGGGGGAACCGGACTTCCCCACCCCCGATCCTGTGAAGCGGGCCGCCAAGGCGGCCATCGACGCCAACTTCACCAAGTATGTGGCCAACGACGGCATCCCCGAGCTCAAGAAGGCCATCGCCGAGAAGCTGCTCCAGGACAACGGCCTCGCCTACGACACCAACGAGATCATCGTTTCCACGGGCGCCAAGCACTCCCTGTTGAACATCGCTCTGAGCCTCTTCGGAGCCGGCGACGACGTCCTCATCCCGGCCCCGTGCTGGGTCTCCTACCCCGACCAGGTGCGCATGGCGGGGGGCAACCCCGTCCTCATACCCACCTACGAGGAGAAGGGATTTCGCCTTCAGGCGAAGGATCTGGCCTCGGCCATCACCCCCAACACGAAGGCCATCCTCCTGAACTACCCCTGCAACCCCACGGGGGCGCTCTACTCCAGGGAGGAGCTCCAGGCCATCGCGGAGGTGTGCGTCCGGGAGCAGCTCTGGGTCATCGCCGACGAGATCTACGAGAAGCTCGTTTACGACGGGGCTCGGTTCACGTCCATCGCCTCCCTCGGCGAGAAGATCAAGAAACTCACCATCGTGGTGAACGGATTCAGCAAGGCCTACTCCATGACGGGGTGGCGCCTGGGCTACGCCGCGGGGCCCAGGGAGATCATCGCGGCCTGCTCCAAGATCCAGTCCCACTCCACGAGCAACGCCACGTCCTTCGTGCAGAAGGCCGCCGTGGAGGCCCTGCGCTCCTGCGCCATGGACGTGGAGCGCATGAGGGCCGAGTTCGAGCGCCGCCGGAACTTCGTGGTGTACAAGCTGAACGCCATGCCCGGCGTGTCGTGCGTCACCCCGCAGGGGGCCTTCTACGCCCTTCCCAACGTGGGGCCCCACCTGGGCAAGGAGTACCAGGGAGCGCCCATCCGCAACAGCTACGGCCTCGCCTACTACCTCCTGAAGGAGGCCCACGTGGCCACGGTGCCCGGGGACGCCTTCGAGGCGGAGGGCCACATCCGCCTCTCCTTCGCCACGTCCATGGACCGGCTGGAGGAGGGCATGCGCCGCATGGAGAGGGCCCTGCAGAAGCTCGAAGAGCCCCGCGGCGTCCGTCCCCGCGCCCTTAACAACGTGGTCACCAAGGTGCGAGATTACGTGCAGACGCGGTCGGCGCCAGGACTGGAGGGGCGCAACGAGTTCCTCCGGCTGGCCGAGCACTGCATTGCGCCCAATGCCTACTTCGAGTGGAACGCCTCCATCGCCGGAGCCGTGGTCCAACTGCGCACCAATTCGCCCCACCTCGCGGACTTCTACCAGGAGAATTTTTATCCGGCGCCCCTCGAAGGCGACCTGGAACCCCATGCCGTCCTCTACGCCGTGAAGGACGTGGCGGGACGGGAACCCTCGGCCTTCATCCACGCAGAGACGGCCACGGCCTTCGCCTTCAACTCGGCCTACTACGGGCAGATCCGATCCCTCGCGCTCTCCCTCGCCGCGGCCCAAGCGTCGAGGGCATCGGGAGCCCTCATGGCCCACTGCGCGGCTCTGGACGTGGCGGGCAAGGGCATTCTCGTGTGGGGCGGGCCGGGGTCAGGACGGACCGCCGTGCTGGCCTCGATCCTCGCCCAGGAGGGGGCGCGCCTCGTAGCTTCCGACGCCGTGCTGCTCCGTCTGGGCGGCGGGACCCCCCTGGCCGACCTGATGGAGCGCAAGCTCTACCTCAAGGCCAAATGGGGCAAGCGTTTTCCCGAGGTGGAGGCGCTCCTGGACCGCTGCAAGCTCGAAAACATCGTCACCGCGAGAGATCAATGCCGGCTGGAGTGGTGTCCCGTGGGCGAGCACTGCCCGCTGGACGCGGGGGCCGCCGCCTGCCTGCCCGCCTCGAGCGAGGGCCGCATCATGCTGGACCCGTACTGGCTGGGCGGCGCCAAGGGCCACGCGCGACGCACCACGCCGCGCCTGTGCATCCTTCTGGCCAAGGACCCGGTCCTGCCCCCGGCAAAAGACGTGCCCGCCAAGGAAGCGGCGCGGTACCTGGCGAGCGGGCATCTGCCCGGGCTCCCCGGGACCTCGCCCGTTCCCTTCCTCAACCCTCACCAACAGGAGCTCTCCGGAGCCGCCGCCGAGGCCGTGCGGGCCCAGTTTGAAGGCTTCTTCTCGGAGGCCAGGTGCGTCCTCATCAACGGCGCCATGGGGCCGCCCGAAGCACAAGCCCGGCGCATTCTGGAGCTCTTGCCCTAGCACGCGCGCCGCGGGCCCGAAATTTCTCCGCACACGCGCGGTCTTTCCGGGGGGGAAGACACCATGTCCCTGCTGAAAACCTTCATCGATCATTTCACTCGGCGCGAC
>JAKBES010000252.1 GCA_021833665.1 Acidobacteriota bacterium
CGTGCCCCTTCCTTTCAGCTTTCAGTGTGGGGAGTGGAGAAGAACGGTCCCCCCGAACCAGGCTAAGATGTTACCAAAAGGAAATGCGATTGACAAGATGGCGTACCGCCGGGAGAAGGACCGCTCAGCCCGCGAATCGCCTCAACGATCCAGCCCGAGGGCCTTCCGCACTTCGGCGACGTCCGCCTCCTTGCCCCGGAGGGTGACCTTCACGCTCTCGTCGCCGTAGACCTCGCGCAGGACCTTAAATCTCGTGCGGTAGGGGAGGAAATCGGGCCAGCGGTCGTAGGACACCACCAGCGTTTCGCCCTTGGCGGTGCGCCGGACGGCGCTGGCAAGGGCGGCCTTGAGGCCGTCCATCCCTTCGCCCGTGAGCGCCGACACGCAAAGGTGTTCGGGGTAGAGGCCGGCGGCGCGGGCCACGAAGCCTTCGGGCGCCTTGTCCACCTTGTTGAGCACCGTAAGCACGGGGATCGCTTCCATGGAGAGTTCGGCGAGGAGTTTGAGGGTCGTGGCGGCCTGCTCTTCAAAGGAAGGGTGGCTCACGTCCACCACGTGGAGAAGAAGGTCCGCCTCTTTCACCTGCTCCAGCGTGGACCGAAACGACGCCACGAGGTGGTGGGGCAGCTTCCGGACGAAGCCCACGGTGTCGATGAGAAGGGCGTCCTGGGCCAGGCCGGGGAGAGGGAGGCGGCGGAAGGTCGTGTCCAAGGTCGCGAAGAGGCGGTCTTCCACCTTCACGTGGGCCGCCGTGAGCCCGTTCATGAGGGACGATTTGCCCGCGTTCGTGTAGCCCACGAGCGCCGCCTCGAAGGTGTCCCGGCGGCTGCGCCCCTGCACCTTGCGGTGGGCCGAAATGTGCTTCAGCTCGTCCGTAAGACGGGCGATTCGGCGCCTGATCACCCGGCGGTCCGTTTCGAGCTGGGTCTCGCCCACGCCCCTGGTGCCGATGCCGCCCGCTTGCCTGGAAAGGTGGGTCCATGCCCGGGTGAGGCGGGGCAGGAGGTACGTATACTGAGCCAATTCAACCTGGGTCTTGGCTTCCCGCGTCCGGGCCCGCCGGGCGAAGATGTCCAGGATCACCGACGTCCTATCGCATACTCTTACGCCCAGAGCCTTTTCGAGGTTCTTGACCTGGGCCGGAGAGAGCTCGTCGTCAAAGACGGCGAGCTTGATGCCCTCGCCCTTGCAGAGGGCCGCCACCTCCTCGGCCTTCCCCTTGCCGATGTACGTGGCGGGATCGAGGCGGTCCCGATCCTGGAGGACCCGGCTCCGCACTTCTCCGCCCGCCGTCTCCACGAGGGCCGAGAGTTCGTCGAGGTATTCCTCCACCCTATGGGAGGGCAGGTGGGGAAGGCTTACGCCCACGAGCACGGCTGGTTCCAGGGGCATGCGGTGCCACCTCCGGAAAAGAAGGTACCACAAGAGCCCCCATCCTCGCTTTTCCCAAAGGGGGCGATGGAATTCTCCTCGCGCCTTCGGTTCGTTCAAGGGCTTGCCGTTATCGGCGGCGCGTGGTATCTTCAGGCCATGGCCGCCGAGTTGAGGCGCATCGCCGTCTCCAGCTTTCTCGCTCTAACCCTTGCCCTGTCGTGCTTGGGGGCCGACGGGAACGTGGAGGCCAACCGCATCCGCCAGACGGCCCTGGAGACCATCCTCTCGGTCCGCCGCGCCATTTTCAAAACAAAAGCCTCCTACTTGGGCCAGGTCGACGGGCAAATTCGAGAGCTTATGGCCGCTGATTCTTCTTCCAACGGTGATGCGGAGGCTCCCGATCCGGCACGGCTGCAGGACATGATCCGGCGCGCAGTTCGACTCCAATACCTGGAATCGGAACGAGTTCGTACCCTGCAATCCATGCAGGAGCTGACCACGGAAATGGTGGCCCTCCAGTCGGAGCTCGACCGGGTTCGGTCCTCTCTCGACAAGAGCCGGCAGATCATGGAAGGGCACTGGGTGCTCACCATCATGCCCATGGGCACGAGGGGCGACGTGTTCCTCTCCCAGAACGGTACCATCCTCACGGGAGACTACACCCTGGACAACGGACAACAGGGAAGCCTTCAGGGCCTCTTTGTAAAAGATCAAGTGGTTCTTGAACGCATCGACGCCGCCTACGGCAAGATGGGGCGCTTCGAGGGGACTCTGTCGAAGGACCGCTTGGGTGTCAGGGGCACCTGGTACAGTTACGACCTGAGTTCCGGCCAGCCCGTAACGGGAGCCTTCACCATGGACAAGGTGCAGGAGGACCAGGCGCCGTGAAGATCGTCAAGAAGGTCATCGACAACACGGTCATCGTCCTGGACATCACGGGAGACGTGCGGCTTGGCGAATCGGCCGAGCGCCTCAGCGACGAGCTGGCGAAACTCCTGGCTGACGGGGGCGTGGAGGGTGTCATCCTGGACCTGGAAAACATCAACTACATGGATTCCACGGGGTTGGGTGAGCTGGTGGGCTATCTGGGCAGGTTTCAGGGCTCCGGCAAGCGCCTCAAGCTCGTCAATCCCAACAACACGATCATCAAGCTCCTCCAGTTGACCCGCCTGGATCAGGTATTCAAGGTCTACACCTCCGAAGAGAAGGCCTTGGAAGACATGTTGGCGTAGACTTCCCGTGGGGTACCCCCGATGGCGCTCCTGAACCATGTGACGCGGGAAATCACGGCCAAGGTCGTCTATTACGGTCCGGGATTGTGCGGCAAGACTACCAACTTGAGCTTCATCTACGACAATACGGAAGACGAACAGCGAAGCAAGATGCTCTCCCTCTCCACGGAGGCGGATCGCACCCTCTTCTTCGATTTTCTTCCCATGGACCTGGGAACCATGCGCGGGTTCAAGGTGCGGGTGCAGCTCTACACCGTGCCCGGACAGGTCTTCTACGAGGAGACGAGGAGACGCGTTCTCAAAGGCTGCGACGGGGTCGTCTTCGTGGCCGACAGCCAGCGGAGGATGGCCGAAGCCAACATCGAGGCACTCCAGCAGCTCCACCAGCATTTGAAGGACAATGGCCTGCGATTCCAGGATGTGCCTCTCGTCCTCCAGTACAACAAGCGTGACCTGGACGGCCTGCTCACGGTGGAAGAACTGGACCGCGACCTCAATCCCGACAACGCGCCGTTCTTTGAGGCCATAGCCAACGAGGGCATCGGGGTCGAAGACACCCTCACCGCCATCATGCGCCTCGTTTTGAAAAATCTGCTGAGCAAGGGAGCTGCCCCCGGGCAGGAAACGGAGCGCCCATCGGACCAGGAGACCTCCCTGCGGGCAGAGGCCGTGCTCGCCGAGGACGCCGAGCCCCTCTTTGAGGCCGGCGAGACGCCCGAGCTGAGCGCCCCGGGGGGGACCGATCCCCTCTTTCAGGAGGATCGGTCCGGCGAAACGCAATCCATGCCCTTTCCTGAGTCCCGCCGTACCCCGGCCTCGCCTTCCGTTCGGCTTCCGATGGGCGACCCCGAGTGGCTGTTCTCGGAGGCGGGGGAGGAGACGGGGACCCTCCTGCGCCAAGAGGACGGCCTTGCGGCGCTGGCCGAGGCCCCGGCCGTCCAGGAGGAGCCGTTCCGCTCCGCAACGGTTCATCCGGGGATTCGAGCCCTCGAGCAGGAATTCCTCCGGGCGCGGGACGAGCGTCCCTCGGACCCGGTCCCGAAAGTGGAGAACCCCGCAGTGTCCCAGCCCCCCGCCAGCCTCCAGGTCCCGGCCACCGGCATCATCCCGAGCCTTCGTCTCAAGCCCGGGGAGCCGCTCCTGGTGACCCTTGATGCGAGTGGACGGCTTTTCCGCCTGCGGATAGAGCTCGAACCCTTGCCGGCCGATCGGGACGATTGAGGGGGCGGATCACCCGCTCGCTGAATCGCCCGGCTTTTCTTATTTGGCGGTGCGTTGGAGGCTCAGACGTCCCTGGGTTCGACGCCTTGGTCTTCGTCCGAGCCCGGTTGAGCCTCGGACGGCGGCGAGGGGCTGCTGGCGCCGGGGCCCCCTTCGAGCACCAGCCGCTGGTCTCCGGCCACGAGAACGGCCGCCGTGACTTTCCACGATTCGCCGGGCTTCTTCATCAAGTCCACTTCCGCCGTGCCTTCGCCCTTTTCTCCGCGGATCGTGATCAGCAGGTGGGCCTTTCCTTCGCCGTTGATCAGGGATTGGGAGCCGCTCGGAAGGGCACCGAAGGACCGGATGGTGCCAAGGTGAGCGGCCACCACGGGGTTCTTTCTCAAAAAGTCTTCGGCCGCTTCGGCGGCGCCGCCGTGGGACCACCACCTCAAGGGAGTCAGCACGGCGCCCACGATGCAGATCAGACAGAAACCCACGATGCCCAAGGCGCTCAGCACCGCGGCCAACATCCACTTTTCGGAAGATTTCACGAGGCCCCGCTCCTTCAATAGTCTATAAGACCAGACGCCGCCCTGGGGGTCAAGGGCGGCCGGGCCCATCCTCCCACGAACCGGCCTCTTCCGCCGCGCGAAGGTCCCGCCCGAATACCCGGTCGAAGACCTTTCGCGTACCTCGTGGAAAAGCGAGCTGGTGAGCCTCCTCCAGGCGGATCCACCGCATGGGCAACGGGGTGGCGGGCTCCTGGCCCGCCGGAAGGGTACAGAGAAATGGATGGAGCCGGACGGCGAAATGAGTGTAGGCGTGGGAAACGGGGCCGAAGGCGGCCGCCACCCTAACAGCCACTCCGAGTTCCTCCGTCATCTCGCGCCGGAGGGCCTGGAGTGCACCTTCGCCCTCCTCCCATTTGCCGCCGGGCAGTTCCCAAAGCCCGCCCAGAAGCCCCTCGGAAGGGCGCCGGGTTACAAGAAAGCGTCCGCCATGGAGGATGATGGCCAGGGACACGTTCACGAGCGGTTTGGCCCGGGATGCTTTGGGAGGAGGGAACTTCTCGGGATCGCCGGAGTAGAAAGCAGCGCAACGGCCCGATACGGGGCAGACTCCGCACTGCGGAGAACGCGGCGTGCATACGGTGGCGCCCAGCTCCATCAAAGCCTGGTTCATGATCGCCGGGTCGCCCTCCCCGAGGATCGCTTCGGAGAGCGCCCACAGGTGGGCGTCATCGCTGGTTCCGCCCCGCCGCAAGGCACCCAAGCGCCACCAGACCCGGCGGACGTTTCCGTCCAGGAGGGGCGCCCTCGCACCGAACGCGAAAGAGGCGATGGCTCCCGCCGTGCTCCTGCCCACGCCCGGAAGCTCCATGAGGTGCTTCACGTCCTTCGGCCACAAGCCCAATGCCACGACGGCCTTCGCCGCGGGAATGAGGTTGCGCGCCCGGCGGTAGTACCCGAGGCCCTCCCAGGCCTTGAGGACGTCCTCTTCGCGGGCCCGGGCCAGCGCTTCCACATCGGGAAAACGCTCCATGAACGGCTCGAAATACCTCAGGACCGTGACCACCTGAGTCTGCTGAAGCATGATTTCGCTCAGCCAGATTTTGTACGGATCGCTCGTGGTTCGCCAGGGCAGGTTCCGGTGGCCCGCGCTGTACCAACGCGTCAGAACAGGGCGGAGGGCCGGGAGGCGAGCCGTGAGGCCGGTGGTGCCCCTGTGGGGCGGGTCTTCAGGTGGCATGGCCGGGGGCAAGGCGGCGGACCTCAAA
>JAKBES010000253.1 GCA_021833665.1 Acidobacteriota bacterium
TCTTAAAGCCATCGGGATCGGGGATCTCAACCTTCCGCTCGCGAGCGAACGCCACGACGGCCCTCGCCAGCGGATGCTCCGAATACTTCTCTGCGATGGCGGCGATCCTCAAGACCTCATCCTCAGCGACACCATTCGCCGCAACCAGCTGAACAACCTGCGGGCGTCCAAAGGTCAGCGTCCCGGTCTTGTCCACTAGGATTGTGTCAATCTTTCCAGCCAGTTCGAAGAAGATTCCGCCCTTGATCAACACCGCGCGTTTCGCCATGTTGGCGATGCCTGCGGCCACGGCGCTTGGAGTGGCGATGGCGAAGGCACATGGGCAAGCGACCAGCAGGATGGAAGCCGCCACTTTGATATTCCCCGATGTGAAATACCCGATGGTCGCCAGCACGAGCACGGTCGGAAGGAACCAGACGGTAAAGCGATCGGCCATCCCCTGGATAGGCGCCTTGGCGTCCTGGGCTTCTTCCACGAGGTGGACGATGCGGGCGAGCGTGGTGTCATCGCCGGTCTTCGAGGTGCGGATCTCGAGCCGTCCTGTATCGTTCAGCGTGCCGGCGAACACACCGTTGCTGGTGACCTTCTCGACGGGCATCGACTCGCCCGTGATGGGAGCCTCGTTCACCACGCTCGCGCCCGCGGTGACCACCCCATCGACCGGGATCCGTTCGCCGGGGCGGACAATCACCAGGTCACCCACCTTCAGGTCTGCGACCGGCAGCGTGAGTTCGTCATTGCCGCGTCGCACCGTGGCCGTGGGCGGAGTGAGGTGGAGGAGATCCCGGATGGCCCGCCGAGTCTTGTCGAGGGTGAAAGACTCGAGCGCCCCAACCACGGCCATGATGAAGATGATCACCGCCGCTGGACGAAACTCTCCCACGGCGACCGTGACCGCTAGGGCCACGGTAACGAAGACATTCACGGTGATCTGGCCGCGAAGCGCGTCCTTGACGCCGGAGATGAAACGCTGCAGCCCCCCGAGCAGCACAGCGCCGAGCGCAATCCCCGCGTTGATGAAGAGCGGGCCGATACCCCAGTGTGCGAGCGCCCAACTCGCGAGGATCAACAGGAGAACGAGCGCCGGAACGAGAGAAAGCACCAAGATCTCTCGCCGTCCTTCACTACGAATGACATCGGCGTTAGACATAAATATCCCTTTCTCGCCCATTGCCATTTCTTGACGCCGAGACGAATGAATCCAATGCCTTGAAGCGAAAGGAGTGAGAGGTTATTTGCTCTCATCTGCCCTCGGCGAGGTCTCTTCGGTTTCAGCCTTGTCATCTTTCTTGACCTCGACGCGGCAACCGCAGCCTGGGCCACAGCCTTCACTCGTCTTGGTCATCGATTCCTTCAGGGTCGCAAAAAAACCCTTCCCCTTCGGCTTCTCTTCTTTGATCTTGCTCATGGCAGATCTCCTTCGTTCGGGTCCTCCTGGGCCCTTGGGTACAAACAGGGTTTCGATTCCACCGAGAATCGCGACCAGAACAGGCGTCACCGCCCACTCCGGCCTTCCGAAGCTGCTTGGCCACGCCCACAAAATCTAGGGACGCGGTGCTTACCGACGTGCTCATCGATTGTTTCCTTTCCTCAAGGTCGTCATGGCACCTTTCCCCGCGACAAAGGCGCTGGCCGCGTCCTTGGTGCAGGATGCGCCGTGACGGCTCACTTCAAGCCAGCCCTTGAGTCTATCGAGTAGTTCCTCAGCATCCGGCAGCCGCGCCAAGGTGCTGCGAAGAAGCTCACAGTGGGCGCTTGCCAGCTCGTCACTCGAAGGACCGTAGGAGTAGTAGGACCAGAGCCCCTCCTTTCGGTCGGTTAGCAGTCCGGCCTGCCGCAGGGTCGCGAGGTGTCTAGAGGCCTTGGACTGACCGATGCCGACGATTGCCATTACATCGCAGACGCAAAGCTCTCGATGGTTCAGCAAGAGCCAGAGGATCTTGAGACGAGCCTCGTCTCCGAGAGCCCTGAAAAATCGAACGGCAACCTTCATGGTGCCTCCAGGCTAGATATATATATCCGGATCTATGCATCTAGTCAAGATCGAGCTTCTCGGGTTTTTTTTGGATAACCCAACAAACATGCGATGTTGCGCCATTTCTCTCCGTGGACATTTGTTGTCGGACGTCAAGCTCCAGCCGGGCCTCCAAACCCAGCTCGAATCGCCCGCAGGGATTGATTTGCTGGGTCAGGAGGGGGCTCAAAGCCCCGAGGTCTCTCGGCGTCATGCGTTCGGATCACGCACTGACCGTCCAACCCTGGCCACGGACCCGCCAAACCAATATTCCTCGACTGAACGGGCAGGTCTTTATTGAACTGTGGAGGTTCATCCGGCCTGTCTCCTCGAAAGCTGGTGTGTGGTAACAACAGCTTCCCAGCCCAGTCCGGATGAACATCCTCCTTGGTAGTTACAACTAGGCTTTCACCTTCACGAGTTTCACGCGGGTGTCGTAGAAGCTGACGCTGCCGCCCACCTTGTCGATCATGCAGGTGTTCTTCAGGTAGGGATCCACCCACATGGCGGCGTTGGCGTGGATGCCGCCGCCACGCTTGGGATCGGCCTTGATCACGGTGCCGTCCACGGTCATGTCCGCGGCGCCCGTGGCCCAGTGGCCGTGGCCCAGCGTGAAGGTGACGATGCCGGGGCGGATGGTCTCGGTGGGCCAAACCTTCCCGACCATGGTCTTCGACTTGCCGTTCTTCAGGTCGTACTCGCCCTTGGGGTTCGTGGCTGAGACCACCTTCACCTTCTGCCCCTTGCGCAGCCCCAGACGCCTGGCATCGCTGGTGTGCACGATGATGGCGTTCTCGGGCATGTGGGAAGTCAGGTAGCTGTTGGCGATGGTGGGAGCATGGGATCTAACGAAGGGGGCCCGGAACGCTTACGGCCTCCCGCTTCACCTCTTTCCCCTTGAAACCCAATTCCTTCTTCCACCTCGCCAGCGTGAGGTCCACCGCCGAGCCTGGCTGGAACATGATATGGGTCTCTCGCTTATCGAAGTCCATCTGGACTGAGGCTACGCCTGGCGTGGCAGCCAAGGTCTGGGGGAGGGTGCCCACACAGGATGGGCAATCGAATTGGGGGGTAGAGATCACGAGGAGGGTGCCCCCGACAGGAGTGGGGGTCACGGTGGCGGTCATGGTGATGCTCCGGCCCGGATGGAGGAGCCGGGGTGCAGCGGCGGCCCCCATGAAGGAGAGGCCCAGGATGACCACCGGCAGCGTCGGAAAGCGAATCGGCTCCGTGCAGCAGGCGTCCTTTTTCGAGGGACTCCCATAGCGTTTTAGCGCCCACCATGCGAGAACCCCAGCTAGGAGAAAAGCCAGGACCCCCAGGGCCCAAGGGCGGATCCAGGCGATCTTGGCGCCCAGGGTGCCCGTGGCCATGCCCAGGCCAGCCAGGGCCAAGGGGAGCCAGCAACAGGCGGAGGCCGCCACCCCCAGCATCACGGCGGAAAGCACCGTCCGGTGTCCGGCTTTGGGTTTCGAGGGGGCACAGCAGTCCAACGCTGGCGCAGGGGCGACCGGACTCATGGTCAGGGCCTTCACTTCTTTAGTGATGTCTCCGAGGCAACAGCCGCCTCCAGGATTGGTTATCTCGCATCGGCAGGTCCCGGCCTTTACCTCGGCCTTGATGGCGTCGATCACAGTGCTCTTCCCTGTCTGGGCCCACTCCACCCGGATGCCTTCGGCGCTGTGCCCGAAGCAGTAGCACAGGGGGCGCGACCCGCTCCGTTCCTTCACCCCCACCCGCACCGTGAGGTCGGCACGGACGAAGGTTTGGGAGCCGTCGGCCCTGAAGTAGACCAGGGCGCAGTCGGGATTGGCGCAGAAGCGGTACACCTCGTCTCGAACTTCGGCGAGAAGGTAGGGCTGGAGCAGGGCACGGAGGGTAACGGGCTTCACCGGCTTTCCTTCCACTCCACAGACTGGACACGAGGCCGCCGTTTTGGGCTTGGCGAGGGGCGTGCAGCAGGCGTGGGATTCGTTGTCCTGGGCTTTGCGCAGGGCCTCCAGCACCCAGGCCGCGTCCGGCAGGCCTTGGCGGCGCCCCTGGACCACGTAGGTCCGACACCCGAGCGCGGGCTCGAAGACCTCCGTAAGGGGCGCCACATCCTCGCCGTTCACCCGCAGGGTGGGCGAGCCAGGGAAGTTCCACTGACGGGCCGCCTCAGGCGTCTCCACCAGGATCTCCCGCACTTCCCCGGTGATGCCCAAGGAGGCCATGCCCGCCTGAAGCAGCTCCCGGGCTGGTTCCAGATTGGGGCAACCCTCGAAGGCCAGCAGTTCGATTCGCATGGCTTACCTCCTTCGCAACGGACGTGCGCCCTTGGGCTCCGGGACCGTGCAATGGGGGACGCAGAGCTTTAGGAAGGCCGGGCAGAGCGGCCCAGGTTCGCCGTCGCAGGCTTGACGGAGGCTTTGAAGCACGTCTTTCATGCTCTGCAGTTCGACTAGCCGCTCTGTAAGGGCGTGGAGCTTCCGGTCCAGCAGGGTCTTCATTTCATCGCAGGCGTGCTCATCCCGGATGTCCGTGTGGAGGAGGACCTTGATCTCCTCTAGGATGAAGCCGCTGCGCTGGGCCTGCTTGATGAAGCGCACCGTCTCCACCGAGGAGGCGTCGTACAGGCGGTAGCCCTTGGCTGTCCGGCCCACGGGCTCCAAGAGGCCCAGGCGTTCGTAGAGGCGCACCGCTTGATCGCTCACTTCGCAGGCCTCGGTGAGGTCGCGCATCTTGAAGACCCCAGGTGCCATGATCACCTCCCAACTGGAAGGGTAAGGTCTATACCTGGGTACAAACTCAAGGGGTCAAAATCAACTTTCCTGTGGGATCTCTTCGAGAAGCATGGGTGCCACCTGACCCTTGTTACACATTTGTTGGATACCCGAATTGACGGCTCAATATGCCCCCTCAGCCCCAGACCACACGGCAAATCGCAGCCTCTCTCTTGCAAGGAGGCCTGGGTTCGAACGCGAAGAAGTTCGATGCAAACCTTCATCAGGCTCTGTCTCTCAAACCAGCCGTCTTCACCAAGGTGGATATCGGTACTTGGGGATTGAAGGAATGGGAAGCCTGAACAGCAGGCTAAGCCAGGTGAAGCTTGATCGTGACAAGATCCTTCAGCGCCAGTTTGAACGCCTCACGGGTTCTATTGGCCTTATCGAGTCCCTCCTGAGCTGCGCGACAGTAGAGATCTTCTGTCAATTCAGGGACTTGTTGCGTATTACTGGCCAAATTGTGCGTATGCATGAATTCAAGCACCATCTCGACACAAGCTTTGCTCAGTTCCGGATTATGGGATGCGGAACTCTTCCCTGGAGCAACCCCGTTCAACGAGAGGGTTTGGTCCCCCTCTCCCACAGCCAGCCACGCAAAGGAAACCTCCAGCGTTTTGGCCAAGGTGTAAAGCGAGTCCACGCCAGGCTTCCTTGTGCTGGTCTCCCATTGGGCAATCATCACCTTTGAAATCCCAGACCGCTTTCCAAGCTCAGCCTGGGACCAATTTTTTTGCTTTCGAGCAGTCCGGAGACGCTCGCCCGCAAGCGTCGAAGGAGAT
>JAKBES010000254.1 GCA_021833665.1 Acidobacteriota bacterium
GCCCCTGCGGAGAGCCCCTCCTGAATCACCAGGCTGGCGAGCTGAAAGATGAGCTGGATGAGGAAAAGGAACGAGTAGACCACGAGCCCCACCCAGAAGGGGCCCGACATCTCTTGAAGGACGTAGCGGTCCACGAGCCGAAGCCTCACGCGGCCTCCTTCCGCTCATGCTATCCGAAAAGCGCGGCCCGCGAAACCGCGAGGGGTCCCGGCTTTTCCTCGATCCGTTCTTTTGACGCCCCCCGCGCAGGTGAGCTAAACTGCACGGGTGCCTGAGGTTTCGTTGCCCCCGGCCAAGGAGGATCCCATGCGCTTCGCCCCGTTCGCCGCCATCCTGGCCACCGTTGCCCTGGCCTCGGTCGTCTATGCCGCCCCCGACGTCAAGACCGGCGAGGTCGTACCTTCCAAGCTGGAGTCGCCCCACCCCATAACTTCGCCGTGGCTTTACGACGTGAACGTGGCGGAGGCAAGCTCCCTGCGCCTCCACCTAGCCGACCTTCGGTTGAACCAAGGGGACCAGCTCGTCCTCTCGGACGGCCTGGGCAAAGAAGTCTACACCCTGGCTGGCCCTTACGCCGGGGCCTTGTGGCTCCCCCAGACCTCGGGCGAATGGTGCCGCGTTGAGATCTGGCCCGGCAAAGACTCGGCCCCGTGGGGCCTTCAAGCCGACTGGCTGAGTTACGGCTACCCGGCCTACCGCGCCACGGGCGCACCAGCACCCGAATCCATCTGCGGCGTGGACGATTCCAAGGATGCGGTCTGCTACCAGTCCGACGCAGCCAAATGGACCGCGGGCAAGGCCGTGGCCAGGGTTTACTTCTCCGATCCCGTGAACGGCTCGGGATACTGCACCGGCTTCATCCTCTCCCCCTACGGCTATTTCATCACCAACAACCACTGCATCGCCACCGAGACCGGAGCCCAGTCCGTGCGGCTTGACTGGGAGTACCAGAACCAGAGCTGCGGCGCGGGACCCGCGAGCACGGACAGCACGACCTACGGCGCCCACCTCGTGGCCACGGATTTCACCCTCGACTACGCCCTCCTGGCCATCACCAGCGACACCCCCCAGGCCCGCTATGGATACCTGACGCCCAACCCCGTCCTGCCGAGCGTCGGGGACACCATCTGGATCCCCGGCCACCCCGGGGCCCAGCCCAAGCGGTTTGCCGTCTACTCGGACCTGGACAACGGCAACGCCAAGGTTCAGGCCGTGAACATTTTGGGCAACGCCGCGGGCACCGACATCGGCTATTACGCCGACACGCAGGGAGGCTCCTCGGGCTCCCCCGTCCTGCTGGGGACGGACAACTCCGTCGTCGCCCTCCACCACTTCGGCCTCGCGGGAAGCACCTGCACGCCCACCGATATGAACCAGGGCGTGGAAATGGCCAAGATCTACCCCCAGATTTCCGCCTATCTCAGCCATCCTTACTTCAGCGTGGCGGCCACCGCCGCGCCCATGACGGGACCTGCGCCCCTCGCGGTCAGCTTCTCCGCGGCCGTCACCGGCGGCACCTCTCCCTTCACGTACACCTGGGATTTCGGCGACGGGTCCGCCACCTCGGCGAGCCAGGCCCCCCAGCACACCTACACCACCGCCGGAACCTACGCCGTGGAGGTCACGGTGCAGGACTCGGCCTCCGTGACAGCCACCGACACCCACCTCTCCATCACGGCAACCTCAGTGGCGGCCCTCACGGCCACGGCGTCTTCCAACACGGCCTCGGGCACCGTTCCCCTGGCGGTGCAGTTCACGGGCACGGCTTCGGGCGGCGTTGCTCCCTACACCTATTCCTGGAACTTCGGAGACGGCTCCGCCCTGTCGGCCGCCCAAAACCCTGCCCACACCTACACCGCCGCCGGAACCTACGGCGTCACCCTGACGGTTCACGACGGCGCGGGGCACTCGGCCTCCGACAGCCACCTCTCCATTGCGGCGAGCAACCCCACCGTTCCTCCGCCCGTCATCACCTCCGTGAAAAAGGCCGTCGACCCCTTCCGCCTCATCCTCACGGGGACCAACTTCCACGCCAACTGCACCGTCAAGATTGACGGCGCGGCCGTCCCGCTCACGACCTTCAAAACCTCGGCCAAGGTGGTGGCCAAGAAAGGCGCCGACCTCAAGGCCATGGTTCCCGCGGGCCACGCCGTGTCCATCACCGTGACCAACAACGACGACGGTGGCGTGTCGGCTCCCTACAGCTTCACAAGAATCGCCGTCCCCGCCCAGCCGGCCGGGGAGCCGGCCCTCGATCCGGTTGCACCTCAAGCCAAAGCGGGCCCCGCCGCTCCGCTCATGTGACCGCATGAGCAAACTCGTGGGCATGGGCGCCGCCGCCAAGGCCGGCGCCCTTTCCGCAACTTGGACGTTTCCGGCCATCGTAGGAGGGTCGTTCCTCATCGCCTGGGCCGCCGAATCGGCCCAGTTCTTCATGTCTCAGGGCCTTTCCCTGGCCATTCTGGCGTGGGTGCAGACCCTCCCCGAGTTCGCCGTGGAGGCCGTCATCGCCTGGCAGGCCCCCCGAACACCGGGCGGCATGCACCTCGTTTCCGCCAACTTCACGGGAGCCGTGCGCCTGCTCGTGGGCCTGGGCTGGCCCATGATCTACGCCGTGGCCGCCTTCTTCCACCGCAAGAAGCACCGCCGTCCCCTCAAAGAGATCCGCCTGGAGGACGAGCACAGCGTGGAGGTCGTGGGCCTGCTCCTGCCCCTTCTCTACTTCTGCGTCATCACCTTCAAGGGGACCATCACCGTGTGGGACGGCCTCGTGCTCATGGCCATCTACGCCGCCTACATGTTCATCCTCAACCGGATCCCGCCCAAGGAGCTGGAGAACCCGGAGGACGAGGAGTGGCCCATCCGGAAGATCGTGACCTTCAGGCCCGCCCTCCGGAACGCCACCATCGCGGCCCTCTTCCTGGGAGGGGCGGGGATCATCTTCTTCACCGCCGAGCCTTTCCTGCACTCCCTCCTCGCCATGGCTCTTTCGCTGGGCATCTCCCAGTACGTCTTCGTGCAGTGGGTGGCGCCCTTCCTCAGCGAGTTCCCTGAAAAGCTCTCGGCGGTCTATTGGGCCCGCAAGGTCACGGGGGCTCCCATGGCCCTCATGAACATGGTCTCGTCCAACATCAACCAGTGGACCATGCTGGCGGCCATGATTCCCTTCGTGGTGGCCTTCTCCGCGGGCCACATTCAGCCCATACCGCTGGATCCCGAACAGCGCCTGGAGTTCGCTCTCACCATCGCCCAGTCCACCCTGGGCATGTGCCTCCTGGCCAACATGTCCTTCGCGTGGTACGAGGCCGTGGTCCTCTTCTCACTGTGGCTGGCGCAGTTCCTCATTCCCACGCTGCGCGAGGAGGTGGCCGTTCTCTACGGCGTCTGGGTGGCCTACGAGGTGGTCGCCTGGCTCATGAAGTACCGCAAGCCCCTGGCCTTCGTCCTGTTCGCGCGGCTCTTCCGGGAGCGGGTGATGAAACGCCAGGGGGCGGGCGCGTAAGCCGCCGAGCCATCCCTTTTATCAAGCGCCGCGGGTCGTTCTAATTCAAGAACGGCTGCAGAGCCCTGAGCGCAGCCGACGTGCCCTGGACGGCCTCGGGGCGAATGGCGGCGCGGTAGAGGCCCAGGCCGTCGAGGAAGGACCTCAGGTTTGAAGGAGTGACGGCTTCCATGGGCAGCCAGTCTCCGGCGCCGCTCTCCTTGAGAAAGTGCGCGTTGATCAGCTGCTCGCAGTTGCCGGGCTCGGGTATGGCCAGGACGGGCTTTTCGAGGTAGAGGGCCTCGCCGACGAGCTGGTTTCCCGCCGTGGAGACCAAGGCTTCGCAGGAGGCCAGATCTTCCAGGAACCTGTCCGCGCTCACGCGCCGAAACGTCAGGTTTCCCCGCGGCGGGCCTTCACCGAGCCCGTAAACCCGGACGGGAAGGCCGCATCCCGCCAGCGCATCCAGAAACCCGTTCGAGGCGAAGCGGCGCAGGTACGCCACGAGGTGGCCGTCGCAGTAGGGCTGGGCCATAAGCACTTCGGACCTCAGCAGGACACCGACCTGGACCGCTTCGCCGCTGAATCCGGCCTTGAGGGGCGGCGCGTAGAACGAGGAGACGATGGTCTTGACCTGGCCCGAATAGTAGGCCCGCACCACCAGCCCCAGCAGGTCCCCGTACCAGCGCAGCCTTGCCGGCAGGGAAGAAAAATCGTCGACCACGAGGGCGTGCTGATGGGTGAGGCTCACGAAGGGAACGCCGCACCGCCGCGCGGCGCGCGGAAGGGCGGGCTCGAAATCGGTGATGACCAGCTTCGGCTTCTCCGCCCTGATCCGGTCGCAAAGATGGTCCACCAGATCGGGCAGGACCCGCGTGGCGTACTTCAGGCCGTGGATCCCCGTGCGGAGAACATCGAGTTCGCCGCCGCGGTAGTGGAACCTGGGCCCCCCGATCCGCTCCACGTCCACCCCCGTACCCCGGTAGAGCGGCTCCAGCATGTCGAAGGCGTCGGCGTAGGTAAAGAGCGTCACGCGGTGGTCCAGGCGGAGGTGCTCCAAAACCGCCCGCGCTCTCGTGGCGTGACCTCGTCCCTCTCCCGACAGACCGTAGAAGATGCGTGCCATTCGTGCTCCTACTCCGCCCGGCTCACGGCCGGCCGCCCCTGCGAATGAGGCCGGCCGGGCGGGCGCGGACGAAAGACAGGACGCCGCCCAAAGCATCAGCAGCGGATCCAAGCTCCTCGTCGCCGTCTTCGCCTAGGCCCTCGCCGCTCCCCGCGGCGCCCAATTCCTGCTCGTGTTCGCGGTAGCTGAAGATGGACCATCGTCCCTCGTGGTATTCAAGGGCCGTGAGGTTCTCGACCCAGTCCCCTGAATTGAGGTAGGTCACACGCCCCCCTTCCCCGGCGATCTCCCGCATGGCGGGCTGGTGGATGTGGCCGCACACCACGAACTGGTACCCCTGTTCCAGAGCCACGTCCGCGGCCGTTCGTTCGAAATCGCCCATGAAACTCACGGCGCTCTTCACGCCTTCCTTGATCCGCTTGGAAAGGGAAAGCCGCCCGTGCCCCGTCCGCTCGGAGAGCCAGTTCGCGAGGCGGTTGATGAGGATGAGGACATCGTATCCCTTACCCCCGAGCCGCGCTAGCCAACGGGAGTGCTTCATGACCACGTCGAAAACGTCCCCGTGGAACATCCAGGCGCGGCCTGCCTCCAGGTCCATGACCACCTTGTTCACGAGGTGGAGGTTCCCCAGGTGCTGCTCGCCCACCTTGCGGAGCACGTCGTCGTGGTTGCCCGTGATGTAGTAGACGGGCACCCCTCCCGCGGCTATTTTCAGGATGCGTTTCACGACCTTCATGTGGGCCTTGGGCCAGTACCACTTGCTGAACTGCCAGCAGTCCATGATGTCGCCGTTGAGGACGAGAGTCCCGGGCCGTACACTTTTGAGATAGCGCAGCAGCTCCGCCGCGTGGCACCCTACGGTCCCAAGATGGACGTCGGAGATGACCACAAGGTCCACGGGGCGCTTGGCCTCCCCCTTCGCCATGCCGGCTCCGTGCGTCAAGAAGC